>NZ_QKSU01000018.1:0-34199 GCF_003234665.1 Curtobacterium sp. MCLR17_059 | reverse complement strand
TCGGCGCGGCTGCTGTGTGCGCGCCGAACACACCCTTGGTGGGGTGGAGAACCAGCGATGTGCGGCTGGTGAGCGCTCCGGGTGTTTCCCGGTCGTTGCAGGTGATTCGGCGTCGTCCGCCAGTCGGATTGGAACGATTTCTCCGGGCCTGCCACCCCTAGGCTCGGGTCATGCGGGGAACGACGATCCGACCGACCACGGAGGACGACTGGGAGTCCGTGCGGGCACTGCGACTGGAGATGCTCCGGGACACCCCGAAGGCGTACGGGGAGCGGCTCGCCGACGCGGAGCGGCTGCAGGAGCGTGACTGGCGTCGACGCGGCCGCCGTGAGCACGACGTCGGCGGGACGACCCTCGCCGCGATCGGTGCCGACGGCCGGTGGCTCGGGACGATGGGGGTGTTCGTGCCCGGCCCCCGGGTCGGGCCGCTCCTGGTCGGCGTCTACGTCGCTCCGTCGCACCGGGGCCGTTCCGCCGGTGTCGCCGATGCGTTGCTCGACGAGATCGAGGTATGGGCGGCGGCGCACGGATCGGCCCTTCGGCTGCACGTGCACGAGGGGAACACCCGCGCGCAGGCCTTCTACGCCCGACGTGGCTACGAGCCGACGGGTGCGACCGAGGCGTACGTCCTCGATCCGAGCGAACTCGAGGTCGAGATGATCCGGCAGCTGCGGGGATCGCTGTGACCGGCGGGACGGCCAGGGCCACGGGGTCCGTCGTGCGGTGGCTGCTGTCCGACGTGGGCGGCGTCCTCGAGCTCGTCGACGACGCCGCCTGGCCCGGACGCTTCCGGGCGCGGTGGGCCGAGCGTCTCGGGATGACGACGGACGACTTCTCCGCACGCCTCGTCGCAGCGGACCTGCCCGACGCCTCCCGTCAGACCGGCGTCGTCGACCAGTACTGGGGCTCGATCGGTACGGCGCTCGAGCTGGGGGCCGACCAGCTCGCCGTCATGCGGGCCGACTTCTGGGATGCGTACTGCGGAACGCTGAACCAGCCGTTGTACGACTTCCTCGCCGGACTCCGCGGCACCATCGGCCTCGCGATCCTGTCGAATTCTGGCGATGGTGCTCGCGAGGAAGAGGAACGGCGCTTCCGGTTCTCGGCGGTGTTCGACCCGATCTGCTACTCCCACGAGATCGGTGTGAACAAGCCCGATGCCGAGGCGTTCCGGATCACGCTCGAGCGCTTGGGGGCGGACCCGGACGAGGTGTTCTTCGTGGACGACGTGCCGGAGAACATCGAGGCCGCACGTGCGCTCGGCATCGGGGCGCACCTGCACGTCGACACCGACGAGACGATCCGGGTGCTCGAGGCGGTCGTGCGGGGGAGCGGTCAGCAGTGACCGTCGGCATTGTGTTCTTCGACGTCGACGGAACCCTCGTCAGCCCCGGTTCCAGCAGCAGTTTCCTGGCCGCCCGGTTCGGGCACCAGGACGCGCTCGACGATGCAGAAGCGCGCTACGCCGCCGGCGATCTCACCAACCAGCAGGTCAGTGAGGTCGACGCACGCGGGTGGCGTGGCACGTCCGTCGCGACGGTCGACCGGTGGCTCGACGGCCTGCCGGTGTTGCCCGGAACCGAGACCGTCGTCGCGTGGTGCCGTGCCCACGACGTCGAACCCGTGCTCGCGTCGCTCGCGTGGCAACCCGTGACCCGTTCCCTCGCGCGGCGGTTCGGGTTCGTCCCGAACGGCGGGCCCCGAGTCGGCGAGCACGACGGCGTCCACGACGGCACCGTCGCCGAGCACTTCGACGAGTTCGACAAGCGGGACCGGGCGCTCGCGCTCGCTCGTGACCTCGGTGTACCGATCGAACGCTGCTGCGCTGTCGGCGACAGCCGCTCGGACATCCCGCTCTTCCAGGCGCTCCCCAGTGCGTTGGCGCTCAACGCGGGTCCGGCGGCACGTGCGGCCGCGAGTGACGCGATCGACGCGGACGACCTCTCGCGCATCATTCCCTGGCTCGACCGCTGGCTCCGGGAACTCGCCTGATCGATCGGCTCTGAGACGGATGCGGCATGATCGGTCCGTGCCTGATGTGAACCCGACCGCCGCGTACCGTGCCGCCCGCGACCAGCTCCTCGCCGCGGACTCTCCCGAAGCGGCACGCGCCGGGTTCCGCTGGCCGGACGTCGGTGACACGTTCAACTGGGCGACCGACTGGTTCGACGTCATCGCGACCGACAACAGCCGCACCGCGCTCTGGATCGTCGAGGAGGACGGCCGTGAGCAGCGGTTCAGCTACGCCGAGATGGCCGCACGGTCCGATCGGCTCGCCGCGCGCCTGCACGGCTTCGGCGTGCAGCAGGGCGACCACGTCCTCGTCATGCTCGGCAACCAGCTCGAGCTCTGGGAGACCATGCTCGCCGTGATCAAGCTCGGTGCGGTCATCCTGCCGACGTCGACCATGCTCGACACGGCCGACCTGCAGGACCGCGTCGACCGGGGCTCAGTGGCGCACGTCGTCACGAACCGGAGCGAGACGCACAAGTACGACGACGTCCGCGGGTCCTTCACGCGCATCGTCATCGGCGGTCCCGCTGACGGGTGGACGGAGTACCCGAGCGACCTGGGTGAGCCCGCTCCCAGTGATGAGGTCCGCCCCCACGTCGTCACCCGCACGACCGACCCGTGCCTGGTCTACTTCACGTCCGGCACGACGTCGAAGCCGAAGATGGTCGTGCACACCCAGACGTCGTACCCGGTCGGTCACCTCAGCACGATGTACTGGCTCGGCGTCCGGCCCGGTGACGTGCACCTGACGATCAGCTCGCCCGGGTGGGGCAAGCACGCCTGGAGCTGCTTCTTCGCGCCGTGGATCGCGGAGGCCACCGTGTTCATCCACAACACTGCGCGCTTCGACCCCGCCGCACTCCTCGCGCAGCTCGAGCAGGCCGAGGTCAACACGTTCTGCGCGCCGCCGACCGCGTGGCGGATGATGCTGCAGTCCGACCTCGGCGTGAAGCCGCGCGCGCTCCGTGAGCTCATCTCGGCCGGCGAGCCGCTCAACCCCGAGGTCATCGGCCGGGTCGAGGCAGCGTGGGGGCTCACCATCCGCGACGGCTACGGGCAGACCGAGACCACGGCGATCATCGGCAATGCTCCGGGCGCCGCCGTGACGCCCGGCGCGATGGGCAAGCCGCTCCCCGGCGTGACCGTGACGCTGCTCGACCCCGTCACCGGCGAACCGGGCGACGAGGGCGAGGTCTGCCTCGACCTCACCGAGCGGCCCGTCAACCTGATGGCCGAGTACCTCGGCGATCCCGACCGCACGGCCTCGTCGATGCGCGACGGCTTCTTCCACACCGGCGACATCGCCGTCCGCGACGCCGACGGCGAGCTGACCTTCATCGGCCGCACCGACGACGTCTTCAAGTCCTCGGACTACAAGGTGTCGCCGTTCGAGGTGGAGAGCGCCCTGCTGCAGCACCCGGCCGTGGCCGAGAGCGCGGTCGTCCCGGCACCCGACGACGCCCGTCTCAACGTCGTCAAGGCGTACGTCGCGTTGGCCACCGGATGGGAGGCGTCGGCCGACACCGCCAGGCAGGTCCTGGAGTACGCACGCACGGCTCTCCCCGCCTACGCGCGCGTCCGCCGCGTCGAGTTCGCGGAGCTCCCGAAGACCATCTCGGGCAAGATCCGCCGCGTGGAGCTCCGGGAGCGCGAGGAGCAGTCGGTGAGCAACGGCACGCGCGCCGAGGGCGAGTGGCGCGACGACGAGTTCCCCGGCCTCCGAGCACCCCGCCCGCAGGCCGGGCCCGCTGCCGGCTGACGGTCGGGGAGACCACACATGGTCGTCGTACTGCGCCCGTGGTCGCTCGACGACGCGGCTGCGCTCTTCGTCGCCAGTCGGTCGAACCCGGACCTCGCGACGCAGTTCCCGGACGTCGGGCTCGATGACGAGGAGCATGCCCGTGCGCACATCAGGGGTGCGCTGCGGTTCGACGAGCGGGCGAAGAACTGGGCCATCGCGGAGGACGGAGTCGCGGTCGGGAACGTCGGGCTGTCGGCGATCGAGTTCCGGCACGCCACGGCCTGGGCGCACTACTGGCTGGCGGCCGATGCTCGCGGCCGTGGGCTCGCCGCTCGTGCGTTGACGAGTGTGTCGACCTGGGCGTTCGACGCCGGGCTCTTCCGCCTCGAACTCGGACACCGCTCGAACAACCCGGCCTCGTGCCGAGTCGCCACGATCGCGGGGTTCCGCGCGGAGGGCGTCGAACGGCAGAAGTTCCGGTACGGCTCGGAGCGGTTCGACGTGGAGACGCACGCCCGGCTGGCGACCGATCCGGTGCCGGACCTGCCCGGTTTCGAGGTCCGGACGACGTCCTGACGGCTGCCCCGGTCAGTCCTAGGCTCGATACGTGGAATTGATCAAGGACGTCTCGCGCGGCGACTGGTTGCTGGCCCGGGCCGGCGCGTTCGCCTCGTTCGGCGGCGTCGCGGGCACCGGGTTCGAGGCGTACGTCCGGATCCTGCACCCGCTCCGAGCGGATCGCGAGGACCGAACGACCGTGGACGAGTACGACGAGCACCCGGTCCTCGAGTCGGCGGAGTGGCGCTGGGCCGACGTCGCCGAGCGCACCCGTCGGACGATCGACCCGCTCGTGTCGTGGCAGACGCTCAGCGGTCGGGACGACGAGTCGGACCTGCCCTTCGAGGACGGCTGGGTCGTCCATCCGCCCGAAGAGGGCTGGTACGAGCCGAAACAGCTCGCCGCGCTCACCGGGCTCCTCGCCGAGGCGACGTCGACGCCGGACGACCTGGTCGGGGCGGTCTGGGACGGATGGGGCGACCTGAACGCGTCGACGTTGGGCTTCGGGTGGCAGGGGAACGGCGAGCCGACGGCGGCCGAGCGCGTGGAGATGCAGGCGCACATTGCCCGGGCCCAGGCGCAGCACCGGCGGGAGCAGGCTTCGCTCCGGGAGTCGCTCGCGGGTCCGCGCTTCCTGTGGCCGGCCCGCGAGTGCTTCCTGCTCTCCATGTCCCTGCCGCAGCTCAGCGACCCGTCCTGGACGGACGACGCCCGCGTGGGCACCTACGTCGATGTCGGGCACACCCCGCAGATGCTCTGGCCCGAGGGGCACGAGTGGGTGCTCGCCACCGAGATCGACTGGGACTCGACGATCGTCGCCGGGTCGCGGTCGCTCATCGACGCGATCCTCGCCGACGCCCGGTTCGAGGCGTACGAGGTCGACGCGGACGCTTCCCCCTCCTCGTGAGGGCCCGAACAGGAGCGACGCAACCCGGCCGAGACGGTATCGTCGAGCGGTGATCAGGTCCATCCGCCGCGGCGAACGGCCCGCCGTGTCCGACGCCGGTCCCCAGCGGCAGCTCACCGACCGCGCGACGCCGGAACTGTGGGGAGCGCTCGTCGGGAGTGCCGTCGCGCTGCCCGGCGTCGAAGAGGGGCACAGCCAGGTGTCGCCGGCGTCGTCACGCGCGTTGTTCCTGCGCGATCAGCACGACCACGTCGTCCCGTGGACCTCACTGGCGCCGGACGGACGACTCGAGCCCGTGCACCTGCACGGCGTCGAGGACACCTCCGTCCACCTCTGCCTCCCGGTCGCACGTGGAGCCGAACTGACCGAACTCGGGTGGGCGATCCCGCACCAGTACGAGGACCACGGGACCGAGTTCATGGTCTACGGCCCGCGCGACGTCGACGAGCTCGCGGTCGTGCTGTCGATCATCGAGGAGAGCCTCGCGTTCGCTCGCGACCCTGGCGATGAGCGTCCGGCGCACCACCCTGCGTGAGCGCTGCGCGCCGACCTTTCGCGCCCAGCGACACCTCACGGGCCGCCGCGCGCGTGAACTGTCGCCCAGCACGAAAACCCGCGCGACGCCGATGCCCGCGCCCCAGCCAGCACCCCCCGCGTCACCCTGTGGGAGCACACATCTCCCCCCAACGGCGGACGCGGCACCGACGGCCCCTCCCGTAGCGTCGAGGCCGTGATCGAAGTCAGCCATCTCACCAAACAGTACGGTCCGAAGACCGCCGTGGACGACGTCTCCTTCGTCGTGCGTCCCGGCAGTGTGACCGGCTTCCTCGGGCCCAACGGCGCCGGGAAGTCCACCACGATGCGCATGATCATGGGGCTCGACCGGCCCACGTCGGGCAGCGCCACCGTGAACGGCCAGCCGTACACGAGCTTCCGCGACCCGCTCCGGCAGGTCGGCGCCCTGCTCGAGGCGAAGGCCGTGCACTCGGGCCGCAGCGCCTACAACCACCTGCTCTCGCTCGCGGCGACCCACGGCATCCCGAAGTCCCGCGTGCACGAGGTCATCGACATGACCGGCCTCGACTCCGTCGCGAAGAAGCGCGTCGGCGGGTTCTCGCTCGGCATGGGGCAGCGCCTGGGAATCGCTGCCGCACTGCTCGGCGACCCGAAGACCCTGATCCTCGACGAGCCCGTCAACGGCCTCGACCCCGACGGCGTCGTGTGGGTGCGTCAGCTCGCCCGGCGCATGGCCGCCGACGGCCGCACGGTGTTCCTCTCCAGCCACCTGATGAGCGAGATGGCACAGACCGCCGACCGCGTGGTCGTGCTCGGCCGGGGCAAGGTACTCGCCGACGCCCCCATCGCCGAGTTCGTCGCCGGTGGTGGCGCCGCTGCCGGCACCGATGCCGCCGTCAGCCGCGTCATCGTCCGCACGCCGGACCCGAACGGCCTGTTCACCGCGATCGGCCCGAACGCCGCGGTCACCCAGCGCGAGGACGGCTCGTTCCTCGTCGTCGGGCCCGACGCACCGACCGTCGGCAACATCGCCGCACAGGCAGGCGTCCCCCTGCACGAACTCACCCCGACCGGCGCGAGCCTGGAAGAGGCCTACATGGCCCTCACCCGCGACGACGTCGAGTACCGATCGGAGGGCACCCGATGAGCGCCACCACCTCGCCCACCACACCGTCGACCCCGATGTCCGGCTCGACCCGCCTGTCGTTCCCGCACCTGGTGCGGAGCGAGTGGATCAAGCTGCGCAGCATCCGGTCCACGTTCTGGTGCTACGCGATCCTGGTCGTCCTCACGATCGGCATGGCGGCGCTGATCGGGGCGAACACGAACAGCGGCGGCCAGGAGCTGCCGACGGACCTCGCCAACGGCACCTTCGTGAACGCCAACGCCGTGGGTGTCCTGCTCTCGTCGCTCGTCGTCGGCGTGCTCGGCGTCCTCATCATCACCGGTGAGTACGGCACGGGCCAGGTCCGCTCGACGTTCACCGCCGACCCGCGGCGCACCGGCGTGATCCTGGCGAAGGCCACCGTCCTCGCCATCGCGACCTTCGTCGTCAGCGCCGTCGCCACCTGGATCGGCGTCCTCATCTCGCTCCCGCTGCTGGCCGGCAACGGTGTCGAGCCGGAGCTCGGTGACCCGTCGGTGTTCCTGCCGATCCTCGGTTCGTCGGTCTTCCTGACCCTGCTGGCGCTCCTCGCGTACGGCATCGGTCTGCTCGTCCGGTCGAGCGCCGGCGGCATCGCGATCACGCTCGGCCTCCTGCTGGTCGTTCCGGGGGTGCTCGCACTCATGAGCGGACTGATGAAGGTCGACTGGCCGATGGACATCGCGGCGTTCCTGCCCGACTCGGCCGGCGGCCAGCTCTACGCCTACTCGTACGACGGCGCGAGCACGGTCGACAACAGCGGGGTCGTGCTGAACGGCTGGGGCGGCTTCGGCGTCCTCGCCGCCGAGGTGCTCGTCGTGGGTGGCCTCGCCCTGACGCTCGCGCGCCGTCGCGACGTCTGACGCGACCACCCCACGGCCGGGAGGCGCGGTGCCAGCCGGCACCGCGCCTCCCGTCGTTCCGCGGGCGGGTCCACCGCGTCACTAGGCTCACAGCGTGCGTTCCGTCCCCGCCCTGCTCCTGCCCGCGATCGCGGGCGTGGTCCTGCTGGCCGGCTGCGCCGGTCCGCCGCCTGTCGACGAGGCAGCGCTGTCCGCCTGGGAGAAGCGGCAGCGAGCAGTCGAGTCGGACACCGAGCTCGGCGCCCTGTTCGCCGCTGTGTCGCCCGGGGACGACGACAGTGACGAACCAGGCACGGGCGTCACCATCACGTTCCCGCACCCGGAGTCGGTCGACCACCTCGAGTTCTCGTGCTTCGGGGACGGGCACATGAGTGGCTCCTTCACCATCGGGTCGGCGGGCGCCTCGCAGACCCAACCGACAGAGGCGATGGCTTGCCGAGACGGCTGGCAGCGGATCGACCTTCCAGTGGAGCTGCGTCGCCGGGCGGACAGCGTGTCGTTCAAGGCGTTCGGCAGTGACCGCGACAGCGCCTGGTACGTCCGGATCATCGCCACCGAGCCCGTCGAGGACTGACGTTCCGAGCGCTCAGGACCGCCGGACGTCGTACCGGTGCAGGGTGACGCCGTTGTCGTAGCGCTGCTGCTCGAGCAGGTCGAGCTGCACGAGCGGGCGGTGCCCCGAGCGCGGCGGATCGAACAACGGGCGGCCGACGCCGAGCACCGACGGGTGCGTGAAGAGCATGACCTCGTCGAGCAGCCCGGCATCGAGCAGCTGACTCGCGATGCTCGGTCCGCCCACGCCGACGTCGCCGTCGCCGGCGGCACGGATCGCGGCCAGCTCGGCGATCGCGTCGTCGTCGCCGATGACCCGGGTGTCGTGGTCGGCGGTGGTCCGTGTGCGGGACACCAGGACCTTCGGCTGCGCCGTCCAGATCTCGCCGTACTCGCGCAGGTACTGCGGCATCGACTCGTCGTGCCGGGCATCCGGCCAGAACGGGTCCATCATGTCGCGCACCACCCGGCCCTCGACGGACAGGGTCATCGCGGCGGCGCGGGCGTTGAACTCGCGGTGCAGCGGCTCGTCGATCCGGATCCAGTCGGGCCCGTCCAGACCGTCGTGCTCGCCGGGGGCCCGTTCGACGAACCCGTCGACGGAGACGTTGATCCAGTAGACGAACCTCGCGGGCATGGCATGACTCCTTCGTCGAGCCGAGCGTACGCTCGCGCACGTCGCCAGGCGACACCCGCACTCCCTCCAGCAGCACCTTCCTCAACGACGAGAGCAGGTCAGGTATGCGCCGATCGTCCACCGCACTCCTCGCCGTCGTGACGTTCCTCGGCGTCGCGACCACGGGCCTCCAGACCGGACCAGCGGATGCGTCCGCGGTGCCGGGCGGGACCACCCGGGCGACCACCACCACGACCGCGGCGTCGAGTGCCGCCAGCCGGCACGGCCGCGCGGCACCCAGCCACCAGAACCCGGTCGCGCTCAGCCTGCCGGACGGGCAGACGGCGGCGAGCTGCGCGGACCCGACCGTGATCCACGGAGCCGGACGCGACCGCAACTGGTACCTGTACTGCACCACCGACGCGCTCACCGCGACGGAGCAGAACCCGGACGGGTCCCTGGTGCAGCACGCGGTGCCCACGTACCGGTCGACCGACCTGACCCACTGGACGTACGTCAACGATGCCTTCCCGACGAAGCCCGCCTGGGTGGGCGACGCGAACGGGATCTGGGCGCCGGACGTCGTGTACCGCGCCGGAGACCGCGGCCGGGCCGGCACCTGGTACCTGTACTACGCGGCATCGGACACCCCGTCGGCGACGGGCCCGAGCGGCGGCGGCTCCGCGGTCGGGGTGGCGACGAGCTCGAGCCCGACTGGCCCGTGGAAGGACTCCGGCGGCCCGGTCGTGGCACCGCAGACCGCACCGAACGGCGACGGAGCACGGTGGGCGTTCGACCCCGAGGTCATCACCGACAAGGGCGCGACCTACCTCTACTTCGGCAGCTACTTCGGCGGCGTGAACGTCCGACGGCTCAGCGCCGACGGACTGCGCTCCGACCCGTCGACCGAACGGCAGATCGCGATCGACAACCGCTACGAGGGCGCGTACCTGATGCGGCACGGCGGCTGGTGGTACTTCATGGGCTCCGCCACGAACTGCTGCAACGGTGCCCTGACCGGCTACGGCGTCTTCGTCGCCCGGTCGCGCAGCCCGCTGGGACCGTTCACGGACCGCGACGGCGTGGCGATCACGAGCACCCGGGTCGGGGGCACGCCCCTGCTCGCGCAGAACGGCAACCGGTGGGTCGGGACCGGCCACAACACCGTGGTCACCGACTTCGCCGGCCAGGACTGGATCATCTACCACGCGGCCGATCGCAACGACCCGTACTACGCGGGGCAGCCGACCTACACGAAGCGGCCGGCGCTGATCGACCCGCTCGACTGGCAGGGCGGCTGGCCGGTCGTCCGCGGTGGTGCCGGGCCGTCCGACACGGTGCAGCCGGGGCCGGTCGCGCAACCGGGGCAACGGCCGACGTACCGGGCGTCGACCGCCCCCGTCGACGTGCCGGGGCGGACGATCCGGGCACTGTCGACCTCCTTCGACGGTGCCGCGCTGCCCACCGCGCTGAAGTGGACGCGTGCGCCCGACCGGTCCACGTGGACCGTCGCCGACGGCACGTTCCGCTGGCAGACGCAGGACGCCGACATCCACCCGCCGGCGACGCCGCTCGCATCGGTGTTGTCCGAAGCGGCACCCCGTGGGGACTACGTGCTCCAGACCACGGTCGGGGTGGACACCCCGGCGACCGGCGACGGCCTGAACTACGTGCAGGGCGGCCTGATCGTCTGGGGTGACGACGGCAACTACGTCCGCCTCACCTCGAACTCGATCTTCAACACGCGCCAGACGGAGTTCGGCAAGCAGGTGTCCGGGCAACCGGCCGGGGCGCCGAGCTACGGCAACATGGTCGTCGGTCCGGTCGGGGACACCACCACGCTCCGGATCGTCCACCGCGAGGTCCGGGGTGAGGACCGGTACACGGCCTACACGAGCCTGGACGGGCGGCACTTCGTCCGGGGCGGGACCTGGACGGCGGACCTCGGCAGTGCACCCCGCGTCGGGCTCATCTCACTCGGGGGCCCCGGCTTCACCAGCACCTTCGAGGACCTCCGCGTGAGCACGGTCGCGACGCGTCGCTGACGGGGCGGTCGGGTGCCGCCGGGATCGTAAGACACCGGTGTTCGCACGTTGAACCGCGGTCTGCGCGTGTTCGACCCGCGAACACCGGTGTCTTGCAGGCCGAACGGCCCCCGTTCAGCCGGAGAACGACGTCGGCGAACGAGATACCCGTCGGGATGCGAAGATGCATCGTTGGTGCCGGAGCCGAGAACGAGGGTTGGATGATCCCGACGGGAGACCACGACGCGAGCGCGCCGCTGCTCGACGGTCGGTACCGCGTGGAGCAAGCGATCGGCCAGGGCGGCATGTCCGTCGTCTACCGGGGTGTGGACGAGAGCCTGCACCGCCCGGTCGCGATCAAGCTCTTCCACGCGGGCATCGTCGACATCGCCCGCCAAGAGGCCGAACTCGGCGTGCTGGCGTCGCTCGAGCACCACAACCTCGTCAGCCTGCTCGACGCCGGAGTCGTCACCGGGCAGGACGGCACGCAGCAGCGCTACATCGTGATGTCGCTCGTCGTCGGGCAGGACCTCGAGGAGCGTCTCGCCGTCGGCCCGCTCGCCTCGCGGCACATCGCCGAGATCGGCTACGACATGGCCGAGGCGCTCGACTACATCCACGCCCACGGCGTCGTGCACCGCGACATCAAGCCGTCGAACATCCTGCTCGTCGACTACGGCAACGCCTCCGAGCGGGCCCGCGCACGCCTGACCGACTTCGGCATCGCGCTCGCCGCCGGCGTCGAGCGCCTGACCGCCGACGGCGTCACCACCGGCACCGCGGCCTACCTCAGCCCCGAGCAGGCGCGCGGCGGCGAGGTGGGCCCGCCGAGCGACGTCTACTCGCTCGGCCTCGTGCTGCTGCAGTGCTTCACCCGCCGTCGCGAGTTCCCGGGCTCGCTCGTCGAGTCCGCCGTCGCCCGGCTGTCGCGCGACCCCGTGGTCCCCGAGCCCCTGCCCGAGCACTGGAAGCACCTGCTCCGCGCCATGACCGCGCAGGACCCCGCGGCCCGCCCGCTCGGCGCCGAGCTGGTCACGATGCTCCGCGACGTCGTGATCGCCGAGACCGCCACGGCCGACCACGTGGTCGAGCCGACCGACGAGACGGCCCCGGTACCGACGCGCCCCGAGACGGACCGCCCGGCGACCCTCGACACCCTGCCCGACGAGTCGCTGCAGCGCACCACGGCGATGGCCGCCCGGCTCTTCGACGCACCGATCGCCCTGGTCGAGGTCCTCGACGAGGACCGCGAGTGGTCCCAGTCGTACATCGCCGAGGGCGTCGACGAGGCCGCCCGCAGCATCAGCTTCCGCAACGGCTTCGCCCCGGTCCCCGTCCCCGTCGTGATCCCGGACGGCTCCGCACACCCCGAGATGCGGAACAGCCCCCTGGTCACCGGTCCGCTCGGCATCCGCTTCTACGTCAGCGTCCCGCTCGTCAAGCACGACGGCGCACCGATCGGGACCCTCGCCGTGCTCGACACCCGCCCGCGGCAGGCCACCGAGGACGACCTCGCCAACCTCCGCGACCTGGCGGCGCTCGCCGTGTCGCAGCTCGAGATCCGCCAGGAGTCCCTGCGTACGACCAGCGACTCGCTGCCGGTCCCACGGGTGGTCGGCGACCACACCGCCTGACGGGAGGCCCGGTGCCACCCCGCACCGCGCCTCCCGACCGTGTGGTGGTCGCGCCCACCGCCGCGCCCACGCCGTCCGCCGAGCGGTCACGATCCGTCGGCTGACGCGCTCCCGCGCGACGGTCCGTGACCGCACGGCCACCCGCCGGCGGTGTGTCGTGACCCCTCGCGGACCGATGCCCGGCTGACCGACTCCCGCCGAGCGGGCGAAATGCCCGGGTGCCTCCGCGCATGAACCCGGGTGTTTCGCCCGCTCGTGCGGGGCGCGCTCAGCCGAGGCGGGTCGCGGCGATGCCGCCGTCCACGTCGATGGTGGCGCCGTGCACGAAGGTTGCCTCGTCAGAGGCCAGCCAGCGCACGGCGAACGCGACGTCGACCGGTCGGACGGGTGCGCCGGCCGGGGTGCCCGCCGTCATCTGCGCGAGGACGTCGTGCGAGTCCGCGTTGCCCGGTGTCGCGGTGGCCCCGGGCGACACGGTCGACACCCGGACGCCGTGCGGTCCGAACTCGGCTGCCCAGGCGCGGGTCAGCTGCTCGACGGCCGCCTTCGTCGCCGGGTAGAGCGCCGTGAACGGGACGCCGACGCGGGACATCCACGAGCCGATGTTCACGACGACGCCCGAGCCGCGTTCGACCATCGCGGGCGCCAGCGCGCCGACCAGCACGTGGGGTGCACGGACGTTCGTGGCCCAGAGGGCTTCGGCGTCGTCGTCGGCGAGCAGCGCGGTGGGGCCGACCGGGTAGACGCCGGCGTTGTTGACGAGGACGTCGACCCGGCCACCGAGGGCCTGGGCAGCGCGGCCGGCGAGGTCACGGACCGCGTCGGGGTGGCTGTTCAGGTCGCCGATCACGGCCACGGCGGTGCCTCCGGCCGCGGTGATGGCGTCCACCACGGCCTGCGTGCGCTCCGGGTCGCGGCCCGCGACCGCGACGGTGGCGCCGGAGGCGGCGAGGACACGGGCGACGGCTTCACCGATGCCGCTCGAGGCGCCGGTCACCAGCGCGGTGCGGCCGGCCAGTCGGTCGTCGGTGGTCAGGGAGTCGAGGAGTGCTTCGTTGGTCTGCATGCTCCGATGCTCGGTCCCGCGTGCCTCGTGGAGATTGCCCAGGACTCCGGACTGCTTGCCGGATCCAGCACGGGCGTTCAGCGCATCGATCGGCTCGACAGAATGGGCACATGGACGACGTCACCTCGGATCGACTGGACCGCGCGCTGCAGAGCGTCCTGGCCCACGTCGACGACACGGAGCGCGCCGGACGGCTCGGCCTCCGCCTGGCCCGGGTCGACGCGCCGACCGACCTCGGGTACCAGCGCTACACGCCGTCGGTGTCGGTGGTGCTCGCGGGGCAGAAGCGGTCCATCGTCGGGGATGACGACCAGCTCTGGGGTCGCGAGCGCTTCATCATCACGCCCGTCGACCTGCCCGTGATCGCCGGGGTGGTCGCGGTTGAACCACCCGCGGGGTTCGTCGCGGTCGTCTGGCAGCTCGACCCTGCGGTGGTCGCCGAGGTCGCGACGGCGATGTCCCGCCCCCACCAGGACGAGGCGCCGCCGGCACGACTCGGCAGCTGGACCCCAGCCCTGGCGGACGCGTTCGCCCGGCTCGTCGGACTGCTCGATGCTCCGGAGGACATGACGGTCCTCGCCCCGCTCGTCACCCGCGAGGTCGTGCTCCGCCTGCTGCAGACCGACCAGGCACCGCGCATCCTGGCCGCGATCGGCAACCGGGACGGCGACGTGGTCGCGGCCGCCACGGCCCTGCTCACCGACCGGTTGGCGGACCCCTGGTCGGTGGCCGGCCTGGCCGCGGCGGTCCGGACGAGCGAGTCGACACTGTTCGCGCGCTTCCGGCAGGTCACCGGGATGAGCCCGGTGCAGTACCTGCGGCGGCTGCGGCTCGGGGAAGCCCGGCGGCGGATGATCGTGCTCGGTGACACCGCCGCCCAGGCTGCGGTCGCGGTCGGGTACCGGAGCGCCTCGCACTTCTCGCGCGACTACCGCGCCCTGCACGGTCGGCCACCGGCTGCCGACGCCGGTCGGGCCCGTGAACTGCTCGCGCTGGGTGAGGTCGCGATCGCCTGACCTGCCAGCGCGATCGCCAGACCGACCCGCGCGGTCAGTCGGACGGATGACGCGGACGAGTCCGGGCAGGCCCTACTGTCATCGATGCGGGCGACGACCGTCGCCGCGGAGAGGACCGCTCGTGTTGACGAACGTGTCGGGAGCACACGCCGTGGTGCTCCTCGTGCTGCTGGCGCTCGAGGCCGTGGCGCTGGTGCAGGTCTGGCGCGACCGTCGCCGGACGCAGGTGGTCAAGGTGCTGTGGACGGTGGTCATCCTCGCGCTGCCCGTGATCGGCGTGCTGGGGTGGGCCGTGAACTGGCTGCTCGGCAAGGCTGCGGACGCGCTCCAGCGCCGGAACGCCTGACGCGCGTCAGTCCTCGGTGAGGGCCGCAGCGTAGGCCCGGACGGACCGGTGGTACCGGGGGAGCGTCGGTTCGACGGCTTCGATCGCGACGCGCAGGGCCTCGGCGGAGCGTCCGGCGCTGTGCAGTGCGAGCGCGAGGAACACCTTGGGTGCCGCTCCGGTGGCGGAGTGCTCCGGCGCGTCGCGGAGCATCGCGATGGCCTCGTCGATCCGACCGAGGTTGCGGAGCGTCGAGGCGTGCTGGACGACCATCCTGGCGGCGCGATCTGGGTCGACGGCGTCCAGGCCAGCCGTGGTCGCGGCGGCGTACTGCACGTCGGCCTCGGCCTCGTGGCCGCCCGAGTCGAAGGCGCCGCCGAGCTCGAACGCGCCGAGTGCGGGATGCGGAGCGTCGGCGGCGAGGTCGCGCGTCCACTCGATCCGCTGCTGATCGTCGATCGTCTCGTCGTCCCACAGCGCCGCGACGCGTGACTCCCAGTCCCCGGTGTTCATCCGGCGAGCGTACCGCCGTCGGTGATCGTCGCGCGGAACGAGCGGACCAGCGGAGCGCCGGGCTGCACGACGGCGGGGGAGTCCCACGCCAGTGCCGAGCCGATCGCCGGGTACTCCTCGGCGCGGACGAACCAGGGGTCGTGGTGGTCGAGGGCCTCGATGCGGATCGTCGCCGGACCGCCGTCGAACACCGCCGACCAGGTGATCCAGGGTGCGGCCGAGCCGTGCACGGCGGCCTCGCCCTCGGCATCGGCGGTCCGGATGACCACTCCCGTGCACTCGGGGAACCGCCAGAAGAAGCCGCCGTAGCCCGCTCCGGTCCGGCCGTTGCTGCCCGGACCGCCGAGGTGCACGGGGGAGTCACCGGGGGCCCGGAACGACGACGACCAGGACAGTTCCCACCCGCTGGTGACGGCGCGCCAGCGGAGGGTGCGGTCCTCGCGCAGGACCACCGTGCGGTCCGGGCCCTGCCAGACGAGCTCCTGGGCGGACGTCGTGTCGTGCTGCTCCGCGTGCACCAGCTCGACCGAGCCGTGGTCGTCACGCCACACGTAGCCGAGCCCCTCGACGTAGGTCCGGCCACCCCAGCAGTTCACGCCGTCGACGTCCGGGATTGCGACGCCGACACCGCAGTGCCAGTCGTGGTCGCCGGGGTGGTGCGCGCTGACGACGGTGCCACCGAGGGTCCGGACCGGGTGCAGGTACGGACGAGGGGACGACGTGGCGATCGTGCCGGCGCCGCTGCGTTCGACGGCGACCTCGACGCCGTCCACGACGAGCGCGCGGATGCCGTCGTCGGTGCTCACGCCACCGACGCTACCCGCGCGTCAGCCGGGCGAGCACGACGCTGTCGAGCACCTCGTGCGGATCACCCTCCGGCGTCGTCGCAGTGCGCGGCCGGACCTCGGCGACCAGGACGTCCCACCGGTCGTCGAGCTGCAGGGCGGCGAGGTCGTCGGCCGGCGCGGGGAACCGGTACTCCCGCAGCTCGGGCGGCAGCTCGTCGTGCGGCGGAGCGGCGTGCGCGGTGACGAGCAGGTGCCCACCGGCGGCGACGAAGCCGGCGGCCCGATGCAGGATGTCGGCTCGGGGGATCTCCACCGGCCACGACTGCAGGAACGAGGCCGTCACCAGGTCGAACCGCGCGGCGGTGTCCCACCGGGCGAGGTCCGCGGCGACGAACGCCGTCTGCTCCTGGACCCCGGCGGCGACGGCGGCCCGCGAACCGCGCTGGAGCGCCGTCACGGACAGGTCGATGCCCGTCACGTCCCACCCCTGCTCGGCGAGCCACACCACGTCGCCGCCCTCGCCGCAGCCGAGGTCGAGCGCCCGCGCCACCGGTAGCCCCCAGGTCACCGAGGCGAGCACGGCGTTCACCCGGCCTGACCAGATGCCGTCGCGCTCGGCGTAGCGGGCCTCCCACCACTCCCGGGCGGACGGTGCGGCGGTGGCAGATCCGGCGGCGGAGCCGTCGTGGTGGGTGTGCATGCACGTACTCCAGCGCACCTGCCGGGCCGG
Organism: Curtobacterium sp. MCLR17_059; assembly: GCF_003234665.1. NCBI lineage: Bacteria > Bacillati > Actinomycetota > Actinomycetes > Micrococcales > Microbacteriaceae > Curtobacterium > Curtobacterium sp. MCLR17_059. The sequence continues at coordinate 17,193 of NZ_QKSU01000018.1, read as the reverse complement.
ACCCAAGCGGTGTTGCCGACCCGGCAACACCGCACGGTGCGGGGCGGGCGCGCCCCGGGCCTCCCGTCTGCCCTGATCGTGAGTACAGGACGTCGGGTCGGCTCGACGGACCCGACCATTCCTGCTCACGAAGCGAGCGCGAGCGCGCGCGACCGCGCACGAGCGCTACTCGTCGGCGGGCAGCGGCTCGGCGTGCTCGATGCGGGCGCTCGCCGTGGCCATGTGCGCGTCCATCGCGCGCTGCACGGCGGACACGTCGCGGACGCGCAAGGCCTCGAAGACGGCGCGGTGCTCGTGGAACGCGGCCTCGGTCGCCTGCCGGGTCTGCACGCGCCGCGCGACCCAGACGCTCAGCATCGAGCGCAGGCTCTGCAGCAGGTCGGCGAGCACGTCGTTGCCCGACGCCCGCGCCAGCAGGACGTGGAACCGGACGTCGGCGTCGATGAAGGCCTGCGGGTCGTCGAGCGTCGCCTCCTGCCGGACCAGGTACTCGCCGAGTTCGGTGATCTGCTCGTCGGTGGCGCGCTGCGCGGCGAGGATCGCGGCCGTGCGCTCCAGCGAGGACCGGATCTCGAGCAGCTCGCGGGTGCGGTTCGACGCGAGCATGAGCCCCCACGACAGGGTCGTCGGGAGCAGGTCCGAGGTGCCGCCGCGCAGGTAGGTGCCCGAGCCGGGGCGGATCTGCACGATGCCCAGGATCTCGAGGGCGGCGAGGGCCTCGCGGACCGCCGAGCGACCCACGCCGAGCCGCTCGGACAGGACCCGCTCCGCCGGCAGCCGCGACCCGGGGGCCAGCTCGCCGGCGGTGAGCAGCGAGACGAGCTGTCGGGCGACCACCGAGGCGGGTGACCCGACGGGCACCGACTCGAGCTCGAGTCGGATGTTGAGGGGGTCGTCCGGGCTGAACGCGGGCATGGAGTGAGCGTACCGGTCGGTCAACCGGTTGCGGCGAGAGCAGCGTCAGCGCGGCGAGCGGCGGGGCGAGCAGCGGGGAACGCGCGGAATGGTCAACCGGTTGACAAGTGGGCCGAGCGCGACGCACACTGGATCAGGCGCACCGATGCGCCCGCTCCCGATCCGCGCAGCAGCACGGACCATCCCGGCGCAGCCGCCAGGACGGGAGTCGTACCACCCCCACCGAGCAGGAGTCATCGTGGACATCCCCGCCACGCGAGGCATCCCCACCTCGGTCGTCGAGAAGACGGCCATCCGCAAGATCGCGATCCGCATCGTGCCGTTCGTGGCACTGATGTTCTTCATCAACTTCCTCGACCGCACCGCGATCTCCTTCGCCGCCCCCAACGGCATGGAGGCCGACCTCGGCCTGACCGCCGCCCAGTTCGGCTTCGCGTCCGGTGTGTTCTTCATCGGCTACCTCGTGCTCGAGGTGCCGTCCAACCTGGCGCTGCACAAGTTCGGCGCCCGGATCTGGCTCGCTCGCATCATGATCACGTGGGGCATCGTGTCCCTGCTCTTCACGTGGGTGCAGAACTACCCGCAGCTCGTCGGCCTGCGCTTCCTGCTCGGCATCGCCGAGGCCGGCTTCTTCCCCGGCGCGATCCTGTTCCTGTCGACGTGGGTCCCGGCCCGGCACCGCGGCAAGATGCTCGCGCTCTTCTACCTGGCGCAGCCGCTCACGAGCGTCATCGGTTCCCCGCTCGCCGGCTGGCTGATGACCCACGAGGGGATCCTCGGCGGCCTGGCCGGGTGGCGCTTCATGTTCCTCTGCGTCTCGATCCCGGCGATCATCGTCGGTGTCCTGTGCCTCTTCGTGCTCAAGGACAAGCCGTCGCAGGCGAAGTGGCTCGACGAGGACGAGAAGGTCTGGCTGGAGACGACGCTCGCTGCCGAGAGCGCCGCGAAGGGCGGCGGCGCCGGTCACGGCAAGGGCGGGCTGCGTGCGGCCTTCGGCTCCGGCCGCGTCTGGATGCTCGCCGCGGTGTACTTCGGCTTCATCTACGGCCTGTACGCACTCAGCTTCTTCCTGCCGACGATCATCGACGGCTTCCAGGAGCAGTTCGGCACCACGTTCGACCTGTTCCAGAAGGGCCTCATCACGGCCATCCCGTACGTGCCGGCCGCGGTCGTCCTGTACTTCTGGTCGCGTGACGCCTTCCGTCGTGGCGTCCGGGTCTGGCACATCGCCGTCCCGGCCCTGGTCGGTGGCCTGAGCATCCCGGTCGCGCTCTACATGAACAGCCCGGCCGCCACCGTCGCGGTCATCGCGATCACCGCGTGTGCGATCTTCGCGGCCCTGCCGAACTTCTGGACGGTCCCGACGCAGTTCCTGACCGGTGCCGCCGCAGCCGCGGGGGTCGCCCTCATCAACACCGTCGGCAACCTCGGTGGGTTCGCCGCCCCGTACATCACGGGTGCCGTCAGCGAGTGGACCGGCGGCTACCAGGTGCCGATGTTCATCGTCGGCTTCTTCATGGTGCTGTCGAGCGTGCTGATGTTCGTGCTCGGCCGGAACACGAAGCGCAACGAAGCAGCTGCCGCGGCGTCCGGAGCCGACACCGCGGTCGCCGCCACGGACGGACCGACCGCCATCGCGAAGGAGGCCGGCGCATGACCCGCCTGTTCAACGACCCGGCGGACTTCGCCGACGAGATGGTGGACGGCTTCGTCGCCGCCAACCGCGCCCGGGTGCGCAAGGTGCACGGCGGGGTCGCCCGCTCGACCACCAGCCCCGAGGGCACCGTCGCGCTCGTCGTCGGCGGTGGCTCCGGCCACTACCCGGCCTTCGGCGGCCTCGTCGGGCACGGCCTGGCGGCCGGTGCCGCGATGGGCAACCTGTTCGCCAGCCCGAGCGCCCAGCAGGTCACCGCGGTCGCGAAGGCGTCCGAGCACGGCGGCGGCGTGCTGCTGAGCTACGGCAACTACGCGGGTGACGTCCTCAACTTCGACGCGGCGGCACGGGCACTCGAGGCACAGGGCATCGACGTCCGGACGGTCCGCGTGACCGACGACGTCGCGTCCGCGCCCGTCGACCAGGCACACAAGCGTCGCGGCATCGCGGGGGACCTCTGCGTGTTCAAGGTGGCCGGCGCGGCCGCGGAACGCGGCGACGACCTCGACGCGGTCACCGCGATCGCGACCCGGGCCAACGACCGCACCCGCAGCTTCGGGGTCGCGTTCTCGGGCTGCTCCCTGCCCGGCGCCGACGAGCCGCTCTTCACCGTCCCCGAGGGGCGCATGGCGATCGGCATGGGCATCCACGGCGAACGCGGCATCGCCGAGGCCGACGTCCCCACCGCGGACGGCCTGGCCGACCTGCTCGTCGACAAACTCCTCACCGAGCTGCCGTCCGGCGTCACCGCGGACGGTGCCCGCGTCGTCCCCATCCTCAACGGCCTCGGCTCCGTCAAGTACGAGGAACTCTTCGTCGTCTTCGCCGCCGTCCAGCGGAAGCTCACCGAGGTCGGCATCGTCGTCGTCGAGCCCGAGGTCGGCGAACTCGTCACGAGCTTCGACATGGCGGGCGTCTCGCTCACCCTGTTCTGGCTCGACGACGAACTCGAGCAGCTCTGGGCCGCCCCCGCCGACGCCCCCGCCTACCGCAAGGGCGGCGCCGTCCCGCAGCAGCCGGTGCCGGTCGAGGTGCTCGAAGCCGGCATCGTCGTGCCCGTGACGCCCGGCACCGAGGAGTCCCAGGCCGCAGCAGTCCGCGTCGCGAGCGCGATCGCTGCGATCCGCGCCACGATCGACGACCACGCCGACGAGCTCGGCCGCATCGACGCCGTCGCCGGTGACGGCGACCACGGCATCGGCATGCAGCGCGGCTCCACCGCCGCCGACCGTGCGGCACAGGACGCCGCCGCCCGTGGCGCCGGCGCCGGTTCGGTCCTCGCGATCGCCGGAGACGCCTGGTCCGACAAGGCCGGTGGGACGTCCGGTGCGATCTGGGGTGCCGCCCTGGAGGCACTCGGTCGCGTCCTCGGCGACGACGAACGCCCGTCGGCCGCCACGGTCCAGAGCGCGGTGCACGCCGCCACCGAAGCCGTCCTGGCATTCGGGGCCGTCCCCGGCGACAAGACGATGGTCGACGCGCTCGTGCCGTTCGACCAGGTCTTCTCCGCCCGGGTCGACGCCGGTGACGAACTCGTCGACGCCTGGTCGGCCGCCTCGGCTGCAGCACAGACCGCGGCGGACGCCACGGCCGACCTGTTGCCCCGGATGGGCCGCGCCCGCACCCACGGCGAGGACGCCGTCGGCACACCGGACGCCGGCGCGATCTCCTTCGCGCTCATCACCGCCGCGGTCCTGGCGACCATCGCCGTCCCCGCCTGACCCCCACCACGAAAGGCACACCCGCATGAGTGAGCAGCAGTTCCGTATCGTCGTCGGTTCGGACGACGCCGGCTTCGACTACAAGGAGGTCATCAAGGCCGACCTCGCGAAGGACCCCCGCGTGGCCTCCGTCGTCGACGTGGGCGTGGACGCCGACGGCCACACCGCCTACCCGCACGTCGCCGTCGACGCCGCCCGTCTGGTGGCGAACGGCGAGGCCGACCGCGCGATCCTGATCTGCGGCACCGGCCTCGGCGTCGCGATCGCGGCGAACAAGGTCCCCGGCATCCGCGCCGTGACCGCGCACGACTCGTTCTCGGTCGAGCGCTCGATCCTGTCGAACGACGCCCAGGTCCTCTGCATGGGGCAGCGCGTCGTCGGGGTCGAGGTCGCGCGCCGGATGGCGAAGGAGTGGCTCGGCTACACCTTCGACCAGACGAGCGCGAGCGCCGAGAAGGTCAACGCGATCTGCGCCTACGACGGCTCCGCCCCGGTCGGGACCGACGCCTGATGCCCGCGACCACGGCAGCCGCCCCGGTGACGATCGGGGTGTCGCTCAAGATGTACTTCAGCCACGCCCGGACGCTCGAGTGGGCGGCCGCCGTGGCCGACATCGCCCGGAGCCACCCGGCGGTGCGGTCCGGCGCGGTCGAGCTCTTCGTGGTGCCGACGTTCCCGTCGCTCGTCCCGGTCCGTGCGGTGATCGGGGACGCCCCCGTGACGCTCGGCGCCCAGGACCTGGCGTGGGCGGACAGCGGCGCCTTCACCGGCGAGGTCTCCGGTGCGGAGCTCCGTGAGATCGGGGTCGACCTCGTCGAGATCGCACACGCCGAGCGACGCGAACTCTTCCACGAGACCGACGACGAGATCGCCGACAAGGTGCACGCGGCGTACCGCAACCACCTGCGGCCCCTGGTCTGCATCGGCGAGACCGAGCGCGCCGCCGACGGCGACCCCACGGCCGCGATCGCCGAGGTCACCGCGCAGCTCGACCGCTTCACCGCCACCGCGACCGCCGACGGCCTCGCCGGACCGCTCATCGCCGCGTACGAGCCGGTGTGGGCGATCGGCGCCCCGCAGCCCGCGCCCGACGAGCACATCGTCGCCGTCCTGGCCGGTATCGAGCAGCACCTGGCGACCCGGCCGGAGCTCGCCGGCTCCGTCGCGATCTACGGCGGCAGTGCCGGCCCGGGCCTGCTGACCCGCGGTGCCGGACGCATCGGCGGCCTGTTCCTCGGCCGCTTCGCCCACGACCCCGAGGCGATCCGCACGATCCTCGACGAAGCCGAGGCGCTGGCCGCGACGCAGGACGGAGCACCGGCATGACCTCCCTGCTCGGCCTCTCCACGTACGCCTACTTCTGGCGCATGTCCGACCGCGTCCCGTCGCCGATGTCCCTCGACGACGCCCTGCGCGACGCCGCGACCCACGACGGCGTCGACCTGTTCCAGATCTGCGACCACCTGCCGCTCGACACCGCGACCGACGAGCGCCTGGCCGCGATCCGGTCCCTGGCCGCCGACCTCGGTCTCACGCTCGAGGTCGGCACCCGCGGCACCCGGCCGGAGCACCTCGCCCGGTACCTGCACGTCGCGCAGCAGCTCGGCGCGACGCTCGTGCGGAGCATGTGGACGAGCGGTGCCGACCAGCCCGACGCGGCCGAGACCGAGCGACGCCTGCGGCAGGCACTCCCCGCCTACGAGCGCGCGGGCGTGACCCTCGCGCTGGAGACCTACGAGGTCGTCGCCACCGCCGACCTCGTCGCGGTCGTCGAGGCGATCGGCTCCGACCGCCTCGGCATCTGCCTCGACCCGGCGAACACCGTCGCCCGACTCGAACACCCGGCCGACGTCGTGGCGATGACCGCCCCGTACGTCGTCAACTGGCACGTCAAGGACTCCGCCTTCACCCGCTCACCGGGCTGGGTCGGGTTCCAGTACACCGGCGTCCCGATCGGCACCGGGGTCCTCGACCACGACGCCGTCCGTGCCGCGGTCGAGCCGGACACCCGGGGGATCAACCGCGTCATCGAGTTCTGGCTGCCGTGGCAGGACGAGCACGCCGGCGCCGAACCCCTGCCGGGGGAGACCCCCGCACAGACCACCACCCGCATCGAAGCGGCGTGGACCGAACACACCATCGAGTACATCAGGAGCAAGGAATCATGACCGACACCGTCACCACCACCCACACCGTCGCTGCCGGATCCGGCACGGCCGACGTCACCGTCGCCGTGATCGGTGCCGGCGGCAAGATGGGCACCCGCGTCTCGAACAACTTCGCGAAGAGCGAGTACACCACCCTGTACAGCGAGGCCTCGCCCGCCGGGCAGGAGCGCATCCAGGCCCTCGGCCGTGAGATCACCGACAGCCTCGACGCCGCGAAGGCCGCCGACGTCGTCATCCTCGCCGTCCCGGACGTCCTGCTCGGCACCATCTCGGAGCAGCTCGTCCCCGTCATGAAGTCGGGCGCCAGCATCCTGACGCTCGACCCGGCCGCCGCCTACGCCGGTCTCCTCGCCAAGCGCGAGGACATCCACTACGCCGTGGCGCACCCGTGCCACCCGTCGGTGTTCCTCGAGCGCACCACCAAGGCCGAGTGGGACGACACCTTCGGTGGCATCGCCGCCCCGCAGGAGGTCATCGCGGCCTTCGACGCCTCGGAGTCGCTCGGCGACGAGGGCGACCGCGCCAAGGCCGTCGCCGAGGCCGTCATCACCACCATGTACGCCCCGGTCATCCAGGTGCACTGGGTCACGGTGAAGCAGCTCGCCGTGCTCGAGCCGACCCTCGTCGAGACCATCGCCTGCATGATCGGCGACTTCCTCAACGACGCCCTCGAGGAGACCGTCACCGGTGTCGGCGTGCCCCGCGAGGCCGCCCGCGCCATGCTCTACGGCCACACCTGGATCGCGCTCACGAACGGCCTGCGCGGCTCGAACCCGTTCTCCGACGCCTGCCACATCGCGATGGGCTACGGCCGCGAGAAGCTCATCAAGGAGGACTGGAAGCAGGTCTTCGACGACAGCGAGCTCGACTCGGTCATCGCGAAGATGCTCAAGATCGACGCAGTCCGGCGCTGAGCCGGACCGCCACCGACCACCGCGCCGACCCGTCAGCGCGCCCGGACCGGAACGCCCCGCCGACCCCTTCCGGCGGGGCGTTCCCCGTGCCGTCGGCGGCCACGAACCCGCGCGGCCCCCACGCCTCCGCCAGCGTGATCGAGGCCACGCCCGGCACCGTCAGCGCCCGCACCGCGTCGACGAACCACCGCGCGGCGGCCGGCGTGTGCTGCGCCGGGTCCGTCGCGTCCGGAACGGTCTCCGGCCCGTACCCGTGCTCGACGGTCGCGTCCGTCTCGACCCGGGTCGGCGCCGTCGCCACCGCGTTGAACCGTGGCCGCAGCGTCACCGGTCCGACGTGCAGCGCCCTGCCGGCGGCCAGCCTGGAGGCGCTGCTCACCACCCAGCGCTGCATCCGGATCGACTCGGTCACCTGTTCGGGCGACCGGTCGTGCATCTGCGGCGTCACGCTGCAGGTCAGCGGGCCGTCCCAGCCCGAGAACACCGCGATCGAGCGGTTCAGCTCGGTGAAGTGGGCCCGGGTACCGGCGACGACCTCCAGCGCGCCGACCGCTGCCACCGCTTCGCGCAGTGCCCGCTGCAGCGCCGGCGTCGTCACGTGCGACACCGGGTCGAACGCCCCGACGCGAGCCACCGGCCCGCCCGCGAGCACCGCGTCGATCGCCGCGCGCAGCAGCACCGGGTCGTCGGTGACGAACCGGACGTCCAGGGGAGCGCCACCCGCGTCCCGCCGGGCCGAGGCGAGCACCGCCTCGACGTTCGGTGCCCCGAGGACCGGTTCGACCAGGATCGGGAACCCGCGGAGCAGGTCGGCATCGTCCGGGCGCGCAGCGACCGGTGCCGAACCCGCGAGCAGCTGGAGCGTCGGCGACGGCGTGACCACGGCACCGGGACCCGGCCCGTCGAGCGCCGCGAGGTCCGGGGCGGGGGAGGCTGCGCCTCCCGACCGGGCGCCCGGGGCACCTGCCGGACCGACCGCCGTCGCGCGCAGGCTGAGCCCCTGCCGGACCGTCGTCCCCGGCGTGATCGCGACCGGGAACGGCTCGGCGAGTGGCGTCGAGTACGTCTTGAACGAGGCGTCGGTCCAGTTCCGCTGGTCCTCGGTCTCGAACACGTTGCCGGTCAGGTCGAGCGACAGCGCGCTCGCGCCCACCGACCAGTCGAGCCCGGCGACGTCGACGGCCGGCTGGTGCGGCGCGATCCAGAACGGGAACGCCGTCGCGGTGGTGTCACCGGACGGATGCCGCACCGTGAGCGGCTGCCCGGCCAGGGTCGGCGGGTGCAGGACGACGAACCCGACGCGGTTGCGGCGGAAGGCCCGTGTGACCGTCCCGACCGTGGAGACCCGCAAGGTGTCGTCGTCGAGCGTGACCTCGAGGACGGTGCGCACGACCTCGACGCCGTCGTACCGTGCGCTGGTCTCGATGCGGATGCGCGCGTCGTCACCGTCCACCGTGCGTGTCAGAACGGTGTCGTCGGCGGTGCGCCAGTCGTGGTCGCGGACGACGAACCGGACGGCACGCAGGACGAGCACACCCCGGAACGCGACGTCGGCGAGTTCGGCTCCGCGCAGTGCCAGACGCCAGGGCCCGACGGACACGATCTCGTCGTTCGACGTCGCAGTCATGGTGCATGCCTAGCACCGGTCAACCGGTTGGGCAATGATGGGGGTGACGGAGCAGCGCTGCTCCGAGGACGGAGTCCCACATGACCGCACGACTCGACGGCCGGACCGCACTCGTCACAGGAGCGGGGTCCGGCATCGGCCGCGCGATCGCCGACCGCTTCGTGGCCGAGGGGGCCACCGTCGTCTACGCCGACCGCGACGCCGATGCGGCCGCCGGTGCCGCCGCCGCAGCCGGCCCGACCGCGGTGGGCCTGACGATGGACATCGCCGACGAGGTGAGCGTCGCCGCAGGGTTCGCCGACCTGGCCGAGCATGGTGCGACCCCCGACGTGGTGGTCGCGAACGCCGGTGTGCAGCTGTTCGGCCACGACGCGAAGGTCGCCGACCTGTCGCTCGAGACCTGGGACCGCACGGTCGCGGTCAACCTCACCGGCACGTTCCTGACGATCAAGCACGCCGTCCGGGCGATGCTCGCGGGCGGCACCGGCGGGTCGGTCATCGCCACCGGGTCGCCCACCGGCCTGAACGGCGAGGGCGCCGACTTCGCGGCGTACTCCTCGACCAAGGGCGGCATCCACGCACTCGTCCGGGCGACCGCGATGGCCTACGCGCGGGACGGCATCCGGGTGAACACGGTCGTGCCGGGCTACACCGAGACCGGCCTCGTGTCGGCGATCTCCGGCGACCCCGAGGCCCGTGCGGCGATCGTCGCCCGCACCCCGCTCGGTCGCCCGGGCACCCCCGACGACGTCACCGGGATCATGGTCTACCTGGCCAGCGTGGAGTCGTCCTACGCCACCGGGGCGGAGTTCCGCGTCGACGGTGGCATGACGAGCCTCTGACCCGGCGCACGGCCCGCCCGTCCTGCGAAAGCGACAGTGTTCCACCGAACGTTCGCGGCACACTGTCGCCCTGACGGGACAGTCGCTGCAGCGATGACGAGGTCTGTCGCTTCCGCGGACAGGTCCCGCCCGCCACACCGCCCTGGAGGCCCGGTGCGGCCCCGTCAGGCCGTCTCGCGCCCGGCGAGCAGCGCGCCCAGGGCCGCGGCACCGCCCGCAGCGTCGGGCACGGTCACCATCCGCGCCTGCCCGCCGCGGAGCCGCGCGACCAACCCCGGCCCGGACCGCACGACGTAGGCGACACCGCGGCCCGAGATGCGGTAGCCCCAGCCGCCCCACTGACCCGGGGACACCTGCTCCCAGCCGCACGACTCGATGCGGTCCAGCGGGACGCGCATGAGGGGGATCCTCGTCCAGGTGGACGTGAGCCGCATGCCGCGACGGTCGACGGTGAGCTCCACCCGCGCCAGCACCAGCACAGCGAGCCCCGCGAGCACCATCGCCAGGCCGGAGACGACCGCCGTCGTCACCCCGGCCGACGCCGTCCAGACGGCGGTGCCGACGCCGAGCACCACGACGACTACCCCGAGCACCGCGAACCACCGGCTGCCGACGCGTGCGCGCCAGGCGACGCGGGTGTCGGGCCCGACCGCCAGGGGAGCGACATCGTGGGCCGGCACGGGTGCAGCGACCCGGAACAGTGCGAGCACGGGGACGGCGGCGACCACCACGGCGACGAGCAGGAACGGGACCGTCCACCAGGGGGACAGGGTGCCGTCGCCGGCCGTGTTCGTCCACGCGAGCACGACCCAGGCCGTGCCGAGGGTCCCGGCCAGCAGGTTCGCGACGAGCAGCACCGTGGCTGCCGTCCGCCTGTCGCGCCAGCGCAGCGCGGAGAACGCGAGTACGACGGCCACCAGTGCCACCGCCAGGGTGACCCAGAAGGCCGTCCACGGTGATCCCCAGCCGTCGGCGGTGCCGTCCGTCCGGAAGTGGATCGCGATCCGCGCGGGCATGGTGGACGCTGCGAGGACCGCGGTGAGCACCAGTCCCACCGCGACCAGGAGCCCTGGTGCCGTCACGGCCAGCCGTGTGCCGGTGGTCATCGGTCGAGTCGTCATCGTGCCCCCTTGATCATCGTGAACAGGTCGTCGAGCGAGACGCCCAGGGTGTCCGCCTGGTCACGCAGCTCGTCGACGAGCGTGCGCAACCGGTCGAACGAGGCGTTGCCCGATCGCAGGACCGTCGCACCGCGGCCGCGCCGCAACTCGATCAGTCCGTCGTCCTGCAGCAGCGCGTAGGCGCGCAGGACGGTGTGCATGTTGACGTCGACCGAGGCGGCGAGGTCCCGCGCAGCGGGCAGCCGCTCGCCGTTCCGGAGCTCGCCGCGGGCGATCGCATGGCGGATCTGGGTGGCGACCTGCTCTGCCAGGGTCGCTCGCGCCTGCGGGTCGACGGTGATCAACATGTTCGCATTCTATGCGAACAATCCGGCATCGCACCAGGGCTGGTCCACCCGTTCGGAACCAGTTTGGCCGCGGAACGCAGCACGTGGTTCCGCGGCTCCCGGCACGCGTACCGTCCGTCTCGATGACCGAATCACCCACCACCACCGCCCCGTCGAACTACGAGTCCGCCGACGGTGTGGACCCCCTGCACGTCACCACCTACCGACAGGTCCGCAAGGCCGCCCGCCGCGGACACGCGCTGCCCGGCGACGCCGGAGAGCCGTCCCTCGCCGACCTCGTGAACGCCCGGAAGAACGGCACCGCCGAGTCCCGCTGACGCAAGCTCACGATCCGGTCTCGATCGGGACACGACGACGCGAACGGCACGACGGCGCTGCCACGATGACGTCCATGGTCTTCTTCCGGTCCGCACTGCCCCTCGTCGTCGTGAGCGCGGTCCTCGTGTCCGGCTCGCTCGCCGGTTGCTCGACCGATACCGATACCGATACCCACGCCAACGCAGCGGCGCGGTCGACGTCGACTCCGAAGGCGACCTCGGAGACCTCGGACGCCCAGCCCGTGCGCGGTGCGACGGACCCGATGGAGGAGGACCGGAGTGCTGCGGCGATCTGCGGCCAGATCAGTGCGCTGACGACGATCTCGCTGAACGCGACGGTCGGCCGCAGCCAGGGCGATCTCTCCGAGGCGCAGTACCAGGCACTGATCGCGGCGGAACGCTTCGGCTACGAGCACCTGTCGAGCAGCGACGAGGAGCTCGATGACGCGATCGACTACGCCCACGAGTACCTCGACGCGCACCCCGCACCGAAGTCCGGGCCGGCGCTCGAGATGACCCCCGAGTGGGAACTCGTCGGGCGGACCCTGATCACCGCGTGTCAGCGGGCCGGGTCGAACGTCGTGGGCACCGCCCAGTACGGCGGCTGACGACCCGGATCAGGCTCCCGTGACCGCCGTCACCAGGGCGTCGAGCGCGCGGTCGAGCTCTGGCATCGTCACGGCGCCGTAGCCGAAGACGATGCCCGGCGGCGTGCTGCCGGGTGCGAGCCCGTACTCCTCGAGCGACGCCACGACCACCCCGGCGTCCGCCAGCCGACGCGCGATCTCCGCCCCGGTGGTCGGACCCGACCACGTGACCACCGCGTGCAGTCCGCCGTTCAGGGCACGGGCCTCCAGGCCGGCGACGTCGCCGAGCCGAGCCGCGATCCGTGCCCGGCGGTGCGTGTAGTCGCGGCGCACCCGACCCAGGTGCCGCCGCAGCGCGCCCGTCCGCAACAGGTGCACGAGCGCGGCCTGCACCGGTTCGGCGACGACCGCGCCACGTGCCCGACGCGCACCGAGCACCGCGTCCGTCACCGCAGAACCCGCCGCTGCAACCGTCGGCAGCACGAGGTAGGCGCACCGCAGCCGGGGGTCGAGCGTCTTCGAGAAGCCGCCGACGTGCAGCACCACGCCCTCGGCGTCGAGCGCGGCCAGCGCGGGCACGGGCGCGCCGCGGTGCCGGAACTCGGAGTCGTAGTCGTCCTCGACCACCACGGTGCCGGTGGCCGCGGCCCAGGCGAGGAGCCGCCGGCGCCGGGCGACGGGCATCACCGATCCGAGCGGGTACTGGTGGGTCGGGCTGACCAGCACGGCGTCGATCGGTCTGGCGGCCTCGAGCGCGTCGAGGTCGAGGCCGTCGTCGCCGACCGGGACGCCCACCAGGGACCCGCCCGCGCTCGTGACCGCACGGTGTCCGGTGCGGTAGCCGGGGTCCTCGACGGCGATGACGGGTGCGCGGCCCAGCAGTCCCCGCAGCGCCTCGGTGACGAGCGACAGCGCCTCCGAGGTCCCCGCGGTCACGAGCACCCGGTCGACCGACGTCGTGAAGCCGCGGGTCAGGCCGAGCTGGGCGACGACCTGTGCCCGCAGGTCGGGGGAGCCGAGCGGGTCCGCGATCGCGTTCCGGAGCGGGGCCGACGCCGCTGCGTGCCAGGCTGCCCGCCAGTCCCGCTGCGGGATGGCGGTGACGGCGGGGATGCCGGGACGGCTGTCGATGAGCGAGGACGTCAGGGCCGGAGCGTCCGGATCGGGGGAGCGGGCGCCGACCGAAGCCGGCGTCATGCCCGCGTCCACCGTCACACTCGCCGCGACCCGCGCGAGGGCACCGTGCCGCGTCCGCAGGTACCCCTCGCCGTCGAGCTGCTCGTACGCCGCGACGACGGTGCCCCGGGCCACCCCGAGCTCCGCCGCCAGCGCCCGCGTCGAGGGCAGCGCATCGCCCTCGCGCAGGGTGCCGTCGTGCACCATCCCACGCACCCGTGCCACCACAACCGACACCTTGCTCGACTGGTCCACCGTGATCGCCCCGATCTGGTCCAGGCACCGGACCACTGGTGACCCTAGCGTGACGGCATGCCCACCTCGAGCCCCGAACCAGAACCGCCCACCGACGGCCCCTCGCTCCACGTCCGCCGCCTGCGCGACCGTCAGTCCGACGACCCCGCCGTCCTGCACGCGATCCTCGCCGAGGCCCACCTCGCCCACGTCGGCATCGTCCGCGGCGGCCACCCCGTCGTCCTGCCGTTCCTCTGCGCCGTCGGGGACCTCGGGGACGGTCCCGTCCTGCTGCTGCACGGCTCGACCGGTGGTGGGCTGTTCCTCGACGCCGGGGCCGAGGGCGTCCCGGTCGCCGCCACCGTCACCCACCTGGACGGCCTCGTGTTCGCACGCTCGACCAACGACAGCTCGGCGAACTACCGCAGCGCGATGGTCGCCGGCCGCGCCACCGTGGTGCCGACCGACCTGCGCACCGAAGCCCTCTGGCAGGTGGCCGACCACCTCATGCCGGGCCGCCGGGCCGAGGTGCGCGAGATGACCGCGAAGGAGGTCCGCGCTACCCAGGTCCTCCAGCTCCCCTCGACCGCGCGAGCGTCAAGGTCCGAGCCCACGGTGTCGGCGAGGACCCGGCGGACGGTGAGGACCACACCGTCTGGGCGGGCGTGCTGCCACTCGCGGTCCGCGCCGGGGTCCCGATCCCGGGGGACATCTCGGGGGACAGCCCGGTGGACGCCTCGGTCGTCGCGCTGTCGGCTCGCCTCGACCGCCTGGCGGTCGACCGGGAGGCCCGGATCGCCGCAGTCATGCGGGTCACGCCGGTCTGAACCGGGGTCCACCGCCGCGGGCCGGCTCCGGAACGCCCGTGCGCGTCGTCGGAGTGGCCTGCGAGCGGTGCTCGTTCCTGTGACCAGCTGCAGGAACACTCCGGCGCTGCCCAGCTGCGAGCACCGTCGTGACCAATACGTTACTTTCCGGACCGCCGAGTGGTCCCGACCCGGAAGGACCCATGGGACGCCACACCCTGCCTGCAGCAGCCGACGACCGTCAGCCCGCGCGAACGCACACGCACCCCGCGGTCGGCCCCGCGCCGCTGACGTCGGACACGCAGCAGTCCCGTCCCCGTGGTCGCCGCTCGGCCCTCGGCCCCGCGGCCGCCCGCTCCACCTTCGTCGAGCACCCGAAGCCGGCCCGGACCGTGCGGATGCAGCCGCGTCCCGCCCCCGTCGCGTCGTCGGCCGGCAGTGCGGTGCTGAGCCGGACCGCCACCCTGCGTGCCGAGCGCGCCGTCGACCCGCGGCACATCCGTCGCTCCGCCAACGCGAAGCGCGCGGCGATCCTGCTCGCCCCCGCGATCGCGGTGACCTCGAGCCTGACGCTCGCCCTGCCCGCGAACGCCGACACCCTGCCCGCGGACACCCGCTCGGGCACGACCACGGCGCAGGCCGCCCAGACCTTCACGGTGGCGCACGACGTCCAGGTCCCCGTGGTCTCCACCGACGGCATGACCACCACGACGACGATCGTGTCGTACCCGACGCTCGACCTCCGCTTCGGGGTGACGACCGCGCAGGCACAGTCCGCGTTGTCCGCCGCACTCTCGGCCGGCGGCGACCGGGCCACGATCGTGCAGACCGCCCTGCAGTACATGGGGGACCCGTACGTCGAGGGCGGCGCGAGTCACGAGGGCATCGACTGCTCCGGGCTCACGATGGTCGCGTACCAGGCGGTGGGGATCCAGCTCGTGCACTACGTGCCGACGCAGGACGCCGTCGCCACCACGATCCCCGAGTCCGAGGCACTCCCCGGCGACCTCGTCGTGTACGACGACGAGGACCACGTCGGCCTGTACCTCGGCCAGGGACTCGTCCTGCAGGCACCGCACCCGGGCGAGGTCGTCGACATCGTCCCGATGTACTCGGCGGCGCACCACTTCGCGCGCGTCCTGCCCGCCGGCAGCTGACCCGACCAGCCGTGGCGCGGTCCTGGTGGTGACCACCAGGACCACCCGGACGGGGCGTCCCCACCGATCACGGGCCTCCCGTATCCTGGAGTGATGGCTTCCGACACCCGCACCCCGTTCGAACAGCAGCAGTCTGCTCGTCCGCAGGTGCGCCCGCGCACCGAGGGCTGGAAGCAGGCCACCGACACCGACGGTCGCCCGCTGCTGCAGTTCGCGTCCCCGAAGCGTGGCAAGCCGCCCGTGCACCTGGCCGACCTGACGGCCGAGGAACGCGAGGCCCGCGTGAAGGAACTCGGCCTGCCCGGGTTCCGCGCCAAGCAGCTCGCGACCCACTACTTCCAGCACTACACGTCCGACCCGGCCAAGATGACCGACCTGCCCGCCGCCCAGCGGGAGCAGCTCGTCGCCGGGATGCTGCCGCCGCTCCTCACCGAGACCCGGCGGCTGGCGACGGACAACGGCGACACGATCAAGTTCCTCTGGAAACTGCACGACGGCGCCCTGGTCGAGTCGGTCCTCATGCGCTACCCCGGCCGCATCACCCTGTGCGTCTCGTCCCAGGCCGGGTGCGGCATGAACTGCCCGTTCTGCGCCACCGGCCAGGCCGGGCTGACCCGCAACATGTCCACTGCCGAGATCATCGAGCAGATCGTCCGGGCCAACGCCGCGATCGCCGCCGGTGAGCTCGGCGGTGATCCCCGCAAGGGCGGCAACGACCGCGTCGACGCCGAGCGCGTGACGAACATCGTGTTCATGGGCATGGGGGAGCCGCTCGCGAACTACAAGCGGGTGATGGACGCCGTGCGGTTGATGGTCGCACCGCAGCCGAACGGTCTCGGCATGAGTGCCCGCGGCATCACGGTGTCGACCGTCGGACTGGTGCCGGCGATGATCAAGCTCGCGGACGAAGGGATCCCGCTCACGTTCGCGCTGTCCCTGCACGCACCCGACGACGAGCTCCGCGACGAGCTCATCCCGGTGAACTCGCGCTGGAAGGCCGACGAGGCGATCGACGCCGCCCACAACTACTACGTCAAGACGGGCCGTCGTGTCTCGATCGAGTACGCGCTCATCAAGGACATGAACGACCACGCCTGGCGAGCCGACCTGCTCGCCGAGAAGCTCAACAAGCGCGGCAAGGGGTGGGTGCACGTCAACCCGATCCCGCTCAACCCGACGCCGGGCTCCGTGTGGACCTCGTCCGAGGTGCACGTGCAGGACGAGTTCGTCCGCCGACTCAACGCCGCCGGCATCCCGACGACCCTGCGCGACACCCGCGGCAAGGAGATCGACGGGGCGTGCGGGCAGTTGGCCGCGGCCGAGTAGGTCGGTCCTGTTCGTTCGGGAGGCACGGTGCGGGTTCGCACCGTGCCTTCCGTCGTTCCCGGGGTCGCGCTCACCCCCGTCGATCCCCGGAAACCCGGGGGACACGTGCCGTTCACCCAGCTGCGACACGCCCGGGAGGGACAACGGTTGGCAGGGCCCCCGGGGCGTGTGTAAAGTAATCACTCGTTGCCGCTGAGGCGGAGAACGGAACGGCCGAGACGATCACCGGGTTGAACACCTGGAGATGCAGTCCGGACGGGGTCCCGCTCAGGCAACCAACT
>NZ_QKSU01000017.1:0-52160 GCF_003234665.1 Curtobacterium sp. MCLR17_059 | reverse complement strand
CGAGAGGGAAACGCCCGGTCACATTCCGAACCCGGAAGCTAAGCCTCTCAGCGCCGATGGTACTGCAAGGGGGACCTTGTGGGAGAGTAGGACGCCGCCGGACTTAACGTAGTAAGAACCAGGGAACCCCTGACCATTCGTGGTCAGGGGTTTTCTGCGTTTGCGGCCCGTTCTGGGTCCTTGTCGAAGGGGACCGGTCAGGCCGTAGGATCAGCCGACGACGGAGGAACGATGACCGAAGCCTGGCCGGCCCTGCCCGACGGCTCCCGACTGGCGCTGCGGGAGATCCTCATCCACGGGGTCCTCTCCCGTGCCGAGATCGCCCGGTCACTCGGGCTCTCACGGGCGAGCCTCACCCGAGCCATGCGCATCCTCGTGTCACAGCGGCTCGTGGTCGAGGTCGGGACTGATGTGCGTGGTGCCACCGGTCGCCCGTCTGAGCTCCTGCAGGTGAGCAGCGGGCAGTGGGAGTTCCTCGGCATCAAGCTGACGAAGGACCGCCTGTACGCCGCGGTCACGGACCTGGGCGGACGGGTCCTCGCCCTGCACGAAGAGGCGATCGACGACACCGCGGCCGAGTCGCTCGCGGAGCAGATCACCCTGGTGCTCGAGCGGCTCCGGGATGCGCACCCGGCCATCTGTGCGATCGGGGTCTCGCTGCCCGGAGACGTCATGGTGCGGGCGGGGGAGTCCGTCGTCGCGGCGTCGGTGTTCCTCGGGTGGCACGAGGTGCCCTTCGCCCGGATGCTCGAGGAGCGGACCGGGATCGCCACGTTCACGGCGAACGACGTCCATGCGCTGACGGCGAAGGAGCACTGGTTCGGTGCGGGCGCCGGCCGTGGGTCGATGGTGCTCGTGACGGTCGGTGAGGGCCTCGGCCTCGGGCTCATCGCGAACGGGCAGGTCTCCACCGGGGAGCACGGGCGACTGGGGCGCATCGGGCACCTTCCCGTCCTCGGAGGCGGTCCGGACTGCGGTCTCGGTCACGCCGGGTGCGCCTCGAGCTACCTGCCGAGTCCGGTCATCGTGCGGAACGCCGGCCACGAGGGGAAGACGTACGACCAGGTGGTCGAGCTCGCGCGGGACGGCGACGAGGGCGCCCTCGCTGCGTTCGAGGACGCCGGCCGCGCCCTCGGGGTCCTGCTCGCCACCGCGGTGCACATCGCGGACCCCTCGGCGATCGTGCTGACGGGCGACGGGCTGCCCGTGTACGACCTGGCGCGGGCGACCGTGGACGAGTCGATGCGGGCCGCCCTGGCGCCGTACACCGAGCCGGTCACGGTGGAGGTGCAGCCGTTCGAGTTCTCGGAGTGGGCACGTGCCGGGGCGGTCCTCGCCATCCGTCGGCTGCTGGGGGAGTAGCCCGCGACCGGCCTTGCAGAGCTGTCGACGCGTTAGTTACACACGTTGACAAACGCGGACGCAGACGGGAGGCTTGAGCGGTCCACACCATCGAAGGAGATGCCGTGACCGCTGCCCCCACCGTCCCGTGGCCGACCGACGGCCTGTCGTTCGGCGGCGACTACAGCCCCGAGCAGTGGCCCCGGGAGACCTGGCTCGAGGACGTCCGCCTGATGCGCGAGGCCGGGGTGAACCTGGTCACCGTCGGGGTGTTCTCGTGGGCACTGCTCGAGCGTTCGCCGGGGGACTTCACATGGGAGTGGCTCGACGACGTGCTCGCGCTGCTGCACGAGCACGGCATCGCGGTGGACCTCGCGACGCCGACCGCTGCTCCACCGAACTGGCTGCTGACCGCACACCCGGAGATCCTCCCGGTGGACGCCACGGAGCGGCGAGAGCGACCGGGTGGACGACTCGGGTGGTGCCCGGCCTCCGAGCTGTTCCGGGAGTACGCGCTCCGCATGGTCGACGCGCTGGCGGAGCGGTACGGTCGGCATCCCGCGGTGCGGCTCTGGCACGTGAGCAACGAGCTCGGCGGCGGCAACGGCCGGTGCTACTGCGAGGAGTCGGCAGCGGACTTCCGGCACTGGCTCGTCGCGAAGTACGGCGACGTCGAGGCCGCGAACGACGCGTGGGGCACGGCCTTCTGGGGGCACACGTACACCTCGTTCGACGAGGTCTCGCCGCCACGGGGTGTGGGCGGGGCACCGAACCCCGGGCTCGCGCTGGACTTCGAGCGGTACTCGTCCGACGCCCTGCTCCGCCAGTACGACGCCGAGAAGGCCGTCATCGAGCAGCACTCGGACGTGCCGGTCACGACGAACTTCATGGTGGGCGCTGGGTCGCAGGTCGTCGACTACGCCGGGTGGGCGAAGCACGTGGCGATCGTCGCGAACGACCACTACACGCTCGTCGACGACACCCGCCGCGAGCAGGACCTCGCGCTGGCCGGTGACCGGATGCGCGGGATGTCGGCGGACCGCCGCCCCTGGCTGCTGATGGAGCACTCGACGGGCGGCCCGAGCTGGCAGCAGCGCAACCGCGCCAAGGAACCCGCGGAGCTCGTCCGGAACGCCCTGGCGCACGTCGCGCACGGGTCCGACGGGGCGCTGTTCTTCCAGTGGCGGGCCTCCACCGCGGGCGCGGAGCAGTTCCACTCGGCGATGCTCCCGCACGCCGGCACCCGCACACGCATCTGGCGCGAGGTGCTCGCCCTCGGCCGGGCACTGCAGGCCCTCGCACCCGTCCAGGGCACCCGCGTCGAGCCGGCCCGGGTCGCGATCGTCGTGGACGAGGCCTCCGGGTGGGCCGTGCAGTCGGGGCTCAAGCCGCACCGGGGCCTGCGCTACGGCCGGGAGCTCCGCGCCTGGCACCGCGCGTTCCACGACCGGCAGGTGCTCACGGACGTGGTCCCCGCCGACGCCGACCTGGACGGCTACGACGTGGTCGTCGTGCCGACGATGCTCATCGTCGACGACGCGACCGCCGCGCGGCTGTCCGCCGTGGTGGACCGCGGCGCGACCCTGATCGTCACGTACCTGTCCGGCGTCGCCGACGAGACCGCCCGCATCCGCACCGGCGGCTACCCGGGCGCGTTCCGCGAGGTGCTCGGCGCCTGGAGCGAGGAGTTCACCCCGCTCCAGCGCGACGAACGCTGGACCCTCGACGACGGCGAGGTCGTCACCGACTGGGCCGAGGCGGTCGTCCTCGAGGACGCCGAGTCCGTGCTCCGCTACACCGACGGCCCGCTCGCGGGCCGGCCCGCCGTCACACGCCGCGCCGTCGGCGGCGGCGCCTGGTACGTGTCCGCGATGCTCGCGGACGACAGCATCCAACGGCTCGTGGACGGGGTGATCGCGGAGCGGGGGATCCTGCGGACGGTCACCGGGCCTCCCGGCCTGGAGGCGGTGCGTCGCGTCGGCGACGACGGTTCTGCTTTCCTGTTCCTCGTCAACCACCGCGCTGACGACATCACGGTCGTCGCGTCCGGCACGGACCTGCTCGACGGGTCCGGCCACGGGCCGGACACCGTCGTGCCGGCCGGACGCGTCCGCGTGCTGCGCGAGGAGCGGGCCTCGTGACCGTCGTGGAGCGCGAGTCGACAGCCGTCGGTGCAGGCGATCGACGCGTGCACGTGCTGCGATCAGCCGGGGTGTCGCTGGTGCTGGCCTCCGCTGCGGACGGGCTGCCCGAGGTGCTGCACTGGGGTCGGGACGTCGGGCCCGTCGCGCCGGACGACGCGGCCGACCTGCTGCTCGCACTCGGCCGGCCGCTCGGACCGAGTGCGCTCGACGCGCGGTGGCCGCTCACGGTGCTGCCGACCGAGCGCGACGGGTGGGAGGGGCGACCGGGGATCGCGGGGCACGTGGACGGGCTGCCGCTCGTGCCGCGGTGGCTCGACGTTGTGGTGATCGGTGACGACGAGCGGATCGTCGTGACCGCCGAGTCGGACTCGTTGGCGCTCCGGAGCGAGTTCGCGCTCGACTCCGCGGGGGTGCTGCGGGTGCGGCACACGGTGACGAACACCCACGCCGAGCCCGTGCACGTGCAGGCGCTCGAGGCGACGCTGCCGGTGGGCGAGCGGATCACCGAGGTGCTCGACCTGGGCGGACGGTGGACCCGAGAGCGCACACCGCAGCGCCGGGGGGCGACGGCCGGGAGCCACGCGCGGGAGAGCCGTCGCGGGCGGACGGGCCACGATTCGCCGACGTTGCTCGTGCTCGGGACGCCCGGGTTCTCGGACGCCGAGGGTGAGCTGTGGGCGGTGCACCTGGCCTGGAGCGCGGACTCCGTGTACCGGTACGACCAGCTCGCCGAGGCGCGACCATTGCTCGGTGCCGGAGAACTGCTGCGCGCCGGCGAGGTCGTGCTCGGCGAGGGGCAGTCGTTCACCGCCCCCGACGCCGTGTTCGTGTGGAGCGACACCGGGATCGACGGGCTGTCCGACCGGCTGCACGACTCGTTGCGCAGCCGCCCGGGGCACCCGCGACGACCCCGGCCCGTGGTGCTCAACACGTGGGAGGCCGTCTACTACCGGCAGGAGCTCGAGCCCCTGGTGGCCCTGGCCGAGACGGCGGCGGACATCGGCGTCGAGCGGTTCGTGCTCGACGACGGGTGGTTCCTCGGCCGGCGGTCGGACTCGACCTCGCTCGGGGACTGGCGCGTCGACCCGTCGGTGTGGCCGGACGGGCTGGCACCGCTCGTCGACCGCGTACGCGCGCTCGGCATGGAGTTCGGGCTGTGGTTCGAGCCCGAGATGGCCAGCCCGGTGTCCGAGCTGGCGGAGGCACACCCCGAGTGGATGCTGCAGCGCCCCGAGGACGACGTCCGCACGTGGCGGAACCAGTACGTGCTCGACATGGCGAACCCACTGGCCCGGCACCACGTGCTCGAGAGCATGTCCCGCGTGATCGGTGAGCACCACGTCGACTTCGTGAAGTGGGACCAGAACCGGGACATCGTGCACGCTGTGCACGCGGGACGCGCCGGCATCGACGCGCACACCCGCGGCGTCTACGCGTTGATGGACGAGCTGCGTGCGCGGCACCCGTGGCTCGAGATCGAGGCGTGCGCGAGCGGCGGTGCCCGGATCGACCTCGGCGTGCTCGAGCGCACCGACCGGGTGTGGCCGTCGGACTCGAACGACGCCTTCGAGCGACTGCCGATCCAGCGCTGGACCGAGGCACTGCTCCCGCTCGAGCTGATCGGCTCGCACGTCGGGCCGGAGATCTCGCACACCACGGGCCGGCACCTCGACCTGGACTTCCGGATGGCGGTGTCGTTGTTCGGCTCGGCCGGCATCGAGACCGACATCACGAAGCTGTCGCCCGAGGAGCTCGACCGGCTCCGGGCCTGGACGGCGCTGTACCGACGGGAGCGCGGGCTGCTGCACTCCGGGCGGCTGCGGCACCTGGACCTCGGGGAACCGGGGACGGTGGCGACGTCGGTCGTGGCCACCGACCGTGCGCGGGCGCTGGTGCGGGTGGCGCGGACGGAGACGGGGCCGAGGTCGTTGCCGGTGCCGCTCCGGATGCGCGGACTCGACCGGTCGCGGCGCTACCGGCTCGCCCCGGTGTCCGGGCTCGCTGTGCCGCGCGGGCTCGACATGGTGCCGCCGGAGTGGCTCGTGCGCGGACACCTGGAACTGACCGGCGCCGTGCTCGAGGACGTCGGCGCACGGCTGCCACTGCTCGCACCCGCGACCGCGATCGTGCTGGAGCTCCGCGCGATCGACTGAGCGCCGTCAGCCGCGCTGTTTCGGCGGAGGAAGGGTTTCCTGATCGGCGACGTGACGGTTCTGGTTCGCGATCCTCGGCGATCGTGAACCAGAACCGTCACGCGTCGAGAGGAAATGGCCGTCCCGGGGCGCTCGGTGGGGCGCCGCGCGGTGAACGAGGCGCGGTGCGGGACGATCACTCCGTCCGCGGGCTGCGGTGCTGCAGCCTGCAGGTGCTGCAGGTGCTGCAGGTGCTGCAGGTGCTGCAGGTGCTGCAGGTGCTGCAGGCTGCGCTGTTGCGGGCTGCGGGCTGCGGGCTGCGGGCTGCGGGCTGCGCTGTCGGGGGCTGCCGGCTGCGGTATTGCGGGTGGGAGTGGTGCGGGTGCGAGTGGTGCCGGTGCGAGCGGCGGTGCTGCCGGGTTGCGGGTGCAGCGGAGGTGTGCGGGCGTGCTCGGGTGACGGTTCCGGTTCGCGAACCCGGGGGATCGTGAACCGGAACCGTCAGCGGCGCGAGGGAACGTCGCCGTCCCCCCCCTAGGGCACCCGGGTCAGGGCAGCAGCGAACCTGCGTGGCGGAGGACGAGCGGGTGGACGAGCTCCTGTGCAGCGATGCCCGGCGCGCCCGTCACCGTGAAGGTCACCGACTCGCCGGGGAGCAGGGACGCCAGGCCGTCGTCGACGCGGGCGGCCGCATCGACGCGGTCGGGGAACAGCGAGACGTCGCGCGCGTACGCCGTTGCCGTCACGGTGACCGTTGCGCCGTCCTCCGTCGCCGACACGACCGTGGACAGCGGCGAGGGCTCGAGTGCCTGGTCGACGACCTCGGCGAAGTCGTGCACGGTGCGGGTGCCGGCTCCCGTGACGACGAGGACCTCGGAACCGGCGTCGCCCGGCACCGCGAGCGACGACGGCAGCTGCGCCCGGTCGGCATCGGCGGGGGCGGCCGCGAGCATGAACGACGACGACTCGAGCACGGTGCCGTCGAAGGCCACGCGGGAGACCGTGACCTCGTCGGCGACCGGCGCCCCGGACGCGTTGACGAGGACGACGTCGAGACCTCCGTCGCCGTCGCCGCCCTGGCCACCGGACGACGGCTGGACGGTGAGCAGCACGGGCTGGTAGGCCTGCCGGACGGCGTACCAGACGGGCTTCCGGATGCCGGCGTGGTCGACCAGGGCCCAGGAGACCACGGGCCAGTCGTCGTTGAGCTGCCAGACGACCATGCCGGTGTTGTCGGGCGTGCGGGAGCGGAACCACTCCATGCCGAAGCGGATCGCGTGCGCCTGGTTGAGCTGCGCGGCGAAGTGCCAGTCCTCGATGGAGGTCGGCTCGGGCAGGTGCCCCCGCATGCCGTCGGCGAGCTTCCGGTTGCCCTGGTCGGCCTTCTGGTGCACGAGCATCTCGTGGCCGTCCGGGTCGAGGGGCTCGTCGTGCACCACCGCGGTCAGGGTCGACCACGCCGGCGGACCCTGGAACCCGAACTCGGCGACGAACCGCGGCTCCCAGTCGGCGTAGGCGCGGTAGTCGAGCCGGTTCCAGACGTCCCAGATGTGCACGCTGCCGTTCCGCTGGTCGTTCGGCGTCAGGTACTCGTCGAACGAGAACGGGCTGCCCGGCGTGTACGGCCGGGTCGGGTCCAGCTCGGCGACGACCGCCGGCAGCAGGGAACGGTAGTAGCCGTTGCCCCAGGTCCGGCCGACGAGCGACGGCCGCCAGCCCCACTCGGCGTAGGCGACGAGGTTCTCGTTGTTGCCGTTCCACACCACGAGCGACGGGTGCGGGCTGAGGCGGGTGACGGCCTCGCGGACCTCGGGCTCGACCTCGTCGGCGAGCCAGGGCTCCTCGGCGTAGGCGGCACAGGCGAACAGGAAGTCCTGCCACACCAGGACGCCGAGCTCGTCGCACCGGTCGTACAGGTCGTCGGACTCGTAGATGCCGCCGCCCCAGATGCGGAGCAGGTTCATGTTCGCGTCGATCGCGTCCTGGATCCGGTCCGCGTAGCGCTCGGGCGTCATCTCGGTCAGGTACGCGTGGTCGGGGATCCAGTTCGCCCCGCGCACCATGACCGGACGGCCGTTGACGCGGAGCAGGAACGGCGCACCGCCGGCGTCGGCGGCGGTGTCGAGCGTGACCGTGCGGAAGCCGACGCGGCCGGTCCACACGTCGTCGCCGACCTCGACCCGGACGTCGTACAGCGGCTGGTCGCCCTCGCCGCGGGGCCACCAGACGGCGACGTCGGGGACCTCGAGGCGGACGGTCGCCGCGCCGTCGACGACGGGGCGTGCGCCGACCACCCGGCCGCCGGTGTCGGAACCGGTGTGTCCTGCGGACGCGGGGTGCGGGGCCAGGGTGATCCGGGCCTCCAGGCCGGTGCCCGCGGAACCGTCCGCGGACGCGACGGGCGCGCTGCCGATGGCCTGCGAGAAGGAGCCGGTGGAGCCGGCGTGCTCGACGTCGACGTGGGCCGTCAGCACCCCGGTGGTGCCGTCGAGGTCGACGAGCGGGCGGACGCCCGCGATGCGGACGCCGCTCCAGGACTCGATGCCGATCGACTTCCAGACGCCGCTCGTGGCGACGTCGACGCCCCAGTCCCACCCGAAGTTCGACGCGTTCTTGCGGAGCGCGTTGTAGGGGTGGTGGTTGACGTGGGGCAGCTCGCCGCCGTGCAGTGCGGACAGACGCTCGGCGGCGGGGACGGGCGCGTCGAACGTGACGACGAGCTCGTTCGTGCCCGGTCGGAGCAGGTGCCCGACGGGGAACCGGTACGAGCGGTGCTGGTTGGCGGTGGTCGCGACGACGATGCCGTTGAGCTCGATCGTGGCGAGGGTGTCGAGGCCCTCGGCGACGAGGTCGTGGCGGGTCTCGTCCGGCGCGGTCCACTCGAACGTGCGGCGGTAGCGCCAGACGGTGTCGCCGATCCACTGGGTGGCGGCCTCGCCGTCGCCGTCGAACGGGTCGGGGATCCGGCCGGCCCGCAGCAGGTCGGTGTGCACGCAGCCGGGGACCTGCGCCTCGACCGGTTCGCGGTGCTCCGCCGACTGCTCGGGCCCGGTCACCGCCTCGAGGGTCCACGTGCCGTCCAGGGTGGTCCGCTCCATTGCGTCTCCTCATCGTTACGGGGCCGTGACCCGACCCCTTGACCGCCTTAGTTTACGCGTGTAACAATCACGCTCACAACGTGGACCCTGCGACGACGCAGACCGAGAGGACAACGATGTTCAACCCAACCCGTTCACGGCTCGCCATCGGCGGCGCCGTTCTCCTCGCAGCCGGCCTCGCGCTCAGCGGCTGCAGCTCCAGCGGCACCGCCAGCACGAACGACGCCGCTGCCTCGACCCTGGTGGCGTACACCGGCCAGTCCGGCGACTACCAGATCAACTTCAACCCGTGGTCGCCGTCGAACATCGGCGGCGTCGGCACGATCTACGAGTCGCTCTTCTTCATCACCAACGTCAACACGAAGGACCCGAAGCCGCTGCTCGGCAAGTCGTACGAGTGGAACGACGACGGCACGCAGCTCACCATCACGCTGCGCGACGGAGCCACCTGGAGCGATGGCGAGCCCTTCACCTCGAAGGACGTCGTGTTCACGCTCGACATGCTCAAGAAGCAGAAGGCCCTGAACTCGATCGGCTACGACGGCACCGCGAAGGCCGACGGCGACGACAAGGTGGTCGTCTCGTTCGACAAGCCGTCGTTCGTGCTCGGCCCGAACCTGCTCGGCAAGACCTGGATCGTGCCCGAGCACCTGTGGAAGGACATCGACCCGACCACCGACGTCGTGCGTGAGCCCGTCGGCACCGGCCCGTACACGCTCGGCACCTTCAAGGCGCAGGCGTTCACCCTCGAGGCGAACAAGAAGTACTGGGACGGCGCCCCGGCCGTGAAGACCATCCGCTACCTGTCGCTCTCCGGCAACACCGCCGGCGCCGACGCACTGAAGCAGGGGTCGATCGACTGGCAGACCGGCCCGGTGCCGAACATGGACGACATCCCCGCCAACTACAACGGCTACGACGGCATCACCGTCGGCCAGAACCAGATGGCCCTGCTGACCTGCGCGAACACCGACCTGGGCTGCGCCGGCCCGCAGACCGACCCGGCCGTCCGCCACGCGATCGCCGACGCCATCAACCGCAAGCAGCTCAACTCACTGGCGTTCGAGAACACCGCGAGCGAGATCTCGCCGACGTTCGCGCTCACCACGACGCAGAAGGACACCATCTCGAAGGACATCGAGCCGGCCGTGATGCCGGAGACCGCCGACACCGACGCGGCCGCCTCGACCCTCGAGGACGCCGGGTGGGAGAAGGGCTCCGACGGCATCTACGCCAAGGACGGCAAGAAGCTGTCCCTGACGGTCGAGGTCGTCACCGGGTGGACCGACTACATCACCGCGATCGACACGATGACGCAGCAGCTCAAGGCCGCGGGCATCGAGCTCAAGGCGCAGCAGTCGTCGTGGAACGAGTGGACCGACAAGAAGACCAAGGGCAACTTCGAGCTCGCGATCGACTCGCTCGGCCAGGGCCCGACGGCGAACCCGTACTACCTGTACAACAACTACTTCACGACGGCCAACACCGCGAAGGTCGGTGAAGCGGCCCCGATGAACATCTCGCGGTACAGCAACCCCGACGTCGACAAGGCCATCGCGAAGCTCGCCACGATCAACCCCGAGGACACCGCGGCGACCCAGCCCGAGCTCGACACGATCCAGGAGCACATCGTCGAGGACCTGCCCTACATCCCCGTGATGACCGGCGGCACGACGAGCGAGTTCCACGCGGCGAAGTTCACCGGCTGGCCGACGAAGGACGACCTGTACGCGTTCCCGGCGGTCTGGGCGAGCCCGGACAACGCCGAGATCTTCAAGGCGCTCAAGCCGGCGAAGGGCTGACACCGATGGGATCGCGACCGAGGAGCACTCGACGATGACCTACTTCCTGCGCAAGATCGGCTTCTACGTCGTCGCACTGTGGGCGGCCCTGACGCTGAACTTCATCATCCCCAGGCTCCTGCCCGGCAACCCGGTGGACATCCTGCTCGCCAAGCTCCAGCAGCGCGGCGGGCAGGTGACCCCGGCGACCCGGGAGGCGTACGAGCTGCTCCTCGGTGGCGATTCCTCGGAGCCGCTCATCTCCCAGTACGGCCACTACCTGGTCAACGTGTTCCGCGGTGACCTCGGCGTGTCCGTCAGTTACTTCCCGGCACCCGTCACCGAGGTGATCGGCAGTTCGCTGCCGTGGACCATCGCCCTGGTCGGGATCGCCACCATCGTGGCCGCGATCATCGGCGTCGGCCTCGGGGCCTTCGTCGGGTGGCGGCCCGGCACCTGGCTCGACTCGTTCGTGCCGGCCACCACGCTGCTCGCCGCGGTGCCGTACTTCTGGCTCGCGCTGATCCTGGTGTACTTCTTCGCCACCGGGCTGCACCTGTTCCCGGCGCAGGGCGGCTACGACGTCATCCTGACGCCCGGGTTCAACTGGGACTTCATCGTCTCGGCGGTGCAGTACGGGGTGCTGCCGGCGGTGACGATCGTGCTCGCGTCGCTCGGCGGCTGGCTGCTCGGCATGCGCAACATGATGGTGTCGACGCTGTCCGAGGACTACATCACCACCGCGCAGGCGAAGGGCCTGTCCGACGGCAAGATCCTGCGGAACTACGCCGCCCGGAACGCCGTGCTGCCGTCCGTCGCCGGGTTCGCGATCTCCCTCGGGTTCATCGTGTCCGGTTCCGTCGTCACCGAGCAGGTGTTCTCGTACCCGGGCATCGGGTCGAAGCTGCTGTCCGCCGTGACGAACAACGACTACGCGCTCATGCAGGGCATCTTCCTGTTCATCACCCTGGCGGTCCTCGGCGCGAACCTCGTCGTCGACCTGCTGTACGGACTGATCGACCCGCGCACGCGGGCCCGGAGCTAGGGGAGGAGACGACCATGACCAACATCCAGCAGGAGACCGAGCCCACCATCGGCGCGCTGACCGAGGAGGCCGACAGCACCACGTCGATCGCCACCCGGCGCGCGTCGAAGGGCGGCATCCGTCGGTTCCTCCCCACGCTCACCCCGTGGCTCGTCACGGGCATCGCGCTCGTCGCCGGCGTCACGCTGTTCGGGGTGATCGGACCGCTGCTCGTCGGTGACCCGACCACCATCCGCGACACCGGACTGCAGGGACCGAGCGGCTCGAACGTCCTCGGCACCACCCAGACCGGTCAGGACGTCCTGGCCCAGCTCGCCTTCGCCACCCGGGGCAGCCTGCAGATCGGGCTCATCGTCGGCGTCCTCGCCACGGTGCTGTCCGCGTTCTTCGGCATCCTCGGCGCCTACCTGGGCGGGATCATGGACGAGGCGTTCTCGCTGTTCTCGAACGTGTTCCTCGTCATCCCCGGCCTGCCGCTCGTCATCGTCATCTCCGGCCTGGTGCCCCGTGAGGCCCGCGGGCTCTGGACCATCGCCGTCGTCCTGGCGATCACGTCGTGGGCCGGGTCCGCCCGGGTGCTGCGGGCGCAGACGATGTCGATCCGCAACCGCGACTACGTGTCCGCTGCCCGGGTCGCCGGCGAACGGCCCTGGCGGGTCATCGCCGTCGAGATCCTGCCGAACCTGCTGCCGGTGCTCGCGTCGCAGTTCGTGTTCGCGGTGATCGCCGCGATCCTCGGGGAAGCGGGACTGTCGTTCCTCGGGCTCGGGGCGTCGAACTCGTCGACGCTCGGCACGATGCTCTTCTACGCCCAGAACGGCTTCGCGCTGGCGAACGGCGCCTGGTGGTGGTTCGTGCCGCCGGGCCTGCTCATCGCCCTGCTCGGCATGGGCCTGTCCCTGGTGAACTTCTCGATCGACGAGGTCATCAACCCGCGACTCGCGAACGTGCGTGCGCAGCGACGGCGCGACCGTCGTGCGAAGCGTGCGGCCCGCTCGGGAGGCCCGGCCCGCGTCGCCACCGCCGGTCACGACACGAAGGGGGTCGCCCGATGAGCGCCACCGACACCGCACGACCGGTCACCTCCGGCGCCACGGGCGACGGCCGCCGGCCGGCCGTGCTGACCATCGACCACCTCGACGTCGTCTACGAGACCGAGCACCCCGTGCACGCCGTCAAGGACGTCTCGCTCACCCTGGCGCCCGGCGAGATCCTCGGACTCGCGGGGGAGTCGGGCTGCGGCAAGACGACCCTGGCGTACGCCATCACCCGGCTGCACCGGCCGCCGGCGAAGGTCACGTCGGGCAGCATCACGTTCCACGACCGCGACGGCACCGACGTCGACCTGCTCGGCCTGCCGCACGAGCAGCTCCGCGCCGTGCGGTGGTCGAAGCTGTCGATGGTGTTCCAGGGGGCGATGAACGCGCTCAACCCGGTCACCACGATCCGCGCCCAGCTCGACGACGCGCTGGTCGAACACCGGAAGGGCCTGCCCCGCAAGGAACGACGGGCCATCGCCGAGGACGCCCTGCGCCGCGTCGGCGTCGACCCGTCCCGCATCACCGCGTACCCGCACGAGCTGTCCGGCGGCATGCGGCAGCGCGTCATGATCGCGATGGCGATGCTGCTCGAACCGCAGATCATGATCATGGACGAGCCGACCACCGCGCTCGACGTCGTGGTGCAGCGGGAGATCCTGCGCGAGATCGTCCGACTGCGCGACGAGCTCGGGTTCGCCGTCGTGTTCATCACGCACGACCTGCCGCTGCTGCTCGAGATCAGCGACCGGATCGCGATCATGCTCCGCGGCGAGGTCGTCGAGTGCGACCGTGCCAGCGTGATCCAGCACGACCCGCAGCACCCGTACACGCGGAAGCTGCTGCAGTCGTTCCCGAGCCTGTCCGGAGCCCGCGGCGCGTTCATCCGCACCGGGGTCGAGGACGGCGCCGAACCCGAGACCGACACCCGGGCCGTCGTGGTCCAGGCAGCACAGGAGACGGACCGATGACCAGTGTGACCGTCAGCCACCTCGGCAAGGACTTCCACACCCGCAAGGGCCTGAAACGCACCACCCTGCGGGCCGTCGACGACGTGTCGTTCGACCTGCTGCCCGGCCGGACCGTCGCACTGGTGGGGGAGTCCGGCTCGGGCAAGTCCACCATCGCGCGGATGCTCGCCAAGCTCGAGACCAGGACGCGCGGCTCGATCGACGTGCGGCTCGAGGACGGCACCCCCGTCGAGGGCAGCATGTACCGGCGGCACGTGCAGATGGTGTTCCAGGACCCGTTCGCCTCGCTCAACCCGTTCCACTCGATCGAGCACCACATCGCCCGACCGCTGCAGCTGCACCACCGGGCCCGCGGCGCCGACGAGACCGCCGACAAGGTGCGGGAACTGCTCGGCCGGGTGAACCTCGACGAGGACTTCGCGTCGCGGCGGCCGCACGAGCTCTCCGGCGGGCAGCGGCAGCGCGTCGCCATCGCCCGCGCACTCGCCCCGGGCGCCCAGGTGCTCATCGCCGACGAACCCGTGTCGATGCTCGACGTCTCGATCCGCCTGAGCGTGCTCAACCTGCTCGGCCGGCTGCAGCGCGAGGACGAACTCGCCGTGCTCTACATCACGCACGACCTGGCGACCGCGCGGCACTTCTCCGACGAGATCCTCGTGCTCTACCGCGGCCGGGTCGTCGAGCGGGGACCGTCGGACGCCGTCATCCTCGACCCGCACCACGACTACACCCGGCTGCTCGCCGAGGCCGCCCCCGACCCGGAGCGCACCGAGCGCCGGATCACCGCGGGGCCGCCGCTCGACCGGACGAAGATCGACAACACCACCTGCTACGACCACACGGTCGGGGACTGGGTGTCGAGCGAGCCCGCACCGGTCGGGGCGCGATGAGCGACGGGTCGACGTTCGTCGACTGGGTCACCGACGGGTTCGCGGCACGGTTCCGGGTCGGTGCGGACCAGCCCGCGGCGCTCGTGTCGTTCGTGCCGGCCGGCGGAGCGTCGGCCGGCGGAGTGCTCGCCGGTGGCACGCTCGCCGACGGGCCGGACGACCCGCAGCCGCTCGTCGAGCTGACGACGATCGGGCACGGGCGGTTCCCGGGCGGTTTCCGGCACGTGGACTCCACCATCGGGGCGCGACTGCGCCCCGTGTCGCACCACGTGCACGACGACGGGACCGACCTGTGGTTCCGGATCGTGCAGGCGGACGCGGCCACGGGCCTCCAGGCCGAGTCGGTGTTCCGGGCGCGCGCCGGCGTGCCCGCGTTCCAGACGTGGACCGAGGTGTCGGCCGAGCACGGTGAGCACGTCGTGGACTCCGTGTCGTCGTTCGCGACCGGGGCGTTCCTGACCGACTCGGGCGCCACCGTCGACGAGCTCGCCCTCGTGCACGCCGACAACGACTGGGCAGCGGAGAGCCGGTGGCGGACCGATCCGCTGCGATCGATCGGGCTCGCGGCGATCGACCGGGAGGCCCAGCACCACCCGCCCCGCAGCCGCGCCGTCGTGCAGAACCGCGGCTCGTGGTCAACGGGCGAGGCGCTGCCGATCGGGGTGCTGCGGGCGGAGGACGCTGTGTCGCATCCGTACGCGCTCGTCTGGCAGGTCGAGCACAACGGGCCGTGGTTGTACGAGCTCGGCGAGACCCGGCGGCACGCGTACCTGCTGCTGAGCGGTCCCACCGACCAGGAACACCAGTGGACCACCGTCGTCACACCGGCGCAGCCGTTCACCTCGGTGCCGGTGTCCGTCGGGATCGCCGGGTCGATCGACGACGCCTTCGGGGTGCTCACCCGGCAGCGTCGGGCGTTCCGGCACGTGCGGGAGGCCGACCGCGCCCTGCCCCTGGTGTTCAACGACTACATGAACACGCTCATGGGCGATCCGACGACCGAGAAGCTCCTGCCGCTGATCGACGCAGCCGCCGACGCCGGAGCGGACCTGTTCTGCATCGACGCCGGCTGGTACGCCGAGGGGCACTGGTGGGACACCGTCGGAGCGTGGGAGGAAGCAGCGTCGCGGTTCCCGACGGGGCTCGGGGCCGTCATCGACCACATCCGTGCACGGGGCATGCTGGCCGGCCTCTGGCTCGAACCCGAGGTCATCGGCATCCATTCGCCGCTGGCCTCGACCCTGCCGTCGTCCGCGTTCGTCGAGCACCACGGGGTCCGGGTCGCGGAGCACGGGCGGCACCTGCTCGACCTGCGCTCGCCGGAGGCCCGCGCACACCTCGACGCGGTGGTCGACCGGCTCGTCGGGGAGCTCGGCGTGACGTTCTTCAAGATGGACAACAACACCATGACGGGGCCGTTCGCCGGGATGCTCGACCACGAGCGGGCGCTGCTCGACTGGCTCGACGCGGTGCAGGAGCGGTACCCGGCACTGCTCATCGAGAACTGCGCCTCGGGAGCGATGCGCGCCGACTGGGCAATGCTGTCCCGCCTGCACATGCAGTCGACATCGGACCAGCAGGACCCGGTGCTGTCCGCCACGATCGCCGCCGCCGCTCCCGCCGCGATGCTGCCCGAACAGGCGGGGAACTGGGCGTACCCGGCGCCGACCATGGACCCGGAGCTGTTCACGCTGTCGCTCGTGAACGGGGTGCTCGGGCGGATGTACCTGTCCGGGTACCTCAACGAGATGTCGTCGTCGCAGCGGGCGGTGGTCGGTGAAGCTGTCGCGGCACACCGGCAGGTCCTGGACGTCGTCGAGGCGTCCGTCCCGGTCTGGCCCCTCGGGCTGCCCGCCTGGGAGGACCCCTGGGTCGCACTCGGCCTGCACGCCACCACGGGCGACCTGTACCTGTCGGTGTGGTCGCTGCCCGGTGCGTCGGCGTCGGCGTCGGTGTCGTTGCCGCTACCGGCGTTCGCCGGGCAGGCGGTGGTCGTCGAGCCACTGTTCCCGACGGCACTCGGGTCGTGGTCCGTGGCGTGGGACGCCGCTTCGGGCTCGCTCGAGGTCGCGAACGGCGGGTCGACCCCCACAGCGCGGGTGCTCCGCGTCCGGTCGCAGGAGGCGGACGCGGAGGCCTGAGCGGGCGCGCGTCGCGATGGCAGGGCGCGCGCTGGAGCGGACGGGAGGCACGGTGCGGGCAGGCACCGTGCCTCCCGTCTCGTCCGTGGTCGCGTCCACGGCGCGGGGGAGGCGGGTTCGTGTCCGCGCGGTGACGGTTCTGGTTCGGGATCCTCGGGGATCGTGAACCAGAACCGTCACCAGCGCTGCAGAACGGGGTCTCCGGTCACGCCTGGTCCTCGTCGTCGGGGCGTCGCGGAGCCCGGAGGCGCAGGGTGGCGCCGAGGCCGATGACCAGGAAGCCGGCGGCGGAGAAGGCGGCGGCGCGGGTGCCGTCGGAGAAGGCGTCGGCGGCGTCGGCGCGGGTGGCCCCGTCGAGGCCGGAGATGGCTCCGCCGGAGGACTGCACCACGGCGTCGGCGATCTTCGTCGCGGTGGCGGCCGGGGTGCCCGCGTCCTGCAGGCGGTGCTCCAGGATGCTGCCGGTCGAGGTGAACAGGACGGTGCCGAGGACGGCGATGCCGAGCGCCGAGCCGATCTGGCGCGCGGTGCTCTGGGCGCCGGATGCCTCACCGCTGCGTTCGACGGGGACGTCCTGCAGCACCACACCGGTGAGCTGGGCCGTCGCGAGCCCGACGCCGAAACCGTAGACGAACAGGCACGGCACGATCGCCCACCACGGCGTCGACGACGTCACGACGAACCCGATCGCGGCGACCCCGACGATCTCGGCGCCGATGCCCATCCGGACGATCGGCAGTGCTCCGACGCGTTGCCCGACCGTGGCGGCGAACCCACTCGCGACGAACGACCCGATCGCCAGTGCGAGCAGCACGAAGCCGGTCTGCAGGGCGGAGTACCCGAGCACGTTCTGCAGCCAGAGCGGCAACGACAGGATGATGCCGAACTCGCCGAGCGACACGATGAGCGCGGCGACGGAACCGTTCCGGAACGAGCCGATGCGGAACAGGTCGAGTGCGATCAGGGTCGAGCGTCCGGCTCGCTGCCTGCGCAGGGAACGGACCACGAAGGCGGCTCCGGCAGCGACCGCGATCACGAACGCGACCGGGATCGGGGAGACCGGGCCGTCCCACGACCACGAGCCGATGGTGAGCGGCGTCGACGACGGGGTCCACCAGCCGTAGGTGCGGCCCTCGATGAGCCCGAACACCAGGGCGGCACTCGCGATCACGGACAGCAGCGCTCCGACGAGGTCGATGCGGCCGGTGTGCCGGGCATCCCGCGACTCCCGCACGGCGACGGCGAGCCCGACGAGGATGACCGCGACGATCGGGACGTTGATGCCGAAGGCCCACCGCCACGAGAAGTCCGTTGTCAGCCAGCCGCCGAGCAACGGGCCGACCGCGACCATGCCGCCGATCGTCGAGCCCCACACGGCGAACGCGATGCCACGCTCCCGGCCGGTGAACGTCGCGTTGAGGATCGAGAGCGTGGTGGGCAGGACCATCGCGCCGCCGATGCCCTGCAGCACGCGGGACACGACGAGGAGCTCACCGGTCGGCGAGAGCGCGGCGAGCACCGACGCCACTGCGAACACGATGACGCCGGTGGTGAGCAGGCGTCGGCGGCCGAACCGGTCGGCCACGGACCCGAAGACGAGCAGCAGGGCGGCGAACACGAGCGTGTAGCTCTCCTGCACCCACTGCACCAGGGTCGAGCCGATGTCGAGGTCGGCGACGATGCTCGGGATCGCGACGTTGACGATCGTGGAGTCGACGATGATGAGCGCCACGGCGAGGCTGATCACGACCAGGCCGAGCCAACGACGACGGTCCGGCGCGGTGGGTGCTGCTGCGGCGGGAGCGCTCATTCCGGTGGTTCCTCTCAGATGATCAGCATGCTGACGACCTGCCGGTACACCCGCTCCCGGTGACCGGCGGACCGGGGACTCACGGCAGGAGCTGGAGCTCCATCGCCCGGGTCACCGCACGGGTGCGGTCGTTCACGCCGAGCTTCTCGAAGACGTGGCCGAGGTGGGTCTTCACCGTGGCCTCGCTGAGGAACAGCGCCCGGCCGATCGCCGGGTTGCTGTTGCCCTGGGCGACGAGGCGCAGGACGTCGAGCTCGCGCGGGGTCAGCGACGGGCCGGCCGCGGCGGGGAGCGAACCCGTCGCTCGGCGGACGAGTGCTGCGGCTGCCGAGGGAGCCAGCGCGGTCTCGCCCCGTGCGGTCGCCCGGACGCCGGCGAGGATCTCGGACTCGGGGGCGGCCTTGAGCAGGTAGCCGGTGGCGCCGGCCTCGATGGCGGCGAGGATCTGGTCGTCGGACTCGTACGTGGTCAGGATCAGGACGCGGACGCCGGGATCGGCGGCGAGGATCTCCGCCGTCGCTGCATCGCCGTCGAGTACGGGCATCCGGAGATCCATGAGCACGACGTCGGGACGTTCGGCCAGTGCCACTGTCACCGCGGCGCGGCCGTCGCTGGCCTGGCCGACGACCTCGATGTCGTCGGCGTCCTGCAGCAGGGCCACGATGCCCGACCGGACGATGGGATGGTCGTCGGCGACCACGACGCGGATCACCGGGGCACCTCTGCCACGGGGTGATGATCGGTGGCCGGGAGGCTCGGCTCGGGTCCGGTGGGCAGGCTCGCGTCGACGACGGTGCCCCGGCCCGGGCTGCTCGTGATCGTGCAGGCACCGCCGGAGAGCGCCAACCGTTCGTGGAGGCCCCGGAGACCGTGCCCGGCTGTCGGGACGCCGGTGTCGAAGCCGACGCCGTCGTCGGTCACACGGACGCCGACGTGATCGGGCGCGTGCCGCAGGACGACGCTGACGGAGCCGGCGTCGGCGTGCGCACGGATGTTCGCGAGGGACTCCTGGACGACCCGGAGCAGCACGACCTGGGCATCACGGTCGAGCGGGCCGTCGGTCGCGTCCACGGCGACGGGCGTGCCGGTCTCGCGGGTGTACCGCTCGGCCAGGCGGTGCAGGGCTCCGGCGAGACTGCCGCTCGTGGCACCGGCGACCCCGGCGGCGATGAGGGCGCGGGAGTCCTCGAGCGCCGCTCGTGCCGACTCTTCGAGGACCGCCAACCGTTCGTCGAGCGCGGCACCGCGGTCGTTCGCCAGGTCCTTGCGGGCACGTTCGGTGAGCATGACGATGCCGGCGAGGTTCTGCGCGACAGTGTCGTGGATCTCGCGGGCCAGGCGCTCCCGTTCGCTCGCCACACCGGCACTGCGGTGGGCGTCGGCGAGGGACTGCTGGGTGGCGCGGAGTTCGTCGAGGAGCTGGCGGCGCTCCTCGGACAGGCCGGCGACGCTCGAGATCCACACGCCCATCGCGCAGGCACCGATGACGCTGATGCCCTCGATGAGCAGGGAGCTGACGAGGGCGTCCGAGCCGCCGGAGACCTGCAGGCCGATGCCGCTCGCGACGCCGACCGCGACCGAGAGCAGGACGGCGGTGCGGACCCGTTCGGACTGCACCCACACGAGCGGGAACGCGATGCACTGCACGAACGCGGTGCTCGGCACGACGGCGGGCAACACCAGGGCGGCGACGAGGACCAGCGGCAGGAAGGCCGCGGCGGCACGGGGGCTGTCGTAGCCGCGGTGCCCGAACACGGCGTAGGCGACGACGAGCACCACGACCGCGGTGTAGGCGGGCCAGCGGATCGACCACGGGGACCACCCGAACACGGTGATCACGGCGGTGAGGAGCATCGTGCCCGCGAAGAAGACGTGCAACCACCGGTTGCGCATCCACGTCTCGCCGTTCATGTGCCCAGCATCCCACCAGTGCGGCGCCATCAGGCGTCCTTGCGGTTCCACCGGAACGTCAGCAGGCATGCCACCGTGCCCAGGACCAGCCACGCTGCCAACACGAGGGCTCCGAGGCCGAGGTGCCACGCGCCTCCCGGCTCACCCGACTCGAACGCACCGGGCAGGAAGACGGACCGCATGCCGGACGCCATCCAGCGCAGGGGGAAGACGGAGGCGACGTCCTGCAACCAGGTGGGGAGCTGCGTGAAGGGCAGGTAGACGCCGGAGATGAACTGCAGCACCAGCACGATCGGGACGATGGTGGCGGTGGCTCGCCGGCCCTCGCGGGGGAGCGCCGAGACCGCGATGCCGAGGACGCAGCTGGTGGCGATGCCGAGGACCATCACCCCGGCGAAGACACCCCAGTTGCTCGTCTCGGTCGGCAGGTCGACGCCGAACACCAGGCTCGCGATCGCCAGCAGCAGTGCGGTCTGCACGAGCGTGGTGACGAGGACCATGCCGATCTTGCCGACGAAGTACGACAGGACGGGCAGCGGTGTGCCGCCGAGGCGCTTCAACGTGCCGTCGCTGCGCTCGGTGGCGATGTCGACGCCGAGGGACTGCGTGCCGGAGAGCAGGATGCCCGTCGCGACCAGGCCGGGCAGGTAGTAGGTGGCGTAGTCGACGCTGACGTCGGGGCCGGCCTGGATGTCGGCGGCGCCGGAGAACGCCACCGAGAAGAGCGCCAGCATGATGATCGGGAACAGGAAGGTGAAGAAGACCGCGTCGGGAGCGCGGAAGTAGGTGCGGATCTCGTAGGAGATGCGGCTGGTCGCTGTCTTCACTGCTGTCCCACCATGTCGAGGTAGACGTCCTCGAGGGACGGACGGATGACTTCGAGGTCGTGCATGGGCGTGGTGCTGCTGCGGATGAGCGCCGCCGGGTCGGTCGTGCGCTCGTCGTGGTGTCCGCCGTCGTCGTCACGCCAGCGGACCCGGGGCGTGCGGGCCTCGGCGCCGCCGATCTCGTCGATGGGTGCGAGGTCGAGGAGCTTCCCGTCGGCGATGACCGCGGCCCGGTCGGCGAGCTGAGCGGCTTCGTCGAGGTAGTGCGTGGTGAGCAGGATCGTCGTGCCCTCGCGCTGCACCTGGCGGAGGAGGTCCCAGAACTGCCGGCGGGCCTCGGGGTCGAAGCCCGTGGTCGGTTCGTCGAGGAACAGGACCTCCGGGCGGCCGATGATGCCGAGGGCGACGTCGACGCGGCGGCGCTGGCCACCCGACAGTCGGCTGATGCGGGTGTTGCGCTGCGTCTCGAGGCCCGTCGCGGTGAGGAGTTCCTCGGTGCTGCGGTGCTTCGGGTAGAGCGTCGCGAAGTGGTTGAGCTGCTCGGCGACGGTGACGTTCGGGGACTCCGCGCTGGTCTGTAGGACGATGCCGATGCGTGCGTTGTGGCTGCGGCTCGTCCGTGCGGGGTCGTGGCCGAGGACGCGGACCTCGCCGGCGGTGCGGGAGCGGTACCCCTCGAGGATCTCGACCGTCGTGGACTTGCCGGCACCGTTGGGGCCGAGGAGCGCGAAGGTCTCGCCCCGTTCGATCGTGAAGGAGACGTCGTCCACGGCGCGTTTGCCGGTGGCGTACTGCTTGCCGAGGTGCTGGACCTCGATGGCGGGGGACTCGGGCATGGGTCCAGCTTCGCCGCCGGGTGGCCGTGCGGGATCGACCGGGGCGGTGGTCTCGGCATCGTCCGATCGGGGGATGGTGCCGGCGGGGGAGGTGGTTCGGTTTCCGGCCGGTGACGGTTCTGGTTCGCGATCGTCGGGGTTCGTGAACCAGAACCGTCACGACTTCAGTACTGCGGCCGGATCCAGTCCGTCGGTTGCACGAAGCGGGCGTGGGGCAGGACTTCGCCCGGCTCGGCGGTCCGCACGCTCGTGATGATCGTGGTCTGGCCGTACTCGTACGACCGGCGGGCGATGCCGTCGCGCTCGTCGATCACCAGCGTCGTGCGGAACGCCGGGTCCTCGCCGTGCTCGAACGTCACCAGGATCGAGTGCTCGCCGACGTGCTGGATCAGGATCGGGTGGACGTCGTCCGTGGCGCGGCCCCACCGGAGCATCAGGTCGGGGACGGCCATCCGGACGACGGGAGACGAGACCGTGCTCCGGGCGAACGACACCTCGATCGGGCCGTCGTCGGGGTCGTGCAGCACGCCCTCGCGGTAGGAGACCGGCCTGGCCCGCTGGCGCACGAGAGTCCAGGTCTGCGCGGCCTCGTCGATGTCGACGCGGAACTGCCAGTACTTCTGCCGGGACTCCTGGTGGACGCCCTCGAGGACGTACCGGGCGGGTCGACGGAGGGCGGCGAGCTCCTCGGCGATCGCAGGACCGTCAGACCGGGTGAGGAGTTCGTCGAGACGCACGGTGCCAGCATGGCGCACCACGTGCCGTGGACCGCACCCCCTGACGGGCGGGAGGCGCGGGGCGGGGTGGTGCCGGGCCTCCAGGCCGTGGGGTGGTCGCGTCAGGTTGCCTCAAGCAACGTGCGCGTAGACCGGGAGGATGCAGGTCGTCGGAGTCGAACAGTTCGGAGGGCCCGAGGCCCTCGCCGTCCACGAGGTGTCGGAGCCGCACGCCGGTGCGGGATCCGTGCGGATCCGGGTGCAGGCGTTCGCCGTGAACCCGACCGACACGGGGGTGCGTGCCGGGCAGCGGGACAGCTCGCAGGCCTCGCCGCCGTACGTGCCGGGGATGGACGCCGCCGGCGTCATCGACGAGGTCGGGCCCGACGTCACCGGATGGCAGGTCGGCGACGAGGTCATGGCGATGGCGCTGCCGCTCAGCGCCCACGGTGGCGCCTACGTGCAGGAGCTCGTCGCGCCGGTGGGGTCGTTCACGCGGATCCCTCGTGGGACGTCGATCGAGGCCGCGGCGACCGTGCCCATGAACGGGTTGACGGCGTTGCAGATCCTGTCGCACGCCTCGCTCGCGCCGGGGCAGACGCTCGCCGTGACCGGTGCCGCTGGGCTGCTCGGGAACTACGTGGTGCAGCTGGCGAAGGCCGCCGGGCTGACCGTGATCGCGGATGCTGCTCCGGCGGACGAGGCTCTGGTCCGGTCGCTCGGGCCGGACCACGTGGTGCCTCGCGGTGATGGGTTTGCTGCCGCGGTGCGCGAGCTCGTGCCGGACGGGGTCGATGCGCTCGCCGATGCTGCCGTGCAGCGCGACGAGGTCGTGGACGCCGTTCGCGACGGGGGAGTCTTCTTCGACGTGCGGGGGTGGCAGGGGAACGGGGCTCGGGGGATCGAGTTCGTGCAGATCATGGTGTTCTCGGAGTACCGGTCGTTCGACAAGCTCGAGCAGCTGCGGCATGCGGTGGAGAGTGGGACGTTGACGCCGCGGGTTGCCGAGGTGCTGCCGGCTGCTCGGGCTGTGGAGGCGCATGAGCGGTTGGAAGCGGGCGGGACGCGGGGGCGGTTCGTGTTGACGTGGTGAGTTGACGACGTGATGATCGGCGGGAGGTGCGGTGCCGGTTGGTGCCGTGCCTTTCGTCGTTTGGCGGCGGCGCTTTCGTGCTGAGACGTCGTCGAGCAGACGACGCAGCCCGAGTGGCAGCGACGATGCGAGATACAAAATATGCTGGACTTATGATTTAGCGTTTCGGTCGCTACGGTTCGGACGTGGTCGATGGACGACCACGATCGATACGGAGGCATCTCGATGAAGAAGATCATCCAGCTCGGCGCTTTTTGCGGGGCATTGTTCATAGCGGCCGGGCTCGGCGTCTCGCCGGCCAGCGCGGCACCGTCCGACGCCGCAATCGTGGTCGAAGGAAGCGCATCGGCGGACGCTCCTCAGCAGACTCGGGCCGGCAAGATGGTGCCCGCTGGCGGCGGCATGTGGACCTACGGCATCTGGGACAAGAAGGTCCACTCGCTCTTTGCGCACGAGCGGTCCACGCACCGAGCGTCGGTCAAGTCCAACGGCACGGTGACGCGGTCAGCCTGGCAGCCCCCGAAGACCCTGGCCTACGCAACGCGAGCCAAGGCGGTCTCCGGGAACCAGTCGTACTGGGCAACTCGCGGATGAGGGCCTTCGCGGCCGCCACTGCCGTCGCGGTGGCGGCCGCGATCCTCGCCGCCACCGCGCTCGTCATCTCCGTGGTGGGCACGATGGAAGCATCCGGTGCGCTGGTGGGCCGTAGTGTCGTGACCCTCACCGATCTTCCGTACGGCCTGACGAAGTCAGAACAAGTGCGCAATCTCACTTCCATCGCCACCGATTCTGATGTGTCGCTGGCGATGCTCGTGCCGGACCGCCACGCACGGCCGGACGTCTGGACCGCTTACGTGTTCCGCGGTCGCCCGGTCGTTCCGGTTCTTCGAGGTGAGCTGGACGTCCGTCCGATCGGCGACGGTGCTGACCTCGACCTGCGGACGACCTTCGCCGTCGGCGGTTCTGCCGAGGCGACGGAGCGCTTCCTCGAAGGCCTCGGACGGGCCGATTACAAGTTCGTGGACGACACGCCCCGGGGTCCCGCGGCGCTCGTCTTCGTCGTCTCAGAGTCCGGCACGCTGGCCGCCCTCGTCGCGACTGCCCTCGGGATCGCGGTTGCGCTCATCGCAGAGTCGGCCAGGAGGAGTGCGCGCCAGGGGATCCGCCGGACCGTTGGCTGGTCACGGCGGCGGGTCGCAGCTCGGGAAGCCGCTGAGATGAGCGTGCTCGTCGGCGCTCTCGTCGTCGTGTCGTGTGTGGCGGTCGCAGCACTCCTCACCGCGCGAGCTGCAGGCACGTCCGTCTGGAGTCTCACCGCCGTTCTCTTCGTCATCGTGTTGGTCCCCGTGGGAGCCGTGATCATCTGCGGACACGTCCTCGCCAACGTGTTGTGGGTACGAGAGCTCAGTTCGGCGAAGGCCGCGCACTGGCCGCTCGTCGTCGTCACCTCGGCCGCGATTGGCTTGGTGGTTCTCTCTGTCCTGGACATCGGCGCGATCGCGGCACGTCAGGAACGAAGCACGGCGCTCGAGAGGACGTTGGTCGCTGAATCAGCGCACGGTGATGATGTCGTCCTGGGCACGGGTTTCACCGACTTTGATCAAGACGTGGCGTTCGGCAAGCTCGCGCTTGGACCACTCGCCAGAGGAGATGCCGGCTTGGCCCAGGTTTCCTTCGTTGAGTCGTTCACCGTCGTCGGCGATGTTGCTGTCGGACTCAGTGCGTACAACGATGAGATCGAAGCTCGACCTGGACCCGTGCTGCTCGTTCCCGAGGTCCTCGCCCCGGACGCATCGCAGCTCAGGCGGACCGCGGAAGAAGAACTCGCTGCGGGCTGGGAAGTCGAGGGTCGTGCTCCGCCGAGGGAAAGGTCGGTGCGGGCCGTGACGGTTGCATCGACGGCCGACATCACGGAGTCCGTCATCGACTGGACGGGCGCGTTGCGGCCGGAGGCTTCCACCTGGCCGGACATCCCGGTACTCGTCGTCCCTGATCCAACGGACATCGCACCGAATCGCATCGGGACCGCGGTCGCGAACGGCGAAGTCCGGTTCGCCGACCGCCGCGCGTTGCTCAGTGCCGTTGACGATGCAGGTCTCTCCGACGTCGTGCTGCAGGTTCGGCGGGTCGGCGCAACGGTCGAAGGGCAACTCGCGATGCTGAGGAGCGAACGCCTCACTGCGATGGTCGCCGCGCTCGCCGCTCTTGCCGCAACCGTGTTCACCGCGAGCGCGCTGGTCGTCGAGCACCGCGTTCGAAGTCGTGTCCCAGGACGAGTGCTCTTCCTCTCCGGCCGCAATCCGGTGATCCGACATCGGCGATTCGTCCTCGTCGGGGTCGGTCTCACTGCAGCAGTCACCGCTGTGACGCTCGCCTTCACCGGGCACCAGGCTTCGGACGCCGGGGCCTTCGCTGTGCTCGCGGCAGTCCTTGCTGCCGGGACCCTCTCTGTACTGCTGGCCATCACCGGCCGGCGCGAAAGGACATGACCATGACTGACCAGCCCATCCTGCACGTCGATGGTCTCGGCCACGACGTCGCGTCCCGGACCCTGTGGGACGACCTCGCGTTCACCGTCGCCCACGGAGAAGTCCTCGCGGTTCGCGGGGCGTCGGGGCAGGGCAAGAGCACCCTCTTGCGCTGCCTCGGCGGCTTGCAACAGCCGACACGTGGGAAGGTGCGGATCGGCGGTGAAGAGCTGGGTTCGATCGGCGAGCGGCGGCAGCGATCGCTCCGCCGAGACATGATCGGGTTCGTCATGCAAGACCATGCGATCGTTCCCGAGTGGTCGGTTCTCCGGAATCTGC
This sequence comes from Curtobacterium sp. MCLR17_059, assembly GCF_003234665.1. NCBI lineage: Bacteria > Bacillati > Actinomycetota > Actinomycetes > Micrococcales > Microbacteriaceae > Curtobacterium > Curtobacterium sp. MCLR17_059. The sequence continues at coordinate 25,580 of NZ_QKSU01000017.1, read as the reverse complement.
GCGTCGTTCGGCCCGACGGCGTGGGCCGCCAAGCGCTCGACGTGCGGATCTATGAGGCACTCGACGCCGTCGGTCTTGATGGACGGCAGCGTCAGCGAGCGGGTCTGCTCAGCGGCGGCGAGCAGCAACGGGTGGCGCTCGCCCGGGTGCTCGCGCAGCGGCCGAGCTTGGTGCTGGCCGACGAGCCGACGGCCTCGCTTGATGACCGGAGCGCTGCCCGCGTGCGTGCTGGGCTGGACCTGATCCGCGCGCACGGGGGAGCGGTGGTCGTCGCGACGCACGACCCGGCGCTGCTGGAGTGGAGCGGGCGCGAGATCGACCTCGGCTCAGAGACCGCCGAAGCGCGTCGGGGCAGCTGAGAAGGTGTTCCGCAGCCCCGCGGACCACGGCGTCGTGTTCGGGACGATGTTGCTGCTCGGCCCCATCGCCGTGGTCGGTGTCGCAGGAGCGGCGGTCCGAGAGTTCGATGTGCCGTCGCTCGTCGTGCTCGGCCTGCTCGTCGGAACGCTGATCTGGATGGCGGTACTCGCCACCAGGACGGCCGCGTTCGTCCGGTGTTCGCCGGAACAGATCACCGTTGGCCTGACGCCCTTCTGGCGGACTCGCTTGGTGCGTCGCGACGTCGTCGAAGTCGCGATCGTGCGGATCGATGCTCACGCCGACTACGGCGGATGGGGCATCAAGGGTGCGGTTCGAAGCGCTTGTGGGCGGCTCTACTCGGTGGGCGGGGAAGTCGCCGTCCGATTGGAGATGCGGGACGGGCGAACGTTCGTGGTCGCATTCAAGGACCCGAGGACAGCAGAGTGTGTGCGGCAAGTGCTCTGCGACCGGGACTGAAGACGCTCAGCTGGTCGTCATAGCTGGCCGAAGAGAACCGTCAGCGGCTGCGCGGGGCTCCGCTGCGGACGCCGACCCACAAACCGTCCCGCGCCCGGGTCATCCCCACGTAGAGCTCGCGGCGCCCTCGCTCTCGGCGCTCTCGTTCGGACTCCGATGTGACGGCCGGGGCAGCATCGAGCAGCCCACGGTCGACGTGCGCGAGCAGCACCTGCTTGAACTCGAGGCCCTTCGCACGCTTCACCGTCCCCACGCGAACCGCGTCCGAGCTCCGCCCCGCGTACTGCTGCAGCGAGACGGTCGCGACGCCGGCGCTTGCGAGCGCCCGCATGACGTCGTTCGCCTGCCGGTTCGTCGCCGTGAGGATGCCGACGTCACCGTGGCCGGTTCCGACGAGTCGGAGGACCTCGGTCAGCCGGTCGAGCATCGCCCGGTCGTGGTCCGCACGACTCGCGAACTGCGTCATCGTCGGGGCAGCACCGGAGCGGGAGACGTCGGACACCGCGTCACCGACTCCGTCGACACCCTCGATGTCCACGAACTGGTCGTCCGCCACCATCTCCTTCGCGAACTCGAGGATCTCGGCGGTGTTCCGGTGGTTCACGTCGAGCACGACACCGCGTCCGGACAGGCTGATGCCGACCTCGCCGAGCGTGTACCCGCCGGGGTAGATCGTCTGCTGGCCGTCGCCGATGAGCGTCAGGCCGTCGGTCCGGTCACCCACGAGCTGGTGCACCAGCGAGACCATCGCGCAGGTCAGGTCCTGCGCCTCGTCCACGATGACCGCGTCGTACCGCTCGAGCGGCACCGCGCGGACCGCGTCGCGAGCGAGCAGAACGATGTCCTCCCAGTCGTGCGCCCGTCGCTCGCGCAGCCCGCGCGCGTACACCTCGTACAGGTCCCAGACGGCTTGCCGCGTCTCCAGCGGGAGCGCGTGCTTGCGCCCGACGCGAGCAAGGTCCGCGTACTCGTCGAACCGCGTCAGGCCGCGGCCCTTGATGACGTGGCTGATCTCGTCTTCCCAGTACGAGCGCGAGAATCGCGACGACCGCAACGGACTGGAGGCGCGGATCGCGTTCCACGCGTCGTCGAACGCAAGCTGGGCCTCCCGTCCAGGAGTGCGGAACGCGATGCCGCGTTCCTTCAACAGGCGCGTGGCGAACGCGTGGACGCCCATGAAGTCGACGCGACCGACCATGTCGGGCGCGAGGCGTTCGAGGAGGGACTCGAGGACCTTCGGCAGAGTGCTGATGTACGTCGTGAACAGCACGCGACCGCCGGTCGCGCGTGCGAGGTACGCGGCCCGGTGCAGGCCGACGACGGTCTTGCCGGTGCCGGCAGCGCCGCGGATGCGTGCCGGGCCGTTGAAGCTGCGGCGGACGAGCTTGGCCTGTGCCGGGTCGAGGAACGCCATCCAGTCCTCGATCGGCGCTTCGAGCACGCCGTCGAGGAGCTGGTCGGTCAGCTCGTCGTCCGCGGTGTCGACCGTCGGGACGAGTACGTCGGATTCGCGGGGGAGTACCGGTGCCGGGACGACGACCTGTGGCGGTGTTGCTCCGCCGTCGCCGATCACGGGGAAGTGGTGCAGCATCGCGGCGAGGACCTCGTCGACGCGGGACGCGGACAATCGGGCTCCACGCTTCGTGATGTGGCCGACGAGGTCGTGCGCCCCGATGACATCGACCGAGGCGACGCGAGCGTGCATGCGCTTCTGGCCGGCGAGTGCGGCGACCGCATGCACCTCGCCGGGCGCCAGGCCCGTGTCCGCCAGTGCTGCCTCGGTGCTGTACGCGAGATCGGCGAGTCGGGCGATGTCGTCGGTGACGTCCTCTTGGCCGCGGGTGATCCGGTCGCCGTGGACCGCGACCTCGCGCCAGGCCTTCGTGTCGACGATGAAGACGCCGGCTCGGCCGACGACGACCATGTCGACCTGTGCCGTGCGGCTGCCCGGCCAGCGGCGGTCCGCGAGCAGGTGGTAGCCGATGCCGGCGAGCGGCGCGAGGATGCGGGCGGTCTCGCTCTCGGTGCGGTGGGCGATCTCGAAGCGGGCAGCGCGTTGCTCGGCGTCGTCCGCCTGGCGGCGGAGTTCGCGTGCATGGCTGCGCTGGCGGTGTGCCTCGACCCCTGCGGATTCTCCGGCCATCGTCATGGTTGGTCCCATGGGGATGTTGCTCGACGCAACGCGCGTCTTCCCCTGGGCGCGCGGTGCTGCCCCATCCTCGTCGAGCGCTCAGGATCGGCGCGAGCACCCGTTCTGGGGTGGGGGGGGGGGGGGGCGGATCGTCGCACTGATGTCGCTCACGATGCTCAGACGTTGCCGCAGCGGCTCGCTCGGCTTTTCGCTGTCTGTGAAGTCGACTAGTTTGAACGCACCATGGGAACTACTGAGAGCACCTCGTCAAATTCGGGCTTCGGGAAGGCGCTTGTCGTCGCAACGAAGCTGCCGGGTGTTCGGATCGATAGGGCAGCGTTCCTGCGGAGGTCGCTCGCGCGGTACTGCACGGAGGAGCAGATACGGACCGCGGTTGCCGAGACGCCGGCAGCGGCGGGGATCCCGGCGGCCACCCTCCGCACGATCGCGGACGCGTCGATCACGAACGAAACCAGCAGGGTCACAGCGATCTCTGCGGCGGCAGGTATCCCCGGTGGCTTCGCCCTCGCCGGAACCATCCCCATCGATTCCGCGCAGTACTTGGCACACATGCTGCGGATCGCGCAGAAATTGGCATACCTCTACAGCTGGCCGGACTTATTCGGGAAGGACGGCGACGAGCCTGACGACGGCACGCAGAACCTCCTGACGCTGTTCGTGGGCGTGATGTTCGGCGTGCAGGCGGCGAACAAGGGCATCGGCATAGTCGCCGAGAAGCTTGCGACGCAGATGGTCAAGCAGCTGCCGAAGCAAGCCCTCACCCACGGCATGATCTACCCGATCGTCAAGACGGTCGCGAAGCACCTCGGTGTTCAGATGAGCAAGAGCATCTTCGCAAAGGGGGTCGCGAAGACGATACCCGTCGTTGGAGGCGTGTTTTCCGGCGGTTTGACGTTGGCGACGTTCCTGCCGATGGCGAAGCGATTGCGGAAGCATCTGGCCACCCTCGAGACCGCCAACCCGACATCGCAGTCCGCGGCCATTACCGCCGCATCGGACAAGGCCGCTCCGAAGTCGTCGGAGCCGGTGCAGTCGTGACCGGCCCGGTTCGTTGCATTTCGAGGACGGAGGTCCGAGGGTGCTGACGCAGGTGCGGAGCCCGCAAGAGGTGTTCTTCTCCCCGCAACGGTTCGTGTTGCCGCTCTTCCAGCGGCCATACGTGTGGTCGGCCGAGTTGCAGTGGGAACCGCTGTGGCAAGACATCACCCGCCTCGTGCGCGCCGTCACGGAACGACCAGAAGCGACGCACTTCATGGGCGCGATCGTGCTTCAACAGCAGCAGGTGCCTCTCGGGGGCTTGCCAGCGTGGTCCGTGATCGACGGGCAGCAGCGGTTGACGACGCTGCAGCTGCTGCTGGATGCTCTGCACGCCGAGCTCGACTTCCGCGGATGGACGGCCGTCGCAGGACAGGTCATCGACCTGGTGGAGAACCAACAGGCATTCCGCATCGTGGCGGAGGACCAGTTCAAACTGTGGCCGACGAACCGCGACCGGCCCGCCTTCAAGAGCGTCATGCGTGCCACACCGCCGGTGGCGCACGCGAGCCTTGGGCGGTCCAGACTGGTGGAGGCACACCGGTTCTTCGCCACCGCTATCGCGGCATGGTTCGATGCTGCGGTCGTTCCGGAAACGGCGGCGCGGACCCTCGTCGCGGCGATCACGACGAAGCTGCAGCTGGTCGTGATCCAGCTGCAGGCCGATGAGGACGCGCAAGAGATCTTCGAGACCCTGAACGCGCGCGGGACACCGCTGTCAGCGGCAGACCTGATCAAGAACTTCGTGTTCCAACGGCTGAACACCACGCCCGAGGCGACTGAAGACGCGTACCGGCAGTGGTGGGCGCAGTTCGAGACCCCGTTCTGGGAGACCGAGGTGCGTGCTGGCCGCATCCTTTACACCCGATCGTCCCTGTTCTTGACCCAGTGGCTGACCGCGCGCACGATGCGGGACATCCCGGCTCGGGAGGTGTTCGCGGCCTTCAAACGGTTCGCCACCGACCCCGCCACCGGCGGTGTCAGCCAGCTCCTGCCCGAGATCCACGCGGCCGCAACCCGGTATCGGGACTTTACCGTCGCTGCGGAGGCGCGCGACGGAGAACTGACTCGTCTGGGCTTGTTCGTGTACCGAACCAGCACGCTTGACTCCGAGCTCGCGAAACCGTTGCTGATCTGGCTCGGCGAGCCCGAGCAAGCGGGCATCCGGGACCGTGTCCGAGATCGTCTGCTCGCCGTGCTGGAGAGCTGGTTCGTGCGCCGAGCAGTCGTGCGCGCTTCATCGCAGGGTGCCAATCGATTCCTCCTGGACCTCCTCACCCATCTGAGCACGCAACCCCACGAAGAAGTCGCGGACGCTGCGGAAGCGTTCCTCGCGAAACAGAACACCAGCACCGCGTACTGGCCCGACAACGCCGAGGTGGCCAGAGAGCTGCGTGGTGTGCAGGCGTACAAGCGGTTCCGTCGGGCGCGGCTGCGGATGGTCCTCGAGGCCGTCGAGGACCACCTTCGCGGCTATCCGGGTGGGCACCGCTACGGCGACGGCACCATCAGCCGTGGCGTCTACACGATCGAGCACATCATGCCGCAGGAGTGGCGGGCGAACTGGCCCGCACCTTCCGAGCAGATCGAGTCGGAGCGAGACCGGATCGTGCAGACCCTCGGCAACCTCACCCTCGCGACGCAACCGCTGAACAGTCGGCTCTCCAACGCCACGTGGGACGCGAAGCGGACGACGCTCGAGCGGTACTCATCGCTGCTCATCACCCGCCCCGTGATCGGCGGACAGCAGCCGGCTTGGGATGACAGCCTGATCGCAGCCCGCACCGCCACGCTCGCTGACATGATTTTGAAGGTCTGGCCTGTGCCGGATGGTCACCATGTGCAGCACGAGGACGGCGCGGACCGCACCGTGCACCGTGTCGAAGTCGCTGACCTGACCCGCGCCGGCCTGCTCACAGTTGGTGGCGTCCTCCGCGCTCGGCCCGGGGGCGCCGCAGGCAGGACGGCGACGATCGGACAGGACGGCAGCATCCACCTCGATAGCGGCAGCGTGCACGCCACCCTCAGCGGCGCAGCGAAAGCAGTCAGCGGCAACAGCGCCGAAGCGGGCTGGCACTACTGGGCGCGAGAAGACGGCACCGTCCTCACGGAGGTCCGCGCCGAGTACCTCGCGGGAACGGATGACGAAGCAGCCGACGAGGAAAGCTAGGCACGAGCGTGCGTTTGCGCGAGGATGGCCGCGTGTACCTGCACGAGGCCATGCTCGTGGTCCTACGCGAGCGTGGTGCGCCGATGACAAGCGCCGCTATTGGGACTTGTAGGCGGAGCCGTTGTCGGAGAGCACCCGCTCGACCGTGACACCGCGATCGGCGAACCATGCAACAGCCCGTTGCAGGACACTGATCGCGGTGGCCGCTTTTCTCGTCGGCGTGGATCTCGGCGTAGGCGATGCGGGAGTGGTCATCGATGACGAATGCACGAACGCTCCGCCCAGCGGCGGTTCTCGGGTTGCCGATCGCGGCTTGCCTGGCGTTGCTGCCCGGTTCCGGTCGCCCTGCTGCTTCCCGACGAATCGCCAGCCGCCGCCGTCGGGGATGTTGCCGAACTTCGTGACAGCCACGTGGATCATCGCGTCGGGAGCGTCGTGTTCGTAACGCCGGATCGACTCGCCGGTGATCCGGTCGATGTGAGAGAGCCTGTTGATGCGGCACCGCACCAGGGCGGCGTGCACCGCCGATGCCGGCAGGCCGAGCTCGCCGCCGATCTGCACCGGCCCGAGGCGCCGTCGCCACCTCGCTTTCACGATCCATTTCACCAATTCCGGTGGTGTCTTCGCCGGCATCCGGTGCGGACGGCTGGACCGATACGTCATCCCGGCTGGGCCTTCCACCTGGTAGCGGGCAGCCCATTTCCGGGCTGTGACGGGCGACACCATGAACATCTTCGCCGCGGTGGTCGCGGGCCATCAGCGCTCAACGATCAGCCTCGCGAGGCGACGACGAGTGCGCGGGGCCCGCGCAGCGTTAGCGTGAGACACGAAGGCCTCCTGATGGGTGAAGCGGTTCCTAGACAGCTCTACTCCACCACCGGGAGGCCTTCTTCGATCAGCGCGTCACCGACCGCCCTGCGACACAACGTCCCTGGACATCACAACTAGCCGGCTGCACGGCGACCGAGGGTCTCAAAACAAGCGCGCCATTCTGCTGACGCGACTCAACACTGCCCTCGCCGGCCACGATGCGAAGGCGAGGCCTTTGTTCCTGATGCGCGAAATCGATGCGAACGGTCTGGCGGACGTGCGGCGGCCGCTCCTCGCGGAGCACTACCACGGCCATGGCGTAGACCTGGAGGCTCGGTGTGGCCTGGTGGTGTTGGGTTGCCAGGCGACGCCCTCCGTGGCGGATGGCGCCGAAGGTGCCGACACCGCGGGTTGAGTTGCGGGAGGCGGACCAGCCGACCCGGCACCGGATGCCGCACGAGGTCGCGGCCCACCTCGTCGTCGCGCGCATCTCGGACGTCTCGCCAACATTCGTCGGCGACGAGTACCGCGCCAGCGGCGGGCCGAAGGTTGGTGTTGTCCGGATCGCCGGTCACGATTCGTGGATCCGACCGAAGAGGACGAGACGGTGGCTGTGCGCGATGCTCGGCCGGGAGCGTGATCTGCGAAGACGACGACGGACGATGGCGTCGTGCCGGCGCCGGCGCACGCGTTCGGGGGAGTCGCCCAGAGACCTTCGCTGCATACCCGTGAATTCAGACCCCGACCGGTGTGGCCACGGAAAACCCCTGCTCAAGCGGGGTCTTTCTGCTGATGTAGGACGGTCGTGGTGCAACAATGGTGCCGCCCTTTAGCGACGCACGCTTCCTGAGTCGAATCCTGCGTGTCGGCGCACGCGCTCACCAGCGCGGCCGACAGGCACACCCGGGCGTGATCGCCGGGGCACCGCTGTAGGGAACGCTCGCGAAAATCGATGAATCGCGGGGGCGCCCCGATGCGCCGAACGACTGATATGTATGTTGAATACACAGGAGGAATCGTGAAGTCGATGATGAGGGCGCGCCTGGCCTCGCAAAAAGTTGAGTCTCGCAGATATCGTTGAGTCACCCACTAGCTCAACCTGCAGTCCGCACGTGAACGTGCGAAGGAGACCTCACTCATATGGCTAAGTCACTACTCGAGCAACTTCCCAGCATCGTCGCTGCCGGCAAGCGGCAGGCGGCGCTGATCCTCGAGCAGTTGGAGGGGCAGAATAAAGTTAGTTTGCAGACCCGCGAGCTTGTCATTCCCTCAAAGGATAAGACGGGATTCAATCTTTGGGCGTCGCAAGCTGATGAAGAAACCTTCACGGCGCCTAATCGCCTTATCTACGGCGATAATCTCCTGGCTATCGCAGCTCTTTTGGCGGGCGACGAACGCACGCCCAGCCTCAGAAACAAAATCGATCTGATCTATATCGATCCGCCGTTCGACTCGAAAGCCGATTACCGGACGAAGGTAACGCTTCCGGGCGGGACCATTGAGCAGCGCCCTGCGGTTCTTGAGCAATTCGCCTACTCGGACACGTGGTCAAACGGGACGGCGTCATACCTTGCGATGTTGGTGCCTCGTCTCGTGCTGATGCGAGAACTCCTTTCTGATCAGGGATCGATTTATGTGCACCTAGACTGGCATGTAGGGCATTATGCAAAGCTGCTTCTCGATGACATTTTCGGAAAGCAGAATCTTCGAAACGAAATTATCTGGGCCTATCACGGGCCCGGCTCCCCTGGTATGAAGCAATACAACCGGAAGCACGACTCGATTTATTGGTATTCAAAAACCGACAAATGGATATTCAACGATCAGGCCATCCGAGAGCAGCACTCGCAAAAAACAGTGGGCAACTTCAAATCGGGCCTAGCCGGTTCTGGGTTCATCGTTGACGACTACGCCCTCGATGCTGGTGGCAAGATTCCGGAAGATTGGTGGATTATGGCAATATCGGGTCGCTATCCGGTCGACGGAAAGAAGCGAGTGGGTTACGCTACAGAGAAGCCGTGGCCCCTCATCGAGCGAATCGTGAAGGGCAGTTCAAACCCTGATTCAATCGTCGCGGATTTCTTTGGCGGATCGGGGATCACCGCCGCTGTAGCCGAGTCCTTGGGGCGGACCTGGGTCACGACCGACTTGGGCAAGCCGGCAACGATGATCATGCGCAAGCGCCTGATCGACTCCAACGCTGGTCCATTCCTTTACCAAGCCATCGGCGACTACCAGGTGGAGCAAGCGCGATCAACTCTCGGTAGAAGCTTCCGCGTCGGTGACTTGGCAAAGGTGGTTTTGGATGTGTTTGGAGCCCTGCCCCTTCCCGCAGAGGAAAACGTTAATGGCGGTCTTGGCCGATTGCCAGGGACGCGAACGCTGGTGGTGGCAGAAAGTCCTTCCCGTATGACGACGCTCTCAACTCTTAAGCGTGCACAGGGGTATCGGGACGCGAAGATGGGTGGTTTTGAAAAGGTCATCGTACTCGGCTGGAACTTCGTCGCCGGAATTGGACAAGACATTGCTGACCTCAACGACGAGAAGCTTGAAGTCCTCGTCATCCCGCCGGATCTGCTTGACCGACTGAAAAAGAAGGGCGCTGAGAGGCTTGCCGGACAGGTGCGCTTCTCCAGCCTTCAGTACCTGCAGGCACACGTGATTTCACGTACTCAGCGCAGTGCGGGTGAGTCCCTCAGTGTGAGCCTCCAGAACTACGTTTTGCTATCGCCGGAAGCCATCAATCTCGACGAGAAAAATCGCCTGAAGCTTCAGGAAGTGATGAACGACGAGCCACTTGCTCTTGTCGAGTACTGGGCAGTCGACCCCGACTATGACGGTCAAGTGTTTCGTTCCGTGTGGCAAGACTATCGAGGCAACGTCGACAATGATGGAGATCCTTTGCGCGTCGTGACCACAGCGACGCTGGATCTGGCCCCGAAGGATGGGCCGCGAACGGTGTGCATCCGTGCCGTCGACGTGTTCGGCTTCGAGTCGGAGGTGCTCATTCCGGGCGTCGAGGTGTCCGCATGAGCGGGTTCGCTGACTTCCCACTTGCGAAGGGACTGAGCACTATTGTCGCGCCACAGATTCCTGATCTCGTCGGAGGTCTCGGCGCACCGATCCTCGAGGAGGTTACTCCGGTCACGGCTCAGCTACTTCGTTACTGGTTTGAACAGGATTACTGCGATACCCGCTTCCTCAACTTCCATGAGGGGCAGCGGCAGGCGATTCTGAACATCATCTATGCCCACGAAGTCCTCGGCACGACGCGCCTGCGCGACCTCTACGAGGCTGTCGCGGGGGAGTACCTTCAACAGAGCGGCGTGCTTGGAGAGGTGACTCGCCAGCGGCACGATTACCCGAAGTATGGCGCCAAGATGGCGACCGGATCGGGTAAGACGTGGGTGCTCAACGCCTTGATGCTCTGGCAGTACCTGAACAACGCTGCCGCCCCAGCAGACGCGCGGTTCTCGAGCAACTTCTTGCTCGTCGCGCCCGGCCTGATCGTCTACGAACGACTCCTCGACTCGTTCATGGGGAAGGAACGCGCCGGCGAGCGAGACTTTTCGTCTAGCGATATCTACTCGCAGCGCGACCTCTTCGTCCCCGAAAACTACCGCCCGAAGGTCTTCGCCTTCCTGCAGTCTTCGGTCGTGACGAAGACAGAAATCGGGCGCAAGGTCACGGGCTCTGGCCTTATTGCCATCACCAATTGGCACCTCCTCGCAGGCCAAGAGGATCCGAACTTCCTCGACGACGGAGACGAGGTCGAGGCGACAGGGGTCGCGATCAGCCCGAAGGATGCCGTGCAGAGCCTCTTCCCGCTCACGCCCGGAACATCGGCCGGCAACGCGCTCGACACTCTCGACCGACGCTTCGCCCGTGGCGGCCCGCTCGCGGCGCTGAAGGACCTGCCGAGCCTGGTTGTGTTCAACGATGAAGCACACCACATTCACGAGGTAAAGAAATCCGAGGAAGTCACGGATGTCGAGTGGCAGAAGAGCCTGTCGGAGATTGCGTCCCCCAAGGGTGAGCGATTCGTGCAGTTCGACTTCTCCGCAACTCCGTACAATGAGGTGGGCTCTGGTCGAAACAAGAACAAGGCGTATTTCCCACACATCGTCGTTGATTTCGATCTTACCTCTGCGATGAAGGCTGGACTTGTTAAGACGCTCGCGCTCGACAAGCGCAAGGAAGTCGCAGCGCTTCCGCTCGACTTCCGTGCCGAACGCGACGAGCAGAACGCGGTCACGGGACTATCGAACGGTCAGAGGGTCATGCTGCGTGCCGGCCTCAAGAAGCTGCAGATCCTCGAGGACAAATTCAAGGATGCAGACCCCAGCAAGTACCCAAAACTCCTGGTGATCTGCGAGGACACCACCGTGTCCCCACACGTCGAGGAGTTCTTGAAGACGGCTGGACTTCAGCAGGACGATATCCTCCGAGTCGACTCGGGCCGGAAGTCCGAACTGGGCGCAAAGGACTGGGAACCGGTGCGCGAGAAGCTCTTCGACGTCGACAAGCTCGCGCAGCCGAAAGTGATCATCTCCGTCCTGATGCTCCGCGAAGGCTTCGACGTGAGCAACATCTGTGTGATCGTGCCGCTACGTTCTTCGCAGGCATCAATCCTGCTGGAGCAGACCGTCGGGCGAGGTCTTCGTCTCATGTGGCGCGGTAACGATGCGATCGACGAGCTGAAGGCAGAGACACGCGAGCGCATGGCAAAGCGCTTGGAACCCACCAACTACTTCGACGTGCTTTTCGTCGTCGAGCACCCGGCATTCTCTGACTTCTACGAGGAGTTGCTCAACGGCGGCATCGCCGTCGAGGTCGGCGATGAGAACGAGAACAGCACGTCGCCGACGGGCGACCTGGAGTTCGTTGATCTCCGTCCCGGGTACCAGGCGTACGACTTCGAAATACCGATTATCATCCGCGACGCTGACGAAGAACTCCGCGAGCCGAGCATGAACCCGCTCGAGCTTCAAGTCAGCCGCTTCCCACTCGACCTCATCCTCAAGCAGGTCGGCAAGGGCGATAGGTTCGTCTCAGAGGATCAGCAGACGGGCACGCAGTTCGGTGACTACCGTGTCGACGGTGGCGTGCTCACGGCGACCGGCTATAACGACTACTTGTCGCGTATGACCAGGCGTGTTACGGAAGCGCTGGGTCGGAATATGACGACGTCCGCGAAGAAATACCGCGAAATCAGTCAGTTCCCAATATTGCAATCTTACCGCCCGCTTCTGCTCGGGTGGATAGACACCTACATCCGCAAGCGCATGTTCGGCGCGCCGTTCGACCCGCTCGAGGGTGAGAACTGGCGCGTGCTCATGCTCGACGACGTGGCTCAGGAGCTGGCCGGCACGTTCGCGACAAGGATGGTTGAACTGCAGGAGAACGAGGAAGTCGACTCAGCGATCGTTCAGTACCGCAAGCTGTCCGATGTCGCCACGATCCCCGTGCGCGCAAGCTCGGCAGTTGAGGTCAATAAGTGCATCTACGAGCGCCTGCCGATCCCGACGAAGGCCGGAGGGTTAGAGCGCACTTTCATTCAATGGGCGGACGGCGATTCGGCAATTGAGGCGCTTGCAAAGATTCACGAATACCGCCATGACTTCCTCCGTCGGCCTTATCTGAAGGACGACGGTATGCCAGCGCAGTACTCGCCCGATTTCCTGGTACGCACCGGGGGAGACATTTACGTGGTTGAGACGAAAGCTCAGTCAGCGCTCAGCGACGAAAATGTTAAGCGCAAGCAACGTGCGGCTCTCGCTTGGTGCGAGCAGATTAACGAACTTCCAGATGAGCAACGCGATGGCCGTCAGTGGCACTATGTGCTACTCGGTGAAACGATCGTCAAGGATTGGAAGAAGAAGAACGCCCGCGCGAGCGAACTTCTCGACTATGCCCGTCTGCGACGGTCTATAACGGCACGTCAAGAGAAGCTTCTGTAGGTCTAGGCGGCTGGTCTCGCGGCTGATCCATGTCTGAAACGCGCGATTGTGATCAACCTGGTGAGGGCAGAAGGGTGCGAATCAAACAGCCCTGCGTTGAAGATGCCGCTCCGCCCTCGCGTGTTTCGTTCATGATGAGAGGGCTCGATCCCAGGTTTATTGATATCGAGCCCTCTCGGGTATGAATTATTTCTCTTTCCCCGCGAGGCTGGTGTGGAGGTTGCGTGCAGGAGCGGCCGGCGTGATGTCCCGCCCGTTAGCGGCGCTGCGGTTTTGCCTAGCGCTCGTGCGGTTCGCGCCCGTCTCGGCGATGCTGTTGCGCGGGTGACGTGTCGCAGCAGAGTTCGAGATGTAGCGGACCGAGATGCTTGACCTGTTCGGCATGGCTCCTCCTTCCTCATGGTCGTCCGTGGTGTCCGGATCGGCCAGGCGGCCGTCCGAGTCGCCCGCGGTGCGGACGAGGCTCAGTCGCGGAGCCGGGGGCTCGTCGACATCGGCGAGGCGGCGGATGATGCGGGGGCTGACTCGTAGATCGTTCGCGACGTCTGCGAGCGAGGTACCGTCCTCGTCGAGTAGGGCGAGGGCGTTCTTCAGCAGCTCAGGCCGTTCGCCGGGATAATCGCGGATCGAGTATGTCGTCGGTTTGACGGTGTTGAGCGTGATGAACGCACGGCGATAGGTTGAGTCCGAGATGAGGTCGAGTTCGCGGCACCGGTAGAGGAGCGAGTGAATCGACACTCCCCACCGGATGCTGACGTCATCGAGCTTGGCGAGGTTCATGCGTCGCGGGAGCTCGTGTTGGATGATCTCTCTCGGCGTCAAGAACTCTGCCGCGAAGATGTCCGCGTCGCGCTCCATGTTGGTGTCGGAGCCGTGCCGACCATGGTGGAGGACCACATGCCCGAGCTCATGCGCGCCAGAGAACCGGTGACGCATGACGTCATCGGCCTTATCAGGCGTCAACACGATCATCGGCCGGGGCAGCGAGCTCGTCGAGAAGGCGTCGATTTTCCGCTTTGGGTCGGTCTCGGTCTCGCGCATCGAGAACAGCACGGTGAGGATGCCGTGCTGTTCGAGCTCATAGACGAGGTGCGGAATCGGCTCTGTGCCCAGTCCCCAGTGGGCCCGCATCAGTCGGGCGGCCGTTACTGGGTCCGGCACGTCATCGGAGTCGGCACCCGCCCACGCTGGGAGATCGATGGAGGGGAACTCGACGTCATGCTCGAGGTAGCGACTTAGCTCCCAGACGAGCTCGACGTAGGCGGTCGCCTGCTGCTGCTGCGCGACGGTCGTTGACCGAAGCCGACGGAAGGACGCCTGGGCGACCTCGACTCGGACGCCTGGGCGGCCGAGAGAGAAGAAAGCAACGGGGACGTCGAGCGCGCTGGCGAGGGAGGCAACCGTTTCAGCCCGAGGGCTGATCTCGCCCCGCTCGTACTGGCCGATCGCATTCGCCGAGACCCCCACCACCCGGTGCAGGTCGGTTTTCGTCATGGCGCGGAATCGTCGGGCTTGTCCAAGGCGAGCGGGGTCGAACGCCCGGGCGACGTCGACCGGACTCATGGTGCCCGCCATCAGTGACCCGGATCGGTCGTGGTTGTGGGCCGCGGACGACGCTTGACGGAGGTCCTCGGCCTCGCCGACGAGGCGAAACCGGAGGCCACTTGTGGCTTCTGAGCAGCTGTCTCGCCAACGACAGTCTTTCGGAAGCTCAGTGTCTCAGCGTCGAGAAACTGGAGGTGGCGACCGTCCAGGTGCGCCGGCGCCCACATGATCTGGCCCACGCCGAGAGGAGAGCTGCTGAAGTACGCAACGAACAGCTCGGATCGACCTGCATCGTCCTCGACGTGCTTTAGGGCGTCGATCACACCGGTCTCCTCCGTGATCGGTGAAGCCGTCGCGTCGGTCTCGAACAGCGCGGTGTGCTCGGGTGCCCGTCGCGTTGTGCTGTTCTCACCGAGGTATTTCTGGCGGGATTCGGAGAAGGACCGGAGCCAGAGGCGGCTCTTGTCACGGCGCATCTTCTCGCCGACCCGGATGGGGAAGATCAGCGCTCGTCCGACGAACATCAAACGCCGCGAGGTCTTCGGGATGGTCAGTTCGTGGTAGCTCGGGAGGGTACGAATCAGCGCACGAATCTCTTTGGCGGCGGCTTTGGACATGCCGACGCCGTACACATCCAGCTCGCCCTCGGGGTCCGCGTACTCCGTGTTCGCCCGCCCGGTGCGCGCCTGTGCGGCGTGGATGCCAGCGGGAATCATCCGCCGGAGCGCGTCCAGCTCGCCGGGCTGGAACGCGTCATGCCAGTCGCGGGTCGTCGTCATGGGAAGACCGGTCGTCGTCATCGCAACCTCCTAAGGTGCTGCTCCCACCATACTGCAGAACTTCGGATCGGAGCGCAAATCAGTCACTAGGAATACAGTGTCGTCCGGCTTTTTGTCAGCACTCTGGCCGCAGCTATCGGGACTGCCGCCGGTGTTCGTCGGCGCGGCTGCGGAGTCGTCGAGCTTCTGCCCCTGCAGAGCTTCCGGCGATGGTCATGGTGGTGCTCCCCGAGGAGTGTCCTGATCACACCGGCGTCGCCCTCGAACGCTCCGGTACTGCTACATCCTCTCTCGTTAGCAACCGTCAAGGGAGCTCCCCGTTCTGGGGCTGCTCGGCGTTCGAGCAGCTCGTCGGTCGTCGCCTAGCGTTTCCATAACGAGGGGAATGGAAATGGTCTGGGACATCCCGATCGGCACAAGTATCGGACGGCGTGAGCTGCACAGCCGTCTCGGCGGTGGCAGCTGGCAGGACGGCATCACGCGTGTCGTGAAGACGAACGAGATGCTCGTCTTCACGAACGATGGCGGCGGGGAACATGGCTACGGCGTGCACGAGGGCCTCCGCGGTGATGGCCTGTTCCGCTACAGCGGGCAAGGACAGAACGGCGACCAGAAGCTGACCGGAAACAACAAGGCGCTGGCGGATTCCGAGGCGATCGGTCGCCCCATCCGCGTGTTCCGGGGTCAGAAGACCGTGACCTACGTCGGGAGCTTCGCGCTCGCTGATCCGCCCTACACCTGGGAGCGCTTCCCCGGGACCGGCTCGTCTCCTCAGCGAGACGGACTGGTGTTCAACCTCGTCGCCGTCGACGCGGACACGTCGCTCTTGCCCGCCCTCGTCGACGAGGCCGGCGACCCTTCCGGCCGCGCGTCAGCGATCGGTGCCTCTTCAGCCACGTCCGCCTGGCAACCGCTCGACTTCAGCCAGTACCAGGTGCGGCGGGTCAACGAAGGCGAGTCGGTGCGATCCGTCTCCCGTCGCGAGTTTGAGCTGCAGACCCGCTTCGGCGAATGGCTCCGCGCTCGGGGTGAGGACGTGCAGGTGCTGCGTCTCACGGACGACGGTGTGACGATCGTGCCCGATCTCTACGTCCCGACGATCGGCCAGGTCGTCGAGGCGAAGAAGTCGACCGCGCGGGCGTACGTCCGCACCGCGATCGGGCAGGCGCTCGACTACGCGGCGGTCGCGCGACGTCGTGGCCTGACGGTGACCCCGGCCGTCCTCCTGCCGTCCGAGCCCCAACCCTCGATGGTGGAGCTGTGCACCTCGGTCGGGATCACCGTGTGGTGGCCGATCTCGAGCGGTGACTTCCAGGAGGTCAGGCCGTAGCCGCGGCGCTGCTCAGGATCTTCACGGTGGGCAGATCTGGCTTGGCCCAACCGAGCGAGCCGAGTTCGACGGGGAGCACCCAGCGCAACTCGTCGTGGTCCGTGCTCGACGTCGGTCCGTCCGCGGTCCAGGCGACTCGGTAGGTGGCGAGGTCGATGTCGACGTTGCCGACACGCGTGATGGACCGGTCGATCGGTTCGCCAACGACGACGTCCAGACCGAGCTCTTCGCGGAGCTCGCGTCGCAGGGCTTCCGCAGCGGGCTCTCCTGGCTCGACCTTCCCTCCGGGGAACTCCCATTGGCCCGCCGCTGGTCGACCAGGTGCCCTTCGACATGTGAGTACGCGACCGTCGGGCTGAGTGAGTACGCCGGCGACGACCTCGATCATGCGTTCCATCCTGCCTGAGAAGCTCAACGCGGTACGAACGATTGCACTCCACTGATCCAGGGCGTGCTCGACGCAGGCGGCTGCATCCTCGGGACGGTCGTGCTCCCAAAAGCGGAGCACACGCCAGCCTTCCGTCATCAGGATCGCCTGATTCTGTGCGTCCCGCTGGCGGTTGGCGAGCAACTTCCGGCGCCAGAGGTCGGCGTTCGCCTTCGGAAGGTGGGCGTGCTCCTCGCAGAAGTGCCAGAAGCACCCGTCGACGAAGACCGCGATCCGTGCACGTGGAAACACGAGGTCGGGTCGAACACGGCACTGACTGCTCACGCGCCGATCGACGAAGAACCGTCGCCCTCGGCGGTGCAGTTCACGGCGCAGCGCGAGCTCGGGCGCGGTGTCCCGTCGACCGAAGCGGGCCATGTGCCGCCGACGAGCTTCGTCTGCTTCCCAGGTCCCCACGCTCCGATCCTCGCCTGACGACGGTTCGGGCGAGGATCGGAGCGATGGTCTGTGAACGGATCGGCGGTGAATCGCGATGTGGAGGAACGGGCGATCAGCGCGAGGTAGCCGCGGTCGCACCGACCGGCGTGACCTGGACGTCGAGCGGCGCGTCCGGAGCGACCGGATCCCCGGCCGAAGCAGCCGACTGCGCCTCCAAGTCAGCCCGCACCGACGCGGACACCCCGAACAACAACGTCGCCACGAACCCGACGACGTACGCCACGACGAGCCCCGACCCGTACCCGAGAAGGGCCCACCCGTACCCGGACGAGCCGTTCAGCAGCGGGATGAGCGACAGGTCCGACGCACCGATGGCGATCGCCCCGACAGAGTGCCCGAGCTGGTCGAACAGCCCGACGACACCGCCACCGAACGCGCCACCGATGCACGCGGTGATGAACGGCCGGCCGAGGGGGAGCGTCACGCCGTAGATCAGGGGCTCACCGACACCGAGGAACCCGGCCGGCAGCGCTCCGCGGATGGTCCGCACCAGCGAAGCGTTCGACCGGAACCGCACCCACAGCGCGATGCACGCACCGATCTGCCCGGCACCACCCATCGCCAGGACGGGCAGCAGCACGGTCCACCCGGTCTGGTCGATCAGGGTGGTGTGGATCGGGATGAGTCCCTGGTGCATCCCGGTCATGACGAGGGGCAGGAAGAGGCCCCCGAGCACGAATCCGGCGAACGCCCCGCCGTTCGCGAGTAGCCAGGTCGCAGCAGTGCCGATCGCGACCGAGACAACACCGGCGACGGACATCAGGATCCCCAGCGTTACCGAACCGGCGACGAGGACGGTGACGGTCGGCACGACGATGAGCGCGATGACGTCCGGCGTGACGCGCCGCATGAAGCGCTCGACGTACGCGGCGAGGATGCCGCCGGCCAGCGCCCCGAGTACACCGCCCTGGCCGGGTGCCAGGGTCTCGCCGAACACCGTGACGTTCGCGACGCCGGCCGCGACGATGATTCCGCCGACCGCACCACCGAGGATGGGCGTGCCGCCGAACTCCTTCGCGGCGTTCATCCCGACGAACACGGCGAGCAGCGACAGGAACCCGGACGAGAGCACGCCGAGGAACGGCGTCACCCCGGGCACCCACCCCAGGTTCGTCAGGATGCCGTTGATCCCGGCGATCAGCCCGCAGGCGATCAGCGCGGGGATGAGCGGGATGAAGATCGCGGAGATCTTCCGGATCGCGCGCATCGTGCGGCCGTCGGAACGGGATCGCGCGGTCGCCTTGATGGACGCACCGCGAGCAGCGAGCTCCTGGGGCGACGCACCAGGCCCACCAGCCGCAGCCGGCGGAGCGGCCGCGCGCAGGGCCTCCAGGTCGTCGGCCACGCGGTCGACGAGACCCGGGCCGAGCACGATCTGCAGGTTCGAGCCGGCCGCGATGGCGGCCATGACGCCGTCGGTGGCCTTGAGGTCCTCGAGCGCGACGGAGGAGTCGGACACGACTTCGACCCGCAGGCGGGTCATGCAGTTCTCGACGTCTGCGATGTTCGCGGAACCGCCGACGGCGTCGAGGATCTGCTGGGCGAGTTGCTGGGCATCGGGCATGGCATGCTCCTCGGGGGAAAGGAAACGAACGGGGAAACGGGGTCTACAGCACGGCGCGCAACGAGCCGGCAGCAGCATCGAGGCGCTCGCGGGCATCGGCAGCGGAGGCGCCGGTCAGGATCACGGCGATGGCGGTCTTCACCTCGCCGTCCGAGGCATCGAGCGCCGCCTGGACTTCGGTGGAGGCAGCGCCCGTGACGTCCTGCACGAGCGAGAACGCCCGGGCGACGAGCTTCGCGTTCGTCGCCCGCACGTCGACCATGCGGTTGCCGTAGGTCTTGTGGCTGCGCACCATCGCGAGCGTGGTGAGCATGTTGAGCACGAGCTTCTGCGCGGTGCCCGCCTTCAGGCGGGTCGATCCGGCGATGAACTCGGGGCCGACGACGACGTCGATGGCGATGTCCGCCTCCCGCCCCGCGGCCGAGTCGGGGTTGCACGCGACGGAGACCGACAGGGCGGAGCGGCGCCGGGCCTCCAGGATGGCCGCGATGACGTAGGGAGTCCTGCCGGACGCGCTGATCCCGACGACCACGTCGTCGGCCGTCAGGCCGAGCGCGTCGAGGTCGCGGACGGCGGCCGCTTCGTCGTCCTCCGCGCCCTCCACCGCGGTGGTCAGGGCGGGGTCGCCGCCGGCGATCACGCCGACCACCTGGCTCGGGTCCGTACCGAAGGTGGGCGGGCACTCGCTGGCGTCGAGGACGCCGAGCCGGCCCGGCGTGCCGGCGCCGACGTAGACGAGGCGGCCGCCGCGCGCGAACGCTGCGGCGATCGAGTCTGCCGCCAGAGCGATGGCCTGGAGGCACGGCTCCAGTGCCGCAGGCACGCTGCGGTCGCCGGCGTTCATGCGCTGGGCAGCTTCCAGCGTGGAGATCGTGTCGATGTCGTCCAGCGAGTGGTCGGTCGCCTCGGTGGTGAGGGCGGCGAGTTCGTCGCGGAGGGCGTCGTGGGTTTCGTGCGTCTGGTTCATGGTGGTGCTCAGTTCCGGTGGTGGGTGCGGACGGCGTCGCGGCTGCGGGCGAGGAGTGTCTGGGAGCGCTCGTCGGTGCGCTGGGCGACGACGATGAACAGGGTGTCGACGATGGCGAGCTGGCTCATCCGGCTGCCCATGGCTGCGGGGCGCAGGGCACTCTCGGCACCGGCGACACCGAGCAGGACGTGGTCGGCGGTGGTGGCGAGCGGGGCGGAGGCGTGGCCGGTGATCGCGACGATCGTGGCGTGTTGGGCTCGGGCGGCGTGGGCGACCTCGAGGGTCTCGACGGTGGAGCCCGAGTGGCTGACGAGCACCAGGACGTCGTGCTCGCCGATGACGCTCGCCAGGGTCAGGGCGTTGTGCGGGTCGTCGGCGATGGAGCTCACGATGCCGATGCGTTCGAGCTTGAGGTGCAGGTCGCGGGCGACGATGCCGCTCGCGCCGACGCCGTACAGGACGACGCGGCGGGCGTCGGCTAGTTTTCGTGCTGATTCGTCGAGCGCGTGCGGGTCGAGTGCGGCGCGGGTGTCGGCCATCACCGCGCGGACGTCCTCGGTGACCTTCGCGATGACGGTGGCGACGTCGTCGTCGACCGCGACCCCGGCGTGGATCTCGGTGGACTCACGCTCGTGGATCCCGCGTTCGACGGCCCGGGTCATGCTGCGCTGCAGGGCGGCGAAGTTCGCGAAACCCAGGTGCTGGGCGAAGCGGGAGACCGTGGCGGGGGAGACCCCGGCTCGGCCGGCGAGGTCGGTGGCGTTGGTGGTGGCCGCGGCTGCCGGGTCCTCGAGGACGGCGTCGGCGATGGCGCGCATGCTCGACGGCATGCTCGCCGACTGGGTGCGGACGAGGGCGAAGGCGTCGGCGCGCTCGGATCGCTCGGGCCGCTCGGTGATCGTCATCCCGCCATGAAAGCGTCTTTCGCAAGTGAGCGCCAGTGCTGAAAGTAAATTGCGTGTTAAGTCGTTCTGCCCGACTTGTGTGCCAGTGGACTGACGGTGGCGGCGATCACCAGGGGGAGGACGAACGCCCACGACGCCGGGTCGGTGTTCGTCGACACGACTCCGGCCCATCCGGCTTGTTGATCCGGGGTCCCGCGACCGAACAGCGCTGCGACGAACAGGTAGAGCACGCCCGGCACGGACTGGTACCGGTCGCCGAGTACCGCTCGGCTGACCAGTGCGAGTGCGCAGAACGCGATCGTGTTCCGGGCGGTTGGGACCGCGGCCTCGGGTTCGGCGCCGACCGCGAGGCCGATGCTCGCGGTGGTTGTCACCAGCGCGACCACCGCGATGACGGTGGCCAGTTCGAGCAGGTCCGTCCGCCGAGTGGGCGCGGAGAACGGTGCGCGGGTGACCGAAGCGCTCGTCGCGATGGCGATCACCAGCGGGAGCACGGCCGCGACGGGGATCAGCGCGAACGGTGCGCCGCCGCCGAACGAGGGGAAGAGCATGCCGATCGGGCCGAGCGCGATCGAGAGCACCGCCAGGGCGGTCGTGAGTCCGAGCAACGGCAGGGTGCGGTGGACACGCAGCCACCAGATCACGAGGACGGCACCGCGATGTGGCCGACCGAGCAATCCGTCAGCCGGTCGATCGTCGCGGTGACCCACGCCGCCTGAGCCGAGATCGGAGCCCGGTGAAGGGTTCGCAGAACGTCGGGGTCATCCAGCTCGAGGGCGGGTTCCACCTGGTCGGCGTTCACGATGCCCTCGGCGGCGACGTCGATGAGCCATCGGTTGGCGACGGCGGCATCGTTGAGGCGTTCGGCATCGTCCTCCTCGGTGCCGCAGTACGCCACCTCGGCGTCGCCGAGCAAGGAGGTGGTGATGCTGTGGAGCACGTCGGCGTCGGTCATCCGGACCTGGACGATCATGTTCAGGACGTCGAGCGTCGACGGCGCGTTACTCGCGCGGATGGTCGACGGTGCCGTGACGCCCGAGCGGCCGAGGTTCTCCGCAGCCTTGCGGATGACGGATTCTGAGTTGCCGCTGTCGCGTTGCTCCGGGAAGAGGCAGATCGTCGGCGCCGCGCCGCTGCAGATCGCCTGCGCTTGCGGACGGTCGATGATCGGTGCCGCGCCGAGGCCGGAGCCCGCGGTCAGCGCGACGAGGGTGATCACGACGAACGAGCTCGCGCCGATCTGGAGTCCGAACCGGCGCGCACGGTCACCACTCGAGCGTCGAGCGACCGCGATGACGAGCAGACTGCACCCGGCGAGCAGACTGAACGCCGTCGCGATGACCGGAGCCCGGATGTCGAGCGAGGTCTCGACCGAGCAGCAGTCCGCCATCACGAGACCGGCGAGGTACCGGAGCGGAAAGTAGTCCACGGACCAGGTGAAGCCGAGCCAGCTGTACGAGACGAGCAGGCTCAGTGGGATGGATGCCACCGGCGGGAGCCACCGCCCCAGTGCGAACCCGATGCAGCTGTTGAAGAACAGGATCCCCGCGAAGGCGAGGCCGACGAGGGGCGACGGGCCACCGGGAGCGCCCCAGGTGTCCCGACTCATGAGTGCGACCGCGACGAGCTGGAGCAGCAGACCAGCGGCCAGTGGTGTCCACAGGTGATCGGTGACGACTGCTGCACTGGATCGGCTGCTGGACTCGATCACGGGCGCAGCCAGACGGAAGCGCTTCCCTTCCCAGGCGCCGGCCGTGGCCGCCACTCCGCACGAGAACACCAGGTAGATCGCGGAGCCGGCCATCGCCGCGGGCCAGTAGCCGGCGACGGTCGTCTCATCTGCGAACTGCACGCTGTAGGCGACGACGCCGAGCAGCCCAGGAATGAGGAGCCACACTGCTGCTCGGCTGCGCCACGGGATGATCGGGCGCATCAGTCGTCCTCACTCTTGAACCGCGCGTACGAAGCGGTGATCGCCTCGGCGGGCGAGAGGTCTGCGAACGGCTCGGTGAACGACGCGACCGAACCAGCGAACGGCACCCGGCCGTCGACGAGGACGGTCACGTGGTCGTAGGTCGCGGCGACGTCCTCGGTCTGGTGCGTCGAGACGACGACGGACACTTCCGTCGGCAGGTTCTGGATCACCCGAGCGAACCGCGCGCGCTGTGCCGGATCGAGTCCGGCCGTCGGTTCGTCGAGCAGGATCCACTGCGCGCCGGACACCAACGCGCCGGCAACGCCGAGCCGCCGGATCTGGCCGCCCGACAACGAGGTCGCTCGTGCGTCGGCACGGGTGGCGAGATCGACGGCGGTCAGCGCGGCCGTCGAGCGATCCCAGGCGTCGGCGCGCGACAAGCCCTTCAGCCAACCGCAGTACGCGACGTGCTCCCGTGTGGTCAAGCCGGGGAAGGCGCCGCTCCGCTGTGGAAGCCACGCGACGCCGCGGCGGTACCGTCGGCGGTTTCCGCGCGTCCCCGGTTCCCCTAGTCCCTCGATGCTGATCGTCCCGGCGCGGGGGCGGAGCGTGTCGGCGACGAGCCCGAGCAGGGTCGACTTGCCAGCGCCGTTCGGCCCGAGCAGGACGCTCGCTCCGGTCGGGAACACCGTCGACAACCCGGAGAGCACCGTGTGGTCGCGCCGGTACCCGAAGGTGAGTTCGTCGATCTGTATGCCCACTGCGCCCCCTTGAAACCTTGTACTGGTGTTTCACCGTACAGGGCGAAGGATCACTCAGGAGCACGAGGTGCGGCAGGCCTCCTGAGTCAGCGCTGGCGGGCGGCTGCTTCGGGGGCCGCCTGCACGTAGCGTCGTGCAGCCCGGGTCTGACGCAGGATGACGGGGGACATGGCGGCAGCCACGACGAGGAGTGCTCCGCAGATGATGCGACTGAGGCCAGCTACGAACGAGTTGTCGTCGAACAGGTTCGGGATCTGCGGGCCAGCAATCCCCACGTAGAGCAGCAGGAACTGGCCGAGCGCGACCGGTTGGTAGGCGGCGCGGAGACGGGCGAGAGCGAATGCCCGTCGTGCGAGGTCAGAGTCCGTCGGTTCGAGCGGGGTCCCGCTCGCGATCGCCTGCGCGAGCGTCTTCCGGCCGAAGCGTGAGAGCCCATCGATCGGCGCCTGCATGTCGGAGGATCGGCGGAGCGTCGTGGTGAGCATCGACAAGGTGCCGAGGAGACCACCAACTCCTGCAGCGATGCCGACGATCGCGAGGGTGGTCTCGACCGTGCTGTCCTGCCGTGCGAAGAGCGACCCGCCGACCGCACCGAGGACCACCCCGATCGTGACGATGACGGCGGTTCTGCGCCAGGCTCGGCGGGCGATCGCCTCGGGCGTCTCTGGTGCCTCCGTCGCGGTGGTCATACGACGGAAACCGGAGTGTCGATGCGGCGTTCGTTGTCGGCCGCCGCGGCTTCTGCGTAGCGCCGAGCGCGGCGGCCTCGGACGACCAGCAACGGCACGACGAACACCATTTCGACGACGAAGAGCGCCAGGATGATCCGGCTGAAGACCACATCGCCGCCGCCGCTGAGGACACGAGCGAAGTGAGGAGCAGCGACCATTGCGAAGAGCAGGAGGCCCTGCCCCAGGAAGATCCCGTTGAACATCGCGGTCCCGCGAGCGAGGGTGAGCGCGCGGTGCTGGAGTTCCGGGCCCGCGTCTTCCGCGAGCGGAACGCCCGAGCGGATGGCTCCCTTGATGATCTTGCGACGGTCTCTCGTCAGGTCCTCGGTCGCCTGCGTGATGATCGACGACGCGCGTGCTGTGGTGGGGAGCAACGAGAGCATCCCGGCCATGCCGACCAACACGGCGACGCACGTGAAGATCGCCAGGGCGACGGTCCAACCGCCCTCGTCCCGCGAGGTTGCCCAACCGGCTACTGCCCCGCGACCGCGGCGATCGACACGACCAGGGCGGTGCGACGCCAGGCGCGCCGGATGATTCGTTCGTCTTCCCCCACCCGCTCACCCTACGGGGCGGGGCAGAGCCGTGTTCTGGAGCCGAGCACCCGTCAGGCGCTGGCGGTGCGGTCGAGGCGAGGCGGGCCTCCAGGCCGGACGCCGTCAGGCGACGCCGCGCCGCGGACGGAAGACGCCCGCCCGGACCAGCCACACGTAGAGCAGGCAGCCGATGCAGACGTCGAAGACGGCGTTGAGGAATGCGGCGACCAGGGCGACCGCGGCACCGATCGGAGCTGCGTACGGCACGCCGAGCAGCGCGAGGAGCAGGGCGACCGCGGTCACGAACAGGCCGACCTGTTGGGCGAAGGTCGGGGGTTCCGGGGCCTCGAGTTCGGCGGGCGGGGCGAGGCGGGGGCGGACGACCCGTCGGAAGAGTGCGCCGTAGGGGTGTCGGCGGACGCCGGCGATGCCTCCGACGGCGAACAGCGCGACGATGACCGCGAGCAGCACGATGCCGGCGACCCACGTCTCGGGGATCAGCGTGAGGACGATCGTCGCGGCGAGGAGCACCGTGGTGATGGCGGCGCCGAAGCGTGGGGAGCGCGGGTCGATGCCTCGGTCGGTGTCGTTCGTGGTGGTCATCGGGACTCCTGGGTGCCGGTCGTGTCTGCGGTGCCTGCGGTTCCTGCGGTCAGGACGGTGGCGAGGGCTGCGGCGAGCTCGGGTGGGCGGGGTG
>NZ_QKSU01000016.1:0-53716 GCF_003234665.1 Curtobacterium sp. MCLR17_059 | reverse complement strand
GGTCCGGCGGCGGTGGTCCGGCGGGGGGGGTGCTCCGGCGGGGGTGTCGTGCGGTCACGACTCCCCGCTCAGGTGCTTCGGCCGGTCACGAACTGTCGGATGCGGAGTGTCCAGGCGACAACGAGTGACCACTCGGCGCAGGACCGACGGGGAGTCGTGACCGCTCGGCGGTGTGCGTCCGGGCATGCAGGCGCGCGTGCCGGCGGCGTGTGGCCGAAGCGGACCCAACGGGTCAGTCGGACGCGTCAGTCGGCGTCGGGCTCCGCGTCCGGCTGCTTCTTCGGGGCCTCGAGCTCGGTGGCGACGATGCGGGGCGCCTCGGACATGAAGCGTCGGACGTCCAGGTCGACGATGATGTCCTGCGGCCGGAGCGGCCGGGTGAGGAACAGCCCCTCGAGGGAGGTCAGCCGCGACAGCGCCACGTACGTCTGACCCGCGCTGAACACCCGGTTGCCGAGGTCGACCACGGCCCGGTCGTAGGTGCTGCCCTGGGACTTGTGGATGGTCACGGCCCAGGCGAGCCGGAGCGGGAACTGCTGGAACTCCCCGACGGTGTCCTTCTTGAGTTCCTTCTTGTCCGCGTCGTACGAGTACTTGAACTTCTCCCACACCGACGGCTGGACCTCGAACGACTCGCCGTCGACGTCGACCCACACCGTGTCGCGGATGGCCGTCACGATGCCCAGGGTGCCGTTCACCCAGCGCTGGTCGGCGTCATTGCGCAGGAACATCACGTGCGCGCCGGGCTTCAGCTCGAGGGCTTCGTCGGCCGGGAAGTTCCGTCCACCGAAGTCCCCGTTGACGTCGGCCTTGGCGGTCTTCACCTTGCCGGGCAGCCGTTCGAGGGCCGCCTTGTTGATCCGGGCGACCGTGTCGTTGCGGGTCGCCAGGGTGATGGCGTCGTCCGGGGCCGGGCGGGCCCCCGCGGTGTTCAGCTGCTCGGCGATGTCCGCGGTGACCCGACCGTGCCGGACGGCGGTGAGCATCGCGGCGAAGGCGTCGTCGCGCTGCCGGTGCACCGTGGCGAGCTCGATGATGTTGAGCTCGGCTTCGAGCCACACCTTGGCGTCGAAGAACCACATCGACCGGTAGTGGTCGGTGAAGTAGGCGCGCTCGTCGGCGTCGCCGGGCACCGGGGGCAGCTGGTACGGGTCGCCGAACATCACGACCTGCACCCCGCCGAACGGCTCGAACTGCCGACCGCGGGCCTTGCGGAGCGACCGGTCCATGCCGTCGAGCAGGTCGGCGTTGACCATCGAGACCTCGTCGATGACCAGGGTGTCGATCGTGTTGAGCAGCTTGCGGGTGTCCGGGCCCTGCCGCAGCTCGGCGTCGGCGATGAGCCCGATCGGCAGCCGGAACAGCGAGTGGATCGTCTGGCCGCCGACGTTGAGCGCGGCGACCCCCGTCGGGGCGCAGATGACGACCTGCTTCTCGGTGTTCCACGACAGGTGGTTGAGCAGCGTGGACTTGCCCGTGCCGGCCCGGCCGGTGATGAACACGTGGTCACGGGTGTGCTCGATGTACTCGAAGACGGCGCGCTGTTCGTCGCTCAGCTCGATGCTCATCGGGCGTCCGCTCCGGGCGAGGGTTCGAGGTCGTCGCTGCCGTCGTCGAAGTCCAGGTCGTCCTGGTCAACCCGGGAAGCGGGCTCGGCGGCGGCGGTCGGACCGGCCACAGCTGCGTCGCCGGCAGCAACTGCGTCGACGACGTCGGCCGGGTCTCCCCCGTCACGACGCAGCCGCACGAGCACCACCACGACCACGGTCACCAGGAGCAGCACCCCGGCGACGATCAGCACCAGGCCCGCCCGGGCCTGGTCGACGAGCGGATCGGGCCCCCACGTCCGGCCCATCGCGCCGAACCACGATGCCTGCAGCAGCCCGAGCGGCCCGCGCATCGCGATGCCGAGCGAGACGATGCCCGCCGCGATCACCACCGCCCCGACGATCCGGACGACGGCGGCAGCCGTGGTCGGGCGGCGGTGCCCGGCAGGGATCGGTGTGCAGAGCGTCGGGACGGCCAGCAGCCCGACCAGCAGGAACACGGCGTCGCTGACGGTACGACCGGTGGGGTCGCTCACGGACCACCGGACGGCATCGGTGGCGAAGAAGGCCCACCACAGGGCTGCCGCGAGCAGGAACGCGGGGAACGGCTGGGCCAGGTACCGCACGGACGGGTGCTCGACGATGACGTCGGTCCACTCACGCACCCCGGTGCTGTCGTCGCTGCGGGGGTGCACGGCGGCGCGGATCAGGGCGACCGGTGCCGCCGCCCACACCAGGGCGGGGACCACCAGGCCGAGCAGCACGTGGGCGCCGACGTTCGCCGAGACCAGGAACCGGTCGTACTGGTGGAGCGAGCCCGAGGTCGCGACCACCAGGGACACGATCGCAAGGGCCGCGGCGATCGAGCGTCGCGCCGGCCACCGCACGCCGCTCCGCCGCAGTCGCACGACGCCGGCCACGTACGTCGCGGCGAGCAGCACGGCGGCCATCAGCCAGAACAGGTCGATGTTCCACTGGGTCAGCCAGCCCCACGCACCGGGCGCGTGCGGCAGCAGGTCGTCCGTCAGGAGCTCCGCCGGGCTCGGGTCGGTGGTCTTGCTCAGGGCGATCTGGTCGACCGGGGTGGCGGTCCGTCCGAGTGCCGCGGCGAACCCCGACGCCACACCCATCACCGCGAGTTCGACGACGATGAGGGTCCAGAAGGGCCGCTGCCGACCGGGCGAGGTGGTCAGCGCACGGATGGCCCGACGGCGCTGCACCGCGCCGAGGACCCCGATGGCCACGATCGCGCCGATCTTCACCAGGACGAGCGTGCCGTACGGGGTGAACAGGTTCGACAGCGCTCCGACGCGGATCTGCGCCGACGCGCTGCCCGAGACGGCGACGAGCACGAAACAGCCGAGGGCGATGCTCGAGTACCGCGCCACGACCACGGCCAGCCGGTCGCCGGGCAGCACCCCGCGCAGCAGCACGAGCATGACGAGCCCACCGACCCACAGCGCCGCACCGACCAGGTGCAGCCCCAGTGCCGTCACGGCGGCGTCGTGGCTGGCGGTGCCGGCGGCGTGACCCTGCTGCGCGAGCGGGATGAGGCCGATCATCGAGACGCCGGCGGTCAGGGCGACCATGCCCCGCGAACGGACGGCGAAGCAGAGCACCGTGACGGCCGCGGCGACGAGGACGGTCACGAGCCAGGCGAGCCCGAGCTCGGTGCCGGTGAGGAAGACCCCCATCGACTGCCCGAACTGCTCGTCGATGCTGATGCGCGAACCGGCGACGCTGAGGAACGTGCAGAACGTGGCGACGGCCGACGCGACCGTCCAGACACCACTGGCCCCGGCGGCGACGTCGATCGCGCGGTTCCACTCGGGGCCGGAGCGCGAGAGGCCGACGGTCGCCAGCGCGAGCCCACCGATCGTGGTGGCCGCGGACAGGTCGACGACGAGCCGGGCGATCGGCAGCCCGAAGCGGACGACGGGCCCTGGGTCGGCGATGAGTGCGGGGTTCGCGCCCCCACCGATGACGAGTGCCGTGAGCAGCGCCACGAACCCGACGAGCAGGAGCACGGCGGGACCGGCGATGCGCGCGATCCGATTCACCCGTCAAGCCTAGGCGGTGCCCACCCGGCCGACGGACGGGGCGGGCCGATCTGTGCAAACCGGCACGGGCCTCCAGGCCAGGACCCGCGCACCACGCGCCCGCGCGCCCCGGGAACGACGAAAGGGACGGCCGAAGCCGTCCCTCCCGATGCGCGGAACAGTCTTACTTGACCGCAGCCTTGAGCTTCGAGCCGGCGCTGACCTTGACCGAGTCGCTCGCGGCGATCTCGATGGCGTCACCCGTCTGCGGGTTGCGGCCGGTGCGGGCGGCGCGGTGCGTCTTCTCGAAGGCGATCCAACCGGGGATCGTGACCTTCGTGCCGTCGGCGACGGACGACGAGACGACGCTGAAGAGCGCGTCGACGACGCCGTTGACGGTGGCCTGGCTCTGGCCGGACTCAGCGGCGACGGCAGCGACGAGCTCGGTGCGGTTCAGTGACTTGTCAGCCATGGATGTCCTCCTCGGACTTCTTGCAGTATCGGTCGGACGCACGTGTCGTCCGGCGCCCGGAGCGGGTGCCCCGTGCCACGGTGCCAGTGGGCCGAGGGCCCGGCGGAACCGGAGTTGAACCTACCAGCCGCCGGGGGTGAAAACCGCCGACTCGCCCGGATTTCCGGGGTTGCCGGGGCTCCGAGGGGGTGCTGGAGGGGCAGATGTGACGAATGACGGCTCGCATGTACCCCGTACACAGCGAACGCCCCGCCACCAGGAGGTGACGGGGCGTCGTGTACTGCGAGTGCTTACCAGGAGCTCTTCGTGATGCCGGGGAGCTCGCCGCGGTGGGCCATGTCACGGAAACGGACACGGCTGATGCCGAACTCACCGAGGTGGCCACGGGGGCGGCCGTCGATGGCGTCGCGGTTGCGGTAGCGGATGGGCGATGCGTCGCGGGGCAGCTTCTGCAGGCCCACGCGGGCGGCCTCACGCGACTCGTCGGTGCCGTTCGGGTCCACGAGGGCCTTCTTCAGCTCGAGACGACGCTCGGCGTAGCGCGCGATGATGACGGCACGCTGGTTGTTCTTCGCGATCTTGCTCTTCTTCGCCATGCTTAGCGCTCCTCACGGAAGTCGACGTGCTTGCGGATCACCGGGTCGTACTTCTTGAGCACGAGTCGGTCGGGGTTGTTCCGACGGTTCTTCTTGGTCACGTAGGTGAACCCGGTGCCCGCCGTCGAGCGGAGCTTGATGATCGGACGGATGTCCTGACCCTTTTTCGCCATCAGATCTTCTCCCCACGGGCGAGGAGATCCTTGACGACGGACTCGATGCCACGTGCGTCGATCACCTTGATGCCCTTCGCGCTGAGCGTGAGCGTGACGTTACGACGAAGCGAGGGCACGTAGTACGTCTTCTTCTGCACGTTCGGGTCGAAGCGACGCTTCGTCCGGCGGTGCGAGTGCGAGATGTTGTGACCGAAGCCGGGAACGGCGCCGGTCACCTGGCACACTGCTGCCATGGTTTCCTCCTGAGTACCGTGCGACCGGACGGCCGCACCCAAGTTCACTTGCCTGGTGCACACGCGCAGTGCCACCGGGGTGGCCGTGCGAGGGGGTTGTGTGCACCGCCCAGGTCCGCTTCCCCTGTCGAAGGAGAGCCGGACACCGCGCGACCGCGGCGTTCGCGACGGTCGGAGGGCTTGGAACAACGGGCCCGCCGCGCGGACGCGGAGAACCAGGGGTCCACGTTACGCGAGGACCGGGCGTGTCGCAAGCCGCGCCTCCAGGCCTGGAGGCCCGTGGCGGCAGACCGGACCGCTCTCGTGGCCCCGTTGGTCACCCCCACGGCGTTCGAGTGTGCAGAAGACGCCGGGTGCCGGAGGCGGACCCGACGTCTTCTGCTCACTCGACGGCGACGCGCACTCGAGGCCGCGCGCTCGGCGCTGCGCGCCTACGGCGCCTGCGTCGGCTTGGGCGCGAGCGCCTGCACCATCAGCTCCCCGAGCTGCTGCGGCGCCGTGAACATCGGCCAGTGGCCCGTCTCGAGCCCGACGATGGAGAGCTCCTCGGTCGCGACGAGCTCAGCCGCCCAGGCCTGGTGGTCCGCCACCATCGCCAGCAGCTCGGCGGCGGGGATCTCGCAGGTGATGATCGTCGCGGGGATCGTGTGCCGTGCGGGGTCGGCGTAGTGGAACCGGTCCGACGGCACCGAGGCCGGCTCGGGGATCGCCCGGTGCTCGACGTCCTGCCGGACCTCGGGCGTCATGCCCCGGACGGTGGCGGGTTCCCAGATGTCCCACGACGGCAGCGGCACGACCCCGTCGACCACGGGCAGCTCGTCGTTGACGCACCCACCCTCGGGCCCCGGGAACGTGTCGACGTAGAGCAGGTGCGCGACGAGCGACGGGCGCTGGTCGGCGGCCATGTACGCGATCGGCCCGGCACCCGAGTGTCCGGCGAGCACGACGGGTTCGTCGGCGGACGCGACGTCGTCCAGGATCGCGACCAACGCGGCGACCTGCTCGTCGAGCGTGTCGCCGTCGCGCGTGACGGCCTGCACCGAGTGCCCGGCTTCCCGGAGCACCGGGGCGACGTCGTCCCATGCGCTCGCGTCGAGCCAGAACCCGGGGACCAGGATGACGTGCATGCGGGGCAGGTTACTCGCCGGTGGAGTCCGTCGCGCGGGCTGCCGTGCAGACGGCGCACTCGCCGAAGATGTCGACGACGTGACTGGCGTTGGTGAACCCGTTGGCGGCGGCGACGTCCTGCGCCCACTGCTCCACCGGGTCCGCCTCGATCTCGACGGTCCGGCCGCAGTTCCGGCAGATCAGGTGGTGGTGGTGCGCGTCCGTCGTGCACGCCCGGTACAGCGATTCGCCGTCCTGCTGCAGCGAGTCGGCATCACCCTCGGTGGCCAGGTCGGCGAGCGCCCGGTAGACGGTGGCCAGACCGATGGTCGATCCCTCGTCCCGCAGGTGCTGGTGCAGCGCCTGCGCACTGACGAACCCCTCGGTCGAGTCGAGGGCACCGCGCACCGCTTCGCGCTGCCACGTGTTCCGCTTGGTCTTCTGCACGGCGTTCATGCTGACACCTCTTCCTTCCGACCGGCTGTCGACGTCGTCCCGGCCTGGAGGCCCGGCTCGCCCCCGCCACGCTGGCTCCGGCCGGCGACGCGGTTGCGTCCCCGCTTGTCGCGTCGCGACCCGATGATCCGGCAGACCACCCAGATCGCGAACGAGATGGTCGTCACGTACGGGCTGATCGGCAGGCCGCCGCCCAGTGCGAGCAGGATGCCACCGACGACCGACGTCACCGCGAACACCGTCGACAGCACCGGCACGACGACCGGGTGCGAGCTGAGGCGCAGGGCAGCGGCCGCCGGGGTGACGAGCAGGGAGAGCACGAGCAACGCTCCGACGATCTGCACCGACACGGCGGTGGCCAGCCCGAGCACGAGCATGAACACGATCGCGAGGGTCCGCACCGGGATCCCCGCGGCCGCAGCCACGTCGGGGTCGACTGAGGCGAACATCAACGGGCGCCAGATGACGAGCAGCGTCGCCACGACGATCGCGGCGACCACGATCAGGAACGTCAGCTGCGGGTTGTCGACCGAGACGATCTGCCCGGTGAGCAGCCCGAACTTGTTGGCGGCCCGGCCCTTGTAGAGCGCCAGGCAGAGGATGCCGAGCCCGAGCCCGAACGGCATGAGGACGGCGATGATCGAGTTGCGTTCCCGGGCACGCGACCCGAGGAGACCGATGAGCAGAGCGGCGATGACCGACCCGACGAGCGAGCCGGAGACCACGTTCACCCCGAGCAGCAGCGAGGCGCTGGCCCCGGCGAACGAGAGCTCCGAGATGCCGTGCACGGCGAACGGCATGTTCCGGGCGACGACGAACGGGCCGATGAGGCCGCCGACGATGCCGAGCACCGCGCCGGCCCAGATCGAGTTCTGCACGAGCACGAGGAGCTCGCCGTAGTCCTGGAACGAGAAGACGGTCGACAGCAGGTCCATCAGATCCGCCCTTCGTCGGGCTGGTCGGCGTGCGGGTCGACCTCGCCCGGGTGGTGCTCGTGGGCCTCGTTCGCCCCGACGATGACGATGCGTCCCATGGTGCGGACGACGTCGACGGGCGTGCCGTAGAGGTCGCTCAGGACGTCGGCGCGCAGGACCTCGTCCGGTGAACCGATCCGGAACCGACCGCCGGCGATGTAGAGGACCCGGTCGACGACGTCGAGGATCGGGTTCACGTCGTGCGTCACGAAGAGCACGGCGGCCTCGCGCTGCCGGCGCTCGCGGTCGATGAGCTCGGTGATCCCGCGCTGGTGCCGCAGGTCGAGCGAGATGAGGGGTTCGTCGCACAGCAGCAGGGCGGGGTCGGCGGCGATGGCCTGCCCGACGCGGGTGCGCTGCTGCTCGCCGCCGGAGAGCTCGGCGACGGGGGCGTCCGCGAAGGCGGTGGCGCCGACCTCGTCGAGGACCCGGTCGATGCGCATCCGGTCGGCCTTCGACGCCCGTCGGATCCCCCACCGGTGCCCGGTCACGCCCTGGGCGATCATGTCCCGCGCGCGCAGGGGCGTCCCCGCCTCCATCAGGCGCTGCTGCGGGATGTAGCCGATCTTCCGGTGGCCGCGGTGCACCGGCTGCCCGAGGAACGACATCGTGCCGCTCGTGAGCCGCTGCTGCCCGAGGACGGTGCGGAGCAGTGAGGTCTTGCCGGCGCCGTTCGGGCCGAGGACCGCGACGAACTCCCCCGGCGCGAGGTCGAGGTCGAGGCCTGCCCAGAGCTTCCGGGCGCCGTAGGACAACCCGGCGTCGCGGAGCGCGAGGACCGGACGAGCCGCAGCCCGGTCGTCCACCGTGGTGGTCGCCGGGCTGGGGGTCGCCGCTGCTGCGGTCGAGGTCGTCACTTCTGGAGCGCTGCCTTCACCGCGTCGATGTTCGCCTGCTGCCACGAGACGTAATCCTGCCCCTTGGGGAGCGTCTCCGTGACACCGACGACGGGGATGTCGTTCTGCTCGGCCGCCTTCTGGACCTGCTCGGTCTCGGGGCTGGACGCCTGGTTGTTGTAGGCGAGCAGCTGCACGCGCTTGCCGGTGAACAGCGCGAGGGTGTCGCGGAGGGCCGCCGGCGGGACGTCGTCGCCTTCCTCGATGGCCTCGGAGAAGTCCGGCGGGGTCTCGTTCTCGAGCCCCATCGCGTCGAACAGGTACCCGGGCACCGGCTCGGTGTACGCCACCTTGTCGCCGGAGTCCTGCTTCTTGACGGCGTCGGTCTGGGACTCGAGGTCCTCGAGCTTGGTGGTGAGCGTGGCGGCGTTCTTCTCGAAGGCGTCCTTGCCGCTCTCGTCGAGCGCGCTGAGGTCCTTCGTGACCGCCTCGACCAGCTTCACCATCGTCGGGTAGCTGTAGAAGACGTGCTCGTTGAACTCGGCGCTGCCTCCCTTGTCGAGGCCGGAGAGCTTCACGACGTTGATCGTGTCCGCCTTGGTGTCCGAGGCGTTCGCGAGCGTCGTCATGAAGTCGTCGTACCCGCCACCGTTCTCGATGAGCAGGTCGGCCTTGGACACGGAGAGCTGCGTGCGGGCGCTCGACTCGAACGAGTGCGGGTCCTGCGACGGGTCGCTCAGGATGCTCGTCACGGTGACGGCGTCGCCACCGATGGTCTTGACGATCGAGCCGTAGACGTTGGTGGAGGCGACGACGTTGATCGTGCCGTCACCGCTGGCCTCCCCCGAGGCGGACGAGGTGGCGCACCCGGTCAGGGCGAGCGCGGCGGCGCCGGCGACGAGTGGGAGGGCGAGGAGGCGGTTGTGCATGGCACGACGCTAACGCCTACTGATAACGATTGTCAAAACCGCTATGAGGGCTCTCAGCGCGACCGGGAGACGGACGGGAGGCCCGGTGCCAGCTGGCACCGGGCCTCCCGTCATGGAGACGCTCGCGTCTACGGCTTGGTGGCCGCGTCGATCGTGTTCTCGGCGATCGTGTCCTCTTCACGGCCGGGCGTGCGGAGGTTCCACTTCTTGATCACGAAACTGAACAGGAAGTAGTACACGACCGCGTAGCCGAGGCCGATCGGGATGAGCCAGATCGCCCCGTCCGCCTTGCCGAAGTTCAGCACGTAGTCGATCGCGCCGGCCGAGAACGAGAACCCGTCGTGGATCCCGAGGGCGTTCACCAGGGCGAGCGAGGTGCCCGTGAGCACCGCGTGGATGATGTACAGCGGGAACGCGACGAACATGAACGAGTACTCGAGCGGCTCGGTGATGCCCGTGACGAACGAGGTCAGTGCGGCGGAGATCATGATGCCGCCGACGAGCTTGCGGTTCTGCGGCTTGGCGTTGCGCCAGATCGCGAGGGCACCGGCGGGCAGCGCGAACATCATGATCGGGAAGAAGCCGGTCTGGAAGATGCCCGCGGTCGGGTCGCCCGCGAGGAAGCGAGGGATGTCACCGTGGACGAGGTCGCCGGCCGCGTTGGTGAAGCTGCCGAGCTGGAACCACGGGAAGAAGTTGAGCAGCTGGTGCAGCCCGATCGGGATGAGCATGCGGTTCGCGAAGCCGAAGATGCCGCCGCCGATCACGGCGTTGTCGGCGACGGCGGTGCCGGCCGCGGTCAGTGCGATGTCGAAGTAGCGGTAGACGAACGACATCGCGACGGCGATGACGAGACCCGCAGCGGCCGTCAGGATCGGAACCAGGCGGCGACCGGAGAAGAACCCGAGGAAGTCGGGCATCTTCGTGCGGTGGAACTTCTCCCACATCACGGCGGAGACGAGCCCCATCACGATGCCGCCGAGCACCCCGTAGTTGATCGTGGCCTGCTCGCCATTGGCGTTCTTGACCCCGGCGAGGACGACCGGCGACATCACTGCGAACACCTCGTACATGACCATGTAGCCGACGACCGCAGCGAGCGCGGTGGTGCCGTCGGACTTCTTCGCCCAGCCGATCGCGATGCCCACCGCGAACAGCAGCGGGAGCCACGTGAAGATCGCCTGGCCGGCAGCTGAGATGACTCCGGCGCCGGTCTCGAAGCCGGGGATCGCGCCGAGGAGGTCCGGCTGACCGATGCGGTTCAGGATGCCCGCCGCCGGCATGACCGCGATCGGCAGGAGCAGGCTCCGTCCGAGGCGCTGGGCCTGTGCGAACAGCCGTGACTGCTTCTTCGGCTTCTTCTTCTCCGGCACATCCGTGGCAGTGGTGGCGCTCATCGGAGGTCCTCTCGTCATTGGGTGGAGCTGTCGGGGTGAGTTGAGTCGTGCAGCCAGCGCAGGTAACCTCGGCGGTGTCGCCAGGTCCGGTCCTGTCCGGTCATGACCAGTTCCGTAGTCTGATCCGAGAGCGGTCCGGTGTCAACCTGCGACGCAAACCCTTAACGAGGAGGAAACGATGGCCGACATCAAGGCAGCCGACATCATCGCCGCACTCGGCGGTGCCGAGAACATCGAAGAGGTCGAGGGCTGCATCACGCGCCTCCGCGTCGAGGTCGAGGACGGGGACCTGGTCGACAAGGCCGCCCTGCAGGCAGCCGGGGCCCAGGCGGTCATCGGTGGCGGCACCGGCTGGCAGGTCATCGTCGGCACGGTCGCCGACAACCTCGCCCAGGACATCCAGGACGAACTGTGACCGTCGTCCGCACCCCGTTCGGCGGCCCGGTCGTTGCCCTCGCCGACGTGCCCGACCCGGTGTTCGCCGGGCAGCTCGTCGGCGCCGGCGTCGCGGTCGACCCGACGGGCGTCGAGGGTGCGGTCACCGCGGTGGCCCCGGTCGACGGCACCATCGTCAAGCTGCACCCGCACGCGTTCGCCCTGCAGGGCGCCGCGGGCACCGACGTCCTGGTGCACGTCGGCATCGACACCGTGAAGCTCTCCGGCGAGGGCTTCGAGCTCCTCGCGACCGAGGGCGACACCGTCACCGCCGGTGACCCCGTCGTCCGGTTCACCCCCTCGGTGATCACAGCAGCCGGGTACTCGCCGATCTGCCCGGTCGTCGTGCTCGGCTCGACGCCGGACAGCGTCGACCAGGGGACGGTCGGCACCACGGTGCTCGACGGCGACACCCTCTTCGAGGTCTAGGGCCACTTCCCCCATCGAGAGCGACTGTGTGCTGCGGAACACCCGCGGCACACAGTCGCTTTCGCGTTGTCGGGCGGACTACGCGACCGCGGGGGTCGCGGTGACCTCCATCTGCACGCGGTAGCGGTCCGAGCGGTACCAGCTGCGGGTGTGCTCCACGGGTCGTTCCCCCGCGTACGACACCCGGTCGAACTCGAGCACGGGCGCTCCGGTCTTCGTCCCGAGCAGCGTCGCGACGTCATCGGCCGCCGGGTTCGCCGCGACGGTCTGCTGCGCGCGGTCGATCGGGGTGCCGTACTCCGTGGCGATGATCGAGTACACCGACCCGGACAGGTCGTGGTCGAGCAGGCCCGGGAACGCGTCGGCCACGAGCCAGGCGTCGTCGATCGACACCGGGGCACCATCGGCCATCCGCAGGCGCTTCACGTGGAAGGCCGGCACGTCCGGGTCGATCCGCAGGGCTGCGGCGGTGTCGGCCGGCGGCACCCGCTCTTCACGCACGAGCACCACCGTGGTCGGCTCGTGCCCCATCGCCCGCATCTCCTCGGTGAACGAGGCGAGGTGCAGCGTCGACTGCACGGGCCGGTGCGCCACGAAGGTGCCCTTGCCGCGGACGCGCTCCAGGTAGCCCTCGTTGACCAGCTGCCCGAGGGCCTCACGCACGGTGATCCGGGAGACGCCGTACTCGGCGATGAGCTGACGTTCGGACGGGATCGCAGCACCGGGAGCCAGTCGCGTGGTGACGAGGTCGAGCAGGATGCGCCGCAGCTGCTGGTGCTTCGGTTCGGCACCCTCGGTGATGCGGCTCGTCATGCGTCCCTCGTGCTCCGTTGCTGATCCTGGGCGGTGGTCATGCGCGGACATGACCAGTTCCCATCACAGTAGCGAGTCAGGCCGGGAAGACCAACGTCGGGCGTCTCGGACTCGGTGATACATGCATTCCACATTCTTGACATCAGTGCTGCGCCGCTGCCACGATCGGTCGAGCCTCATCGGGGGGCACATGGGAGGAAACAGTCATGCACAAGTCCAGAACGAAGATGCTCGTCGGCCTCAGTCTCACCGTCGGCCTGATCACGGGCACTGCGACGGCGGCATCAGCTGCGCAGTTCGAGGTCATGGGATCAGGGTCGGAAGCCGGCGGAGTGACCGTCGCTGCTTCCGGTGCAAGTGCGAGCGGTGAGACCAGCGGCATCGGCGCCAACAACGACGGCGGGGGCGGGAGCTTCTGGCAATGGGGCGTCGGCAAGGACGACACCTGGTCGAACTACTTCCGCGAGAAGCGGTGCCACGGCGCGACTGCGGTCGGCAAGAAGTCGAAGCGCGTCACGAACGTGCCAGGCGGCCGGTACGCGATGGCGATGACACCGAAGGCGCGCAGCGGCAACAAGGCGTACTACCACAACTGCTGAGACCGGGAGCGGGCGGTCCGAGCGACCGTCCGCTCCGGCTCACGCTCGCCGCAAGGGGGACCATGAACATCCGATCGGTGGCGCTCGCCTACCTCGTCCCGCCGCTCCTGGCTGCCGTCCTGGGTTTCGTCGGCCTGGTGCAGGTCAGCGAAGCCGGCATCGTGGGCGCCTCGTCCGTGGTGACCGCTACCGCCGGTGCTGAGACCGGATCGAACCAGCGGGTCGCGATCGCACTGGAGCAGGTCGCCGAGGCCGAGCACGCGACGATCGCGCGGGTGGTGGCGGACCGCGCAGCTCCGACGACGCGCCGCGTCGCGCTCGTCACCGACGCGCCCTCGAGCCGCGGTGCCGGCTGGCTCATCGACGGGTACGAGGACTTCACGAGGTCGATGGCCACCACCGTCCGTCCGATGTCGGAACTCGACCAGTTCGACCCGACCGGCTCGTACTCGGTCTTCGGGGACGACGACGCTCGGCGAGCCGTCGTGAGCGCACTGACAGACGCCGGGTACGAGGTCAGCGTGGAGCGCGTGCCGCTCCTGCAACGCATCGGCGTCACCGACGGCTTGGATCAGACCTTGGCCCTGGTCGGAGCACTCGTCTCGGGATGCGTGGCGCTCTGCCTGATGACGACCGTCGGGGCCCCTCGCCGCAGCGCAGTCCGCCGACTGCACGGAGACACCACGACCGCCATCGTCATCCAGGAGCTGGCTGAGCTCCGGACCGCCGTGCTCGTCATCGCCATCGGAGCACCCGTCGCCGCCATCGGGCTCTGGTTCTACAACGGGCTCGCTTCGGCGGCGACCCTCGCCGCCGCGATCTCGGTGTTCTGCGTGGGACTGCTCGTACCGGTCGTCGTCGCGCACACGATCGGCACGGTGGTCGCGTGTCGACAGCCGTTGGCCGGCGCACTGCGGGGCGCTCGACCAGCGGGCGCGCTCCTGCTCGTCGCACAGATCGCACGGGTGCCCGCGCTGCTCTTGCTCATCGCGGCCGTCTTCGAACTGACCGGGGCAGTGACCACCGCGCGACAGGGAACGGCAGAACGGGATCTTCGGGCGGCCGGCGAAACCGTCCAGCTCTGGGTCACCCCGGATCCCCGCCCGGTCGAGGAGCAGGCCTACTGGGACCGCATCGGCGATTTCGCCGCTGGGGCGCTCGAGCGGCGTGATGCGTTCCTCGCCGCCGCGGTCGAAGTGTCGAGTGGCCGAGGGAAGTCGACGGTTCCTGCGCTCGTCGTCGACCAGGGCTACCTCGACCTGCAGGACGTCCGTTCCGCGAACGGGGCCCGCATCACCACCGACGGCGCGGAGATCGCCGTGTGGATGCCTGCCGACAGTGACCTCTCCCGCGAGCGGCTCGTCGCGGGTCTGACCGACTGGCAGTTGCGGGATGCACCCGACGCCCTCCTCGAGCACGTCATCGGCGGCACGCTGGCCCGCCAGCAGGTCTACTCGTACCCGGACGACGCGTCGTCGCGCGCGTGGCTCGACGATGCCGTGATCGTGGTCGTCCCCACACCGTTCGACGTCTTCTCGGCCGATGAACTCGGATCGTGGTTGTCGACCGGAGACGTCGTCTTCACGTCCCGTGCTGCCGCCGAGCGGTCGATCGGCGCGTCGGGGCTCCGCGACGAGTTCAGCGCGGTCGTCGCGGTGGGTCAGTCTGCGGCGGAACAGGCACGGCACGCAGCGACGACCGTGGCGATCGGGACGGGCACCCTGGTCAGCACCCTCGCCGTCAGCGTCATGCTCGGGATGGTCGCCACGATCGCGCACCGACGCCGTCACGGCCGTGCGCTGTTCGCGAAGTTCACCAGTGGCGTCTCGCCCGTCCGCACCGATGCTGGCCTGCTGACGATCGAAGCCGGTCTGGTCTCGATCGCCGTCATCGCCGTCGTCAACACCTGGTGGTCGCAACGCCCGGACGGAAGCGGGCTCAGATCGGCACTCGACCCGGTCGCGCAGTCGGCCGGAGTCGCCGGGGCGCTCGCGCTCGTGACGCTCGCGGCGGTGAGCGCCACCAGCCTCGTCGTCATGGCCGTCACGGCACGGAGCACTGCACGCAACCGAGGGAACGGATCACGATGATCGAGGTACGGAACGCATCGAAGCGTCGCGGAGGCCGTGCACTGTGGCACGACTTGACGTTCGAGGTGGCAGGTGGAGAGATCGTCGGCTTGGTCGGGCCGAGCGGCTGCGGGAAGTCGACGCTGCTCGACTGTGTCGGGCACGTCGATGCGCTCGACGGCGGCACGATCCGGATCAACGGAGAGTCGGCGGGCTCGAACGGGCGGCGGGCACGACTGATCCGGCGGCGCCACCTCGGGTACCTGTTCCAGGACTTCGGGTTGGTACCCGACATGACGGTCCAGTCGAACGTCGACGTGGTTCGCCTGCCGGACGGACGGCGGAGACACCGAGGCATCCGGACGGGCGAGGCCCTCGACCGTGTCGGTCTGGCTGGACGCGGAACGGACCGCGTCCACGAACTCAGCGGCGGCGAGCAGCAACGGGTCGCGATGGCGCGGCTCCTGGTGAAGCGTCCGTCGGTCATCCTCGCCGATGAACCGACGAGTGCCCTCGACGACGACAACGCGGCGATGGTGCTCGACCTGCTGGGCGAGCTGGCGGCTGGCGGAGCGGCCGTCCTGATCGCGACACACTCGTCATCGGTCGAAGCGCGCGCCGCACGGAGCATCACGCTCGGCGGACCCGCTCGCTGACGGGTCAGGCGTTGGCGACGAGCCAGGCGAACTGCTCGTCGGAGAGCAGCCGATCGGTCCAGACCTGCCCCTCGACGCCGGCGGCCGCACGGTTCTGCGCAGCCGGAGCCCCCTGCCACACCAGCGACAGCCCGGCACGACGCAGCACGGCTGCAGAAGCAGGGTTGTTCGTGAGCACCCGGCCGGTCACCGGGACGTCCGGAGCGGTGTCGGCGGCGGCACGCACGGCAGCGAGGGCGATCTCGGACGCGAAGCCCTGCCCCCATGCCGCGGGCGCCAGGCGGTAGCCGAGGTTCCAGACCCCACCGGCGGTCATGTCGACCCCGCCCACACCCACGAAGGCGTGGTCGGAGGCGCTCCGGACCGCCCAGGACCCGAGGCCGTGGCGTGCACGACCGCCGATCTTGCGCTGCACCATGTCCACACTCGAGCTCCGCGCCACGTGCCGACCCGTGGGCAGGTGCTGCCACGTGCGGGCGTCCGAGAAGAGCGCGTGCACGTCGTCGATGTCGGCCGGGGTCAGCGGGGTGAGGAGGAGGCGATCCGTTCGGATCTCCTGCGAGGGGGTCAGGAGCTGGTGGACCATGCACCGATCATGCCGCCGACCCCCGACATCCGTGTGAACACCACGCGACGTTTGCGGAAGCCCGCAGATGGTGAGCAGGAATGGTCGAGTGGCTCGAAGCAACCCGACCACTTCTGCTCACGAAGCGGAACGACCGACGCTAGTCGAGCAGGAGCGCGGGCTCCTCGAGCACCGAGGCGACGTCGTGCACGAAGCGGGACGCCACGTCACCGTCGACGACCCGGTGGTCGAACGACGCACCGATGGTCGTCACCATGCGCGAACGGACCTCGCCGTCGACGACCCACGGCTTCGGCTTGATCGTGCCCATGGCGACGATCGCGACCTCGCCGGGGTTGAGGATCGGGGTCCCCGTGTCCATGCCGAACACCCCGATGTTCGTGATCGACACCGTGCCGTTCGCCATCTGCTTCGGCGTGGTCTTGCCGTCGCGGGCGGTCAGGGTGAGTTCCTCGAGCGCCTGCGCCAGCTCGAGCAGCGACATGTCCTGCGCGTCCTTGATGTTCGGCACGATGAGCCCGCGCGGGGTCGCCGCGGCGATGCCGAGGTTCACGAAGTGGTGGACGATGATCTCGCGGTCGG
This sequence comes from Curtobacterium sp. MCLR17_059, assembly GCF_003234665.1. Lineage (NCBI taxonomy): Bacteria > Bacillati > Actinomycetota > Actinomycetes > Micrococcales > Microbacteriaceae > Curtobacterium > Curtobacterium sp. MCLR17_059. The sequence goes on along the minus strand of NZ_QKSU01000016.1, from coordinate 36,785 downwards.
TCCAGGTCGAGTTCACCGAGCGGTTCCGGCGGACGGCCCAGATGACGGCCTTCGCGACGATGAGCAGCGGCGAGACCTTGACGCCGGCGAACGTCGGCGAGGCCTTGAGGCGCTTGACGAACTCCATCGTGTGGGTCGCGTCGACGTCGACGAACAGCGACACGTGCGGTGCCGTGAACGCGGACGTGGTCATCGCGGTGGCGATGGCCTTGCGGACGCCCTTGACCGGGATCGTCTCGCTGCGGACCTCACCCCACTCCGGCGTCTCGATGTTCCGGAAGACGCTGGCCTGCTTCGCGTGCCGGATGACGTCGTCGCGGGTGACCTCGCCGGCCAGACCGGTCGCGACGATCTCGGTCAGTTCGACGCCGAGGTCCTTCGCGAGCTTCCGGATCGGCGGCTTCGCCAGCACGTTGGTCGCGGTGCTCTGCTTGTGCGCGGAGCCCGTCCCGAGGGCGCTGATCGCCTCGGCGGTGCTCTCCTCGCCCGGGTCGACGGAGGCTTCCGCCGCCGCGGCGGTGTCCACACTGGAGGCGCGGCTCGCCTCGGCCGCGAGCGCTGCGGCCCGGCGGGCGCCCGGCTTGCGACGGGAGGGCGACGAGGTCGCCGAGCCGTAGCCGACGAGGACGGCACCGGAGGACTCGTCGGTGCCCTGGACGGTCGCGTCGACGGCGACCGGCTGCACCGGCGCCGCCGGTGCAGGGGCAGCAGCAGCGGCCGGCGCCACTGCGGCTGGAGCGGGGGCAGCAGCGCGCGCCGGAGCGGGCGGCGTCTGCGCGACCGGGGCCGACGGGGCGGCAGGGGCCGGCGGGGTGGACGCGACCACGGGCGAGACCGGGGCGGTCTGGGCGACGGGTGCCGCGCCTCCAGGCTGCTCGACAGGCTGTTCCGCAGGCGGCGTGAGGGCCGCACCGGAGGCGACCGACGCGTCCGAGTCGACGCGGATGATCGGCTTGCCCACCTCGACCGTGTCCCCCTCGGACACGAGCAGGCCCGTGACCGTGCCGGCGAACGGCGACGGCAGCTCGACGAGCGACTTCGCGGTCTCGATCTCGACGAGCACCTGGTCGACGGCGATCTCGTCCCCGATCGCGACGCGCCACTGCACGATCTCGGCCTCGGTGAGACCTTCACCCACGTCGGGCAGGGGGAATTCGGCGGCGGCCACTACGGCTCCTTCGCGGATCTGGTCGTGCTCGGTCGGACGGGTCAGTAGGCGAGGGCGCGGTCGACGGCCTCGAGGATGCGGTCGGCATCCGGCAGGTGCAGGTGCTCGAGCTTCGAGACCGGGAACGGCACGTCGAAGCCGGAGACCCGCAGCGGCGGTGCCTGCATCGTGTAGAACGCCCGCTCGGCGACGGTCGCGGCGATCTCGCTGCCGACACTGACGAAGCCGGAGGCCTCTTGTGCGATGACCAGGCGACCGGTCTTGCGGACGGAGGCGAGCAGCGGCTCCCAGTCGATCGGCGAGATCGAGCGGAGGTCGATGACCTCGCAGCTGGTGCCCTCGGCCTCGGCGATGTCCGCCGCCTGCATCAGGGTGGCGACCATGGCGCCGTGCCCGACCAGGGTGACCTCGCTGCCGGTGCGGGCGACGCGGGTGGTGTGCATCGGGACGTGGCCGTCGACGAGGTCCACCTGGCCCTTGGGCCAGTAGCGGGACTTCGGCTCGAGGAAGATCACCGGGTCCTTCGACGCGATGGCCTCCTGGATCATCCAGTAGGCGTCGTTCGGGGTGCTCGGGCTGACGACCCGCAGTCCCGGGGTGTGCGCGAAGTACGCCTCCGGGGACTCCTGGTGGTGCTCCACGGCGCCGATGTGGCCGCCGTAGGGGATGCGGATGACGACGGGCAGCGACATGTGTGCCGGCAGGCGGTTCGCCATCTTCGCGAGCTGCGAGGTGATCTGGTCGAAGCCGGGCCACACGAAGCCGTCGAACTGGATCTCGACGACCGGGCGGTAGCCGCGCAGGGCGAGGCCGATCGCGGTGCCGATGATGCCGGCCTCGGCCAGCGGGGTGTCCCGCACGCGCTCGGCGCCGAAGCGGTCCTGCAGGCCCTCGGTGATGCGGAAGACGCCGCCCAGCTGGCCGATGTCCTCGCCCATCAGCAGGACCTTGTCGTCCGCTTCCATGGCCGCGGCGAGCCCGGCGTTGAGGGCCTTGGCCATCGGCAGGGTCGGGGTGGGGTCGCTCGGGACCTCGCCGGCGCCCGGGTGGGAGCGCAGGGTGTAGTCGAAGAGCTGCTCGGTGGTGCTCATGCGTGGGCGCCCCCTTCGAAGCCGGCCTCGTACTGGGCGAGCCAGGCCTTCTGCTCGGTGATCCGCGGGTGCGGTTCGCGGTACACGTTGTCGAACATGACGTCGACGGACGGTGCGGTCAGGGCGACGGTGCGGCGTCGGACGTCGGCGGCGATGTCCTCGCCCTCTTCGTCGAACGCGGCGAACTGCTCGTCCGTCGCACCCTTCGAGCGCAGGTACGCCTCGGACCGGACGATCGGGTCGCGCAGGACCCACTCCTCGAGCTCACCGTCGGCGCGGTACCGGCTCGGGTCGTCGGAGCTGGTGTGCGCACCGATGCGGTAGGTGTCGGCCTCGATGAAGGCCGGGCCCTGGCCGCTGCGGGCGTGCTCGGTCGCGACGACCGACGCCGTGTAGGACGCGAGGATGTCGTTGCCGTCGATCAGGACGCTCGGGATCCCGAAGCCGCGCGGGCGGTCGACGAGCGGCGTCGGGGACTGCACGGACACCGGCACTGAGATGGCCCAGTGGTTGTTCTGCAGGAAGAAGACGACCGGCGCCTTGGTCGACGCGGAGAACACGAAGGCCTCGTTCACGTCGCCCTGGCTGGTGGCGCCGTCGCCGAAGTAGACGATCGAGCAGGCGTCGCGGTCCGGGTCGCCCGTGCCGACGTCGCCGTCGAGCTTCTGGCCGAGCGCGTACCCGGTGGCGTGCAGGGTCTGCGAGCCGATCACCAGCGTGGAGATGTGCGTGTTGCCGCGCTGGTCCGGGTCCCACCCGCCGTGGGTCTGCCCGCGGTACATCGCGATGATCTCCATCGGCTCGACGCCGCGGTGCATGGTGACGGCGTGCTCGCGGTACGACGGGAACACGTGGTCCTGGGCGCGCAGGGCGAAGGCGGAGCCGGTCTGTGCCGCCTCTTGCCCGTGGCTGGGCACCCACAGGCCGAGCTGGCCGGTGCGCTGGAGGTTGTGGCCGGCGTGGTCGAACCGACGGGTGAGCACCATGCGGCGGTGCATCGCCAGCAGGGTCTCGTCGGGGATCGCCCGCGCGGCGGCGGCGAACTCGGCGTTCTCGTCGGTCTCCACGAACCGACCCTCGGGGTCGAGGAGCCGGACGGTGGTCGTCGCGGGAGCCGCGGCGCGGAATGACATGCGGGCCAGCGTAGCGCCAGGCACTAGTCGGCCACCTGGAGGTCCCCCACAAGTGAGCGGGCTGTTTGGAGGAGCGTTTCCACAGCTTCGTGCTCGCCGATCGAGATGCGGATGCCCTCTGGCGGAAAGGCCCGGACGATGATGCCGGCGTCCTCGAACGCGGCCGCCGCGGTCGCCGTCCGCTCGCCCGTCGGCAGCCAGAGGAAGTTGCCCTGGGCGTCGGGGACGTCCCAGCCCTGTGCCCGGAGCTCGACGACGATCCGGTCGCGCAGGGTGGCGATCTCGGTCACGCGCTCGAGCAGCTCGGCCTCGCGTTCCAGGCTGGCGAGCGCCGCCGCCTGGCCTTGGGCGGTCACGGACAGCGGGATCGCGCAGGCCCGGACGGCGTCGAGCACGTAGTCCGGACCGAGCGCGTAGCCCACGCGGAGCCCGGCGAGCCCGTACGCCTTCGAGAAGGTGCGGAGGACCACGAGGTTGGGGTGCGCGGCGAGCAGCGGGTGACCGTGCACGGCGGCCTCGTCGGTCACGAACTCGGCGTATGCCTCGTCGAGCACGACCAGCACCGACTGCGGCACCGCGGCCATGAACGCGTCGAACTCCGCGGCGGTCACGATCGGCCCCGTCGGGTTGTTCGGCGAGCAGACGAGCACCATGCGGGTGCGCTCGGTGACGGCCGCGGCCATCGCGTCGAGGTCGTGCCCACCGTCGGCGCGGTTCGGCACCTGCACGCTGGTGGCGCCGGCGACCGTGACGACGCCCGGGTACGCCTCGAACGAGCGCCACGCGTAGACGATCTCGTCGCCGGGGCCCGAGGTCGCGCGGGCGAGTTCGTGCAGGATCGCGACACTGCCCGGGGCGACGTGCACCTGCTCGGCGGTCAGCCCGAAGCGGTTGGCCAGCACGGCGCGCAGGGCGAGGGCGGTGGCGTCGGGGTAGCGGTTGTACGAGGTCTGGGCCTGCACGGCCTCGACGACCCCGGGGAGCGGCGGGAACGGGTTCTCGTTGCTCGACAGCTTGAAGGCGGAGTCGGACGCCTGTCGCCCCTGCTTGTACGCGGGGAGGACGGCCACCTCGGGCCGGATGTGCACACGCTGCTCGCTCACGGGTTCAGGCTACCGGCAGGCCCACGGCACCCACGAGGGGAACGAGGGCATCATGGGCGCATGCGATTCCTCGTCCGCCTCGTCGTCAACGCCCTCGCGCTCTGGCTCACCACGCTCATCGTCAGCGGCGTCTCCGTGACGCCGTTCGGTGACGGCGGGACCACTGCGACCGTCCTCACCTTCCTGCTCGTGGCGTTCGTGTTCGGTCTCGTGAACGCGGTGATCGGAACGCTCATCCGGATCGTGGCGTTCCCGCTCTACATCCTCACGCTCGGGCTCATCTCGTTCGTCGTGAACGCGATCCTGCTGCTCATCGTCGCGGGCATCTCGGAGGCGTTCGGCTTCGGGCTCGAGGTCGACTCCTTCGGCTGGGGCATCGTCGGTGCCTTCGTGCTCGCGGTCTTCGCCTGGCTGATCGGGCTCTTCGCCCGCCCGGTGCTCAACCGCCAGCGGGCGTGACCCCGGCGGACCTCGCGGAGGACCCCGCCCTGCGTCATGATGTGCTCATGACCCAGGACGTCGACGCCCCGTTCCGCGTCTCGTTCGTCTGCAGCGGTAACATCTGCCGCTCCCCCATGGCCGGTGTCGTGTTCGCGCAGATCGCCGCGGACGCCGGCCTCGCCGACCGGTTCCAGGTGGAGTCGGCCGGCACCGGTGACTGGCACGTCGGCGAACCCGCCGACGAGCGCACGATCGCAGCGCTGGCGGCGCGCGGATACGATGGCAGCAGGCATCGCGCCCGTCAGTTCGACCCGGACCGGTTCCCGGACCTCGACCTGGTGGTCGCACTCGACCGCTCCCACGAGCGCATCCTGCGTTCGTGGGCCCCGACCATGGACGACTCCGCCAAGGTGACGCTCCTGTTGCGGTACGACGCCGCCTGGCCCCAGCAGGCCGACGTGCCGGACCCGTACTACGCGGACCGGCACGAGTTCGACCGAGTGCTCTCGACCGTCGAACGGGCCTGCCGGGCGCTCTTCCACCAGCTCGAGCCGGCAGTCCGTCAGGGAGCCCCATGACCCCCCTTCCCCCGCAGCCGATCAGCCCGCTCGACGGGCGCTACTACCCGATCGTGCACACGGTGGGCGAGCACCTCTCCGAGGCCGGCCTCAACCGCGCGCGCATCGTGGTCGAGGTCGAGTGGCTCATCTTCCTGACCGACCACGCGATGTTCACCACCTCGCCGCTCAGCGTCGACGACAAGGCAGCACTGCGCCGGATCGTCGAGACCTTCGGCCAGGACCAGATCGCGGAGCTCGCCGAGATCGAGGCGACGACCCGTCACGACGTCAAGGCCGTGGAGTACTTCGTGCGCCGCCGGCTGTCCGAGCTCGGGCTCGACGCGATCGCCGAACTCACCCACTTCGCCGCCACGAGCGAGGACGTCAACAACCTGTCCTACGCACTCACCGTGCGGGACACCGTCGACCAGGTCTGGCTGCCCGGCTTCCGTGCCGTGCTCGAGAAGCTCCGGACGCTCGCCGTCGAGCTGCGGAGCGTGCCGATGCTCTCGCACACGCACGGTCAGCCGGCCACCCCGACGACGCTCGGCAAGGAGCTCGCGGTCGTCGTCTACCGGCTCGAGCGCGTGCTCGCCCAGATCGAGGGCGGCGAGTACCTCGGCAAGTTCTCCGGCGCGACCGGCACCTTCTCAGCACACCTCGCCGCCGACCCCGAGGCCGACTGGCCCGCGCTGTCCCGCGAGTTCGTCGAGGGCCTCGGCCTGACGTGGAACCCGCTCACCACGCAGATCGAGTCGCACGACTGGCAGGCCGAGCTCTACGACCGGGTGCGTCACGCCAACCGGATCCTGCACAACCTGGCCACCGACGTGTGGACCTACATCTCGATGGGGTACTTCACGCAGATCCCCGTCGCGGGTGCGACCGGTTCGTCGACGATGCCGCACAAGATCAACCCGATCAAGTTCGAGAACGCCGAGGCGAACCTCGAGATCTCGTCGGCGCTCTTCTCGACGCTGTCCGAGACCCTCGTGACGAGCCGGCTGCAGCGCGACCTGACCGACTCCACCACGCAGCGGAACATCGGCGTCGCGTTCGGGCACTCGCTGCTCGCGCTCGACAACCTGCGCCGCGGACTGGGCGAGATCGCCGTGAACGAGGTCAAGCTCGCCGACGACCTCGACCACAACTGGGAGGTCCTCGCCGAGGCGATCCAGACGGTCATCCGTGCCGAGGTCACCGCCGGGCAGTCGAACATCGAGGACCCCTACGCGATGCTCAAGGAGCTCACGCGCGGCAAGCGGGTGAGCCAGCAGGACCTCATCGTGTTCGTGAACCGTCTGGACATCTCCGACGGCGCGAAGGCCCGGCTGACCAACCTGACGCCGGCGACCTACACGGGCCTGGCGGACGAGCTGGTCGACCACCTCGACGTCTGAGCACGACGGACCGGCGGCCGGACGGTCGTCGGTCCGTCATCGGATCCGCGTCCGGGGGGTGCGGAATCCTGAGCGGTTCGATAGGTTCGTATCGCTGAGTACATCTCAGCACGGGGGGCGTCGCAGTGGATGCACCCTGTCCACTGACCGGATGGATCTCCACACCGTGCTTCGTTCTCGCATCACCGCGGCCGCCGTCGGCGCCACCGTGCTCGGCGTCTCCGCCGCCCTCGTCCCGACGGTCTCGACCGCCCTGGTGACGAGCACCGCTGCTTCGGCCATCGTCACCTGGACCGACTCGGCCGACGACTTCACCGCCGCGCCGACCGGCACCTTCCCGCTGACCGACCAGTGGTACTGGGCGTCCGTGACCGACCTGGACGGTGGCGGTTCGATCACCGACCACGCCACGCTGGACGAGGACGGCCTGTCCGTCTCCGAGGGCGAGGCCGTCGGCCTGGTCCGCGGCCTGAACGAGCCCGTGCCCGCGAGCAGCGTCCCCGCCCTCGCCGCCGGCATCAGCATGACGACCACCGGCGCGACGAGCTTCGGTCTCGCGGTCCAGGAGGGCGGCGACACCAGCGCGCAGACCGTGGTCTTCGCCACGGACGCGCCCGAGACCGGTGACGGCGTCGGCATCTCCGACGGCACCAGCAACTGGATCGACCCCGCGACCGGCGAGGTCGAGTCGACGACGGAGCTCACGGCCGACCTCGAGGCCGCCGACGCGCAGGTCGTCGGGTACGTCGTCTACGTCGGCATCGACGTCGCCGCCGACACCACGGCCCCGCCGACGCCCGAGCCGACCGAGACGCCCGCTCCGACCGACGAGCCCACCCCGGCACCGACCGTCGACGGCACCCCGGCACCGACCGCGCTGCCCAGCAGCGAGCTGAAGAGCCTCGCCGCCCCGCTCGAGGCGAACGGTCAGTCCCTCGCCGCCGACGCCAGCGGTTCGATCTCCGCGCTCCGCGTCGACGACACCACGACCTACTTCACGCCGCAGCCCACCGCGGCCGCCGAGCTCCTCACCCCGACGGCCACGCTGACCGAGGCCACCACCACCGGAGTCCGCATCCAGGGCTCGGGCTTCGCTCCGAACGAGCTCGTCGGCGCCGGAGTCGGCACCGGCGCCCAGGGCACCGACATCCCCGGGGTCGCGTTCCGCGCCGACGCCGACGGCAACGTCTCCGGCACCATCGTCCTGCCCGCCGACTTCGTGAACACCGCCGGCGCGTACAGCGTCGGTCTCGTCGGCGCCTCGTCGGCGCAGGCCGCGCAGGCCGCGCTCACCGTCACGGCCGACCCGGCCGCTGCCGGTGACCCGGGCACGGCACCGGTCGCCGTCCCGGTGCCCGGAACGGCGAACTTCACGGGCTGATCTTGCCGATCCTCCCGACCGAGCCACGGCGGCGTGCGACTGTGATCGCCGCCGCCGTGGCGGTCGTCTGTGCGGGGGCCGTCGCGTTCGTCGCGCTCGGTCCCCTGTCAGCCGCGCCCGCCCCGACCCCCACCCGGTCCATCGCGGCACCGACGCCCACCCCGACGACGACACCGGAGCCGACCCGGTCGGCAGCACCCGTCGACGCGCTCGACGCCCCGGCCAGCACCACGGTCGCCGCCGTGACCGGCGCGTCCGTCCCGGTCAGCGCGAGCGCGGGCGGCACGGCGACACAGACCCTCGAGAACCCGCAGGCGTCCGGTGCCCCGCTCGTCTTCCGGGTCGTCGACCAGCAGGACGGCTGGGCGGAGGTGCAGCTCGCACAGCGCCCGAACGGCAGCACCGGCTGGGTGCCGACCAGCGCCGTCACCCTGACCGAGGACCCGTACGCGATCGTCGTCACCCGCTCGACGAAGACGCTCGACCTGTACAAGGACGGCAAGGTCGTCGACAGCTACCCCGTCGCCACCGGCACCGGCGGCACACCGTCGCCGACCGGCCGGTTCGCGCTGACCGAGCTGCTCGCACCGACCAACGAGGGCTACGGCCCGTACGCGTACGGCACGACGGCGTTCTCGGACGTGCTCAACTCGTTCGGCGGTGGCCCCGGCCAGATCGGGCTGCACGGCACGGAGGACACGTCGAGCATCGGCACCGCCGCCTCGCACGGCTGCATCCGCATGCACAACGCCGACATCACGGCGCTGGCGGAGCGCCTGCCGCTCGGCACGCCGTTCCAGGTGCGCTGACGTTCCAGGTGCGCTGACGTTCCAGGTGCGCTGACAGGCGGCCTGGAGGCACGGCGTGCGCCCGGCAGTGGGCGCCACCGTCTCAGGTGGTGACGTCCAGGGCGACGGCGACCAGCGCCTCCAGGACGGTGCGCACCACGGGACGGACGGCACGGTCGGGGCGGACCAGTGCCTCGATGCGGCGTCCGGCACGGACGTCGGCGAGCTCCGCCAGGTGGAAGCGCCCGGCCGCCCGCGTCCCCGACGTGTACCGCGGGACGAGTGCGATGCCGTGGCCGGCCGCCACCAGGTTCTCGATGACCGGCAGGTGGATCGTGCGGAACGCGACGCTCGGCGGGGTGTCCGTCGCCGCGGCCATCGCGTGCAGCACCCGGTCGATCGGGTAGCCCTCCGGCACGCCGATCCAGCGTTCCCCGACGACCTCGTTGATGCCCACGCGTGCGCGGCCGGCCAGGGCGTGCCCGGGCGGCAGGGCCACGTCGAGGGGTTCGCGGAGCAGCGGCACGGTGTCGACCGATCCCTGGTCGGCCGGGCGGACGCCGTCGGACCGGTGCCCGACGACGACGTCGTGGTCGGCCGCGAGCGGTGCGAACTCCCCCTCGCTGACGTCCACGTCGACCAGGGTCAGCGCGATGCCCGGGTGTGCCTGCATCCGGGTGAGCACGCCGGGCAGCAGCAGTTCCGCCGCCGACGGGAAGATCGCCAGCGACACCGGTCCGGTCGTGCCGCCGAGGTGCTCCTGCCAGGCGGCGTCCACCCGCGCGATGGCGGTCGCGACCCCGGACGCCAGGCCCGCGAGCACTTCGCCGTGCGGGGTCAGCCGGACCCCGCGCCCGACGCGTTCGACCAGCGGGACGCCGACCTGCCGCTGCAGCGTCTGCAGCTGCTGGGAGACGGCGCTCGGTGTGCGGTGGGTGGCCTCGGCGACGGCCGTGACGCTGCCGCGCTCGGCGAGCTCCCGCAGGACCGCCAGCAGCTGCACGTCGAAGTCGACCATACAGGGACCCTACATCGTCGTTCGTGAAGGTTTCGATGGACCTACAACGTGCGGGCCGGGACGATGGGGAGCATGACCACCCGAGACCGCCTCCTCGCCGTCGTCGTCGCCGTGGTCTGGGGACTGAACTTCCCCGCGACGGCACTCGCGCTCGAGCACTTCCCGCCGTTCCTGCTCGCGGCGCTGCGGTTCACGATCCTGGCGGTCCCGACGCTGCTGTTCGTGCCGCGGCCGCGGATCCCGTTCGGGCGACTGCTGCTCGTCGGCCTCGGGCTCGGCGTGCTGCAGTTCTCGTTCCTGTACCTCAGCATGGCGTCCGGCATGCCGTCGGGGCTGGCCTCGCTCGTGCTGCAGGCCTCCGCGCCGTTCACGGTGGTGCTGGCAGGGGTGTTCCTGCGCGAGCGGCTGACCGGCAGGCAGGTCGTCGGGGTCACCGTCGCCGTGGCCGCACTCGCCGCGATCGCCCTGCACCGTTCCCAGACCGCTGCGCTGCTGCCCGTCGTGCTCGCACTGTGCGGTGCGCTGGGGTGGGCGATCGGCAACGTCGCGACCCGGCGGGCGGGGGCCGCGAACCCGCTGCACCTGACCCTGTGGTGGTCCGTCGTGCCGCCGGTCCCGATGGTCGTGCTGTCGCTCGTGGTCGAGGGCCCGGACCGCATCGGCACCGCTCTCGGTTCGGCGTTCACGGCGGCCGCGCTGCCCGCCGACCTCGGCCTGCTCTACATCGTGGTCGTCGCCACCCTGGTGGGCTACGGCATCTGGTCGCGGCTGCTGGCGGCCTACCCCTCGAGCACGGTCGCGCCGTTCTCGATGCTCGTGCCCGTGGTCGGTGTGCTCGCGTCGTGGGCGGCCTTCGGCGAGGTGCCCGACCTGGTCGAGGTGCTCGCCGGCGCGGTCGTCGTGGCCGCCGTGCTGTGGTCGTCACGTCCGGCGCGGGACCGCGGGCCGCGACCGGCCCCCGTCGCCGAGGGCGTACGACGTGCCGCGGCCGTGTCGCCGAGGCCGCACGACGTGCCGCACGGACCGCTCGCGAGCGGCAGTCCGCGCGACCTCGACCCGGCGCTCAGCCCCGGTGCTGGCGACGCTCCGCGATGATCCCGGCGAGCGCCCCGCGCAGGTGCGGGTACCGGAACTCGTAGCCGGCCTGGGTCAACCGGGTCGGCACCACCCACCGGCTCTTCAGCACGAGTTCGGTCTCGGTGCGGATCGCGAACGACCCGAGCTCGAGCATCCACCGCCAGGTCGGCACCCCGAACCGGCGCCCGACGGCGTCGCGGAGGGTCGCCATCACGGTGCGGTTGTCGGACGGGTTCGGGCTCGAGATGTTCACCGGCCCCTCGATCTCCGGGTGGTCGCGGAGGAACCGGATCGACCCGAGGACGTCGGCGATGTGCACCCAGCTGAAGCGCTGCCGACCGTGCGTGGGCCGGTGGTGGTGGTACGTGCCGGCGCGGAGCCGGGAGCGCGTCGGCACCCACGGCCCGTCGTACTGCGGCCCGCCGAGGCCGGCCTGCGCGAGCCGGAGGAGCGGCAGCAGGGCGCTGCCGTCGCCGAACACGATCGCCATCCGGAGCGCCACGCGACGGGTGCCGGGCAGGTCGGCGCCGAAGAAGGCGTCCTCCCACGCGCGGGCGACGGAGACCGAGAACCCCTCGCCGATCTCCCCCGTCGCTTCGTCCTGTGGTCGGTCGTCGGCGTGCCGGTAGATCGTTGCGGTCGAGGCGTTCATCCACAGCGGCGTCGGGTGCTCGGACGTGCGGATGGCCTCGGCGAGCTCGAGCGTGGTGTCCACCCGCGAGCGCATGATCTCCGCGCGGTTGCGTCGGCCGTAGCGGCAGTTGACGCTCTTGCCCGCCATGTTCACGACCATGGCGGCGCCGTCGACGAGTTCCCGGATGCGCATGGTGTTGCCCCACACGGCGTCGCCGGTCCGGCCGATGGTGACGACCCGGTACCCCTCTTCGGCGAAGGCGTCCCGCAGGTACCGCCCCACGAAGCCGCTCGCTCCCGCGATCACGACGCGGCCCTTCTGGTCGCTCATCTCATCCCCGTTCTGTGTCCGGCGCGATCTCGTACCGGAACGCCCCCTCGTACCGGTACAGCGTGCCGAGCACCGGCGCCGTGAGCACCAGGGACACGCGCTGCAGGTCGGCTTCGTCATCGAATCGTTCTGTGAGCGTCACACGCGGGCTCAGGGCGGCCGGGAGGCGCACCTCGCGTCCCAGCGCGTGGAACGTCACACGCGTGGAGACCAGGCGCAGGGCGCCCGCGTCCGGGCCGTCCGCGTCGACCTGCGCCCGCAGACGCGCGCTGACGCGCCCGTGGCGACCCAGGTGGTCGACCAGGCCGTCCGGTTCGGCGGTGATGGCGTCCACCATCGTGCGGCTCCCGGAGCGGAACCGGAAGGTGCGGTGCGCGCGGACGGCGACCCGGGCCTCCAGGCCGGTGCCGGGTCCACGACGGACGCGAGCCGGCCGGTTCTCGACCGCGAACGGGACGTCCCGCTCCCAGACCGGGAACATGACGGAGTCGCGGGCGAACACCGCGAGCACCGGCCAGAGCCACCGACGTGGGGTGCCGACGACGTCGAAGACACCCTCGCCGCGGCCGACGTGCCCGGGCCGGACCTCGCCGAAGTACGTGCGGAGTCGCGGGTGCAGCCCGGCCAGCACGTCCGGCGGTGTGGACAGCTCGTAGGGCGACCGATGTTTCATCGCCACAATGAGTATGTCCGCTGCGGGCTCCGCGGCGCTCCATGCGGAAGAACATCGCCGTCGTCGATGGCAGAATTGAGGACATTCAGAACCGTTCGCCGGTGCAATCCCGTTCGTTCCGCGATCGCGCGGGCCGACAGCCGGTCCTCCGCGCGAAGCACAGCGAACACCGACTCCGTGCTCGGCAGGGTGTCAACCGGCCGCGCTCTGTCGGAGGTATCGCCTTGCACACGTTCGGCCGTTGGTTCGGAAGCTGCACGTGCTGAGTCGTCGAGGACGTAGCTGGCGTACCGACGACCTCCCCGCTTCACCGCGACCCCGATGTCGACAAGGTCGCGGAGGACACCTCCGGCGACTATCCGGTCCATGCCCCACTCCCGGAGCATTTCGTTCGTGATCGGAGCTCGCAGAAGCATCGCCAGAGCGATGTCCTTCTCACGCGTTCTTCCAGGGATCTGGAGCCGCTCGATCCTTCGGTAAACCTCGTCATCGAGCAGCGCGGAACTCGACATGCTCACCGTGAACGAACTGATGCTGCTGTCGAACTCTGGCCTCGGCTGACCGAGTTGACGCGACTCCCGCACGATGGCAGGAATACCGGACGCCCGGTTTTCCGCGACAAGCCGATCACTGCCGGGAATGAACGTGTCGGACAGCAACGAGACGAGCGTCCCGTTGCGTGACGACGACACTCCTGGTTCGCCGAGTTCCTCGAGCGCAATCGGACCGTACAACCCACCGGGACTTCTCACCACCAGCCGATCCGGGTAGAGCTCGACCTGCACCTGCGTGCCTTCCGTGATGCCGCTGTAATCCCGATGGATGAGTGCGTTCGCCACCGCTTCCCGCACTGCTTCGAGCGAGAAGTCCAGCCGATCAGCGCGTCCCTCGCCGGTCACCGTCGCCCGGGCTGCCAGGTTCCGGCGAACCGACGCCACTGTCTCAGCGATCATCGCGGGGATGCTTCCCCGGATTGTGACGTTGTCGAGAAAACGCTCGGGCGACTGATCGGGGGCGAATGAAACAAAGCTCACCATGAGCTGCGGAAACCACTGTTGCGGGTACACTCCGAAGGCCAGGAGGCCTGCCAGGGTGGGCTGGATCACATCGTCGGTTCGAAGCGCAGCGCCGATGCGGACGAGTACGGTTTCATCGTCATCAGTACGAAGCGAAGCAGCCGTGCTGCGGATCCGCTCGAGCGTTCTGCCGAGGACACCTCGGTCGAGATCGGAAAACGAGGCTCCTGGGATCGGCTGGCGGTCGAACACCGGTTGGGTCCGCGTGGAGTAGAGAAGGCCGATCTCCGCTGCGGTCATTCGTCGATCCCCGTCGCCGGTGCGGACGAGGGCACCGGTGGACGGCCCCTTCGACGCGAGGTGCAGGGGCTTCTGCGAAGCCTCTGCTTCGGGCACGTCGACCACGACGACCTGGTCACCGTCGAGGTCCACAATATCGACGGTGACATCAGCCGGTGGAACGACGCCATCTCGGGCCTGATTGATGACGGCATCCCGGTACGCGGCTGGCTGTTGCACCCCGACGACGGCGAAGTCCTGCTCCTCATCGACGCCGATGATGATCGTTCCACCGTTCGTGTTCGCGAACGCGACTATAGAATCCACCACTGTCTTCGGATAGCCGCCTCGTCCGCTCTTGGCCTCGACAAGATCCGGTTCACCGTGGATGCGGCGCATCTCGGCAATGAGCTTACGAAGTTCGCCGGTTTCCATGTGCACAGCATACTTGGCATGCTTGGCATACATGGAATACTTGCCACAGTCCACATAGGACTCGTTGCTCTCTCCCTCCGAAGACGTCGGCCGGGTCAGATACGAGCGCTCTACCATCAGAGGCATGGGACACGACCACGGGCACGGCGTCGGGCACGCCTCGGAGCGCGCCCTGCTCATCGCGTTCTGCATCTCGGCGGGCATCCTGCTCGCCGAGGTCGTGGGCGCCGTGGTCACGGGTTCGCTCGCGCTGCTCGTCGATGCCGGGCACATGGTCGTCGACACCGGCGGACTCGGCATCGGGCTCGTCGCGACGCGGCTCGCCCGCCGGTCCCCGACCGCGCAGCGCACCTGGGGCTTCCAGCGGGCCGAGGTCCTCGGGGCCACCGCACAGGCCGCGATCCTGCTCGCCGTCGGGGTCTACGTGATCATCTCGGCGGTGCAGCGGCTGTTCGTGCCGGAAGAGATCCACTCCGGGCCGCTGCTCGTCTTCGGCATCGTCGGCCTCGTCGGCAACCTGGTGGCCTACGCGGTGCTGCTGCGGGCCTCGGGCGAGGGGTTCACCTCGCGCGCCGCCCGGCTCGAGGTCCTCAACGACACCCTCGGGTCGGTCGCCGTCATCATCGCCGCGGTCGTGCTCATGCTGACCGGGTGGGAGCGGGCGGACTCCGTCGCCGCGATCCTGATCGGCCTGCTCATCCTGCCGCGGGCGATCCGGCTGCTGCGCGAGACCGCGAACGTGCTGCTCGAGTCGACGCCGCCGGGGCTCGACCTGGACGACGTGCGTGGCCACATCCTCGAGCTCGACCACGTCATCGCGGTGCACGACCTGCACGCGACGCTCGTGGCGACCGGGGTGCCGAACCTGACCGCGCACGTGGTCGTCGACGACCACTGCTTCTCGACGGCGCACGCCCCGGCGATCCTCGACGAGCTGCAGCGGTGCGTGGCGGAGCACTTCGACGTGCCGGTGGAGCACTCGACGTTCCAGTTGGAGCCGGTGTCGCACCGGCGGCACGAGTACGAGGTGCACGCGTAGGGTCCGCGCTCGGGCGTGCGGATCTCGCGATCGGGGGCGCTGCGGCGGGGGTGGCGACGCCGAACGACAGTGTCGACGTCGTACGACGACGACATCGTCGCTTCGTGCACACGCGGACTGTTGCGTGGCACCGGTTGCGACAGGGCCGATGTCGGACGACATCGGCGGTGTCGTTCGGCGTCAGTGGGCAGCGCCGCCGCCCACCGCGTCAGCAGTCGTCGGTGCGCGTGGGGTACGCCGTGATCACCCGGTCGGTGGTGGCCGAGACGATCACCTTGACCCAGGGCTCGTCGTCGGGGCGTGAACCGTCGTCGAACCGGACGGGTGCGGCGTAGCAGACCTTGCCGTCGCCGGCGTCGAGCGGGAACCCGGGGCGCGGGTCCTCGAGCGCCGTCTGCACCGCGGTGAGCATGGCGTCGTCCCAGTCGCGCGAGCCGTGCCCGGTGACGACGTCCTGCCAGTCGGCGGTGTGCCGCACCCGGATGTGCTCGTACCCCTGGGCAGCGGTGCCGCACTGCAGGGTGACGCGGCCCAGGGCCTCGGTCTCGTACTGCGCGACGGCCGCCTGGGTCGTGGTGTCGCACCGGCCGAGCGCGGTGCTGCCGGGCATGTCCGGCCCGGTGCGGGTGATCGTGACGGTGCCGTCACCGGCGGCCGGCGGCGCGTCGCTCGGCGTCCGTGAGGCCGAGCCGGCACCGATGGTGGGGTCGTCCGCGCCCTGCCGTGCCGTCAGGAACAACCCGCCGGCGAGGAGACCGGCGGCCACCACGGCCGCGACGCCGGTGATCACGGGACGGTTGCGGTTCCGGGGCACGCGCCCAGTATGCCGGGAGTTCGACCGCACGACGGAACCAGGCTCCGGACACGGCACCGCGCGATCGCGTGGTGCGGTGTCCGGAACCTGGTTCCGGGCGGAGGGGAGGCCCGGCACGCGTCAGGCGCGCGCGGCCAGCCGGGTGCCGGCGACGACGGCCAGGACGGCGACGAGCACCACGTACCCGATCAGGACGGGGAGCGTCGGGATCACCAGCAGCGCCGCCCCGACGGCCACGACCGGCACCGTGAGCCCGGCGTAGGCGATGAGGAACGTGGCGGCGAGCACGCCGCCCCGACGCTCCGGGCCGACCAGTGCTGCGGCGCTGCCGATCGCCGCGCGGAACAGCAGGCC
Organism: Curtobacterium sp. MCLR17_059; assembly: GCF_003234665.1. Taxonomy (NCBI): domain Bacteria; kingdom Bacillati; phylum Actinomycetota; class Actinomycetes; order Micrococcales; family Microbacteriaceae; genus Curtobacterium; species Curtobacterium sp. MCLR17_059. The sequence goes on along the minus strand of NZ_QKSU01000016.1, from coordinate 20,051 downwards.
GACGCCGGCTCCCGCGACGACCCCGCCGCCGATGAACCCGGCGACCTGCAGCAGGACCGCGGCGACGGCGAGGACGACCAGTCCGACGACCAGGAGCACCATGCCGAGCCGGATCTGTGCACGCTGCGACAGTCGGGCGAAGACGATCTGCGAGAGCGCGCTCGCGGCGAAGACCCCGAAGGTCGTGGCCCCGGCGGCCAGGCGGTCGGTGACGTGGAACGTGGTGCCGAGGAAGCTCGGCGCGACCGAGGTGAAGAGGCCCTGCACGGCGAGCGCGGCGAACGCGGCTGCGCCGGCGGCCCAGAACGCGGCGCCCTGCCCCTCGGGAGCCTGCATGCGCTGCGGACGGTAGGCCACGGGCTGCTCGGGACGGTCGACCGTCTCCGGTGCGGCCAGCACGAGCACGAACGCGACGGCCAGCGCGATCACGAACACGACGTACGGGACCATGAGCGGCTGCCCGACGAACTCGGCGAGCGCTCCGCCGACCAGGGCGCCGAGCGACAGACCACCGAGGTTCACGGCGCCGGCGGCGACGCTCGCGCCCTTCGCGGAGTCGCTCGACCCGGTGGCACGGACCCGGAGCTCACCGAGGTGTGCCGTCGCGGTCGCCGTCAGCGTCCCGACGCCGAGGCCGGTCACGAGCCGGGCGACGATGAGGCCGGTGACGTCGTTCCAGAGCAGGAACAGCACGGCGGCGACGAGTTCGAGGGCGATCGACACCAGGATGAGCGGACGGCGTCCGTGCACGTCGCTGAGGTGCCCCGCCAGGTACAGCGACCCGACGACCCCGACCCCGTACGCCGCGAAGATCACCGTCGTGGTGAAGGTCGGGAAGCCGTCGCGGGCCTGGTAGATGACGTACAGGGGTGCGGGGACGGTCGCGAAGGCCATCACCGCGAGGAACGCGAAGGCGACGACCCAGAAGCCGAAACCGTGGCGCCGACGGGTGTGGACACGGCGTCCGCGCGGGGCGACGACACGGTCGCTCGCGGATGCGGGAGCGGCGGTGGTGGCGGGGACGGTGCCCGTCGGGGTGTCGGTGACGGTTGACATGCTCCGATGATCGCGCTCGCGGTGCATCGAGTCCAACGGATGCGCTTGATGTGCGCGATCGATCTGCTCGATACTCGGACGATGGAGACCCGACTGCTCGAACAGTTCGTCACCGTCGCCGCCGAGAGCAGCGTCACCCGGGCGGCGGAACGGCTCTGGGCCGCGCAGTCCACGGTGTCCGCGGGCATCGCCTCGCTCGAGCGCAGCTTCGGGGTGCGGCTCTTCGATCGCACCGGACGACAGCTCGTGCTGACCCCCGCCGGCGAGGACCTGCTCCCCCACGCCCGCGCGGTGCTCGAGTCCCTCGACCGGATGCGCGACCTGGCTACCGCTGACGACGCCGACCTGCGGGGCCGGGTGCGGCTCGGCATCTTCACGAGCATGGACATCGTCGACCTGACGGGCGTGCTGCAGCGGTTCCGGCGGCAGCACCCGCTCGTCGCCGTGGAGCTGATGACCTCGCCGTCGGGGACGACCGGCCTCGTGCAGGACCTCGTCGCCGGGCGGCTCGACATCGCCTACACGGGCCTGCCCTCCGTGCCCGCCGGCGTCGTCGTGGAGCCGTTGCGGGAGATGCCGTTCCGGGTGTTCACCGCGGCGGACCACCCGCTCGCCGGCCGGTCGTCGGTGTCGCTCGCCGAACTCGCCGATGAACCCTTCGTCGACACCGCGCACGGGTTCGGCAACCGGATCATCCTCGACGGGGCACTCGAGCGGCTCGGCATCCGTCGGCGGATCGTCGCGGAGATGAACGACATGCCAGCAGTGATCCGGTTCGCCTCGGCCGGGCTCGGCGTCGGGGTCGTGCCGGACTCAGGGGTGCGGTACGACGGAGCGGTGCTCGATCTGGAGGACGAGGTCGACCCGCTCCGCATCGGCCTGGCGGTCCGGACGTCCCCGGAGCCGAGCCGCGCGGTCCGGACGCTGGCGCGCGACATCGTGGCGGCGCGGGTGGGGTGACGCGGTCGCGCTCAGCTGTGCTTCGTGAGCAGGAACGGTCGCGTCACGGTGCGCGAGGCGACCGTTCCTGCTCACGATCTGACCACCGACGAACTGGAGGCACGGGTCGGGTCCGCCACGTGCCTCCGGGCCGTCAGTCCCCCCAGATCTCCCCGACCACGGCGTCCAGCAGCCCGTTCGTCGGGAAGTTCGCCTGCCGGATCACGATGAAGGTGTCGTCGCGCAGGAAGAAGGTGGAGACCTGGTCCACCGGGGCAGCCTCGGCCGGGACGGATGATTGGCACACCCGCCCGCCGTCGCGGTCCTCGCACTCCAGCGGACTGGTGGCGAGCACGTCCGCGGCCCCGGGCCCGGCCGTCCCGACGGTCATGGTGAGCCCACTGACGTCGGCTCGGGGATCTGCCCACGTGCAGATGATCTTCGACTCGCCGTTCGCCCAGGTGACGTCCTCACCATCGCCGCCGGCCGTCCCGTCCTTCGCCTTCGAGATCTCGGTCAGCGGAGTCTCCCCGAAGAGCCGGGTGTAGTCCTCTGCCGGGACCATGTCGCGGCACGTCGCCGGGATCGTCGCCGCGGCGGGGGTCGGTGTCGACGTCGGGGTGGGCTTCGGGACCGGGGCACCCGTGATCGGGGCGGAGCTCGGCGTCGTGGAGGACGGCGCGGGCTCGGGCTGCTGGGTCTGGGTGGGAGCGGCGACCGGGTCGGCGTTCTGCTGCGACAGGGTCAGGGCGACCGCACCGGTCGCGGTGCCGACGGCGAGCAGCGCGACGACACCGATGACGATCCCGGACCGGCCCCGACGACGCTTCGGGAGCGGGGTGGCACGTTCGAGGACGTTCTGCTTCATCGAGACGAGCATGCGCTGCAGGTCGTCTCCCTGCGGAGGCTCAGTGTTCATCGTGCATCACCACCTTCTTGAGTCGTCGACGGTTGCGGGACACCCGCTGGGTGACCGCGCCGACCGTGAGTCCGAGGAGTTCGGCGGCCTCGGCATACGAGTGCCCCTCGAGCAGGCAGAGCTCGCAGATGCGGCGGTCGAGGTCCGGGAGCGCGGCGATCTCGGCGCGGACCCAGCGCAGGGTCTCGCGGGCCTCGTCGTGGTCGGCGGGCGAGGCGAGGTGCTCCGGGAGCTCGTCCGTGCGGCGCCGGGCCTGCTTGCGCCCGGTGTTGAAGGCGTGGTTTCGGCACACGACGAGCAGCCACGGCAGCACCGTGTCCGTCGGCAGCTCGAGGGTCGCGGCGCGCTGCCAGAGCGTCAGGAAAGCGTCCTGCACGATCTCCTCGACGTCGGACCGGTCGTCGACGAGCGCCCACGCGTAGCGGGTGAGGGTGGCGGCGTACCGGTCGAACGCCCGGGCGAGCGCGCCGGTGTCCCCTTGTGCCATCGCACGGACGAGTCCTTCGTCCGTGTCGGTGCCGGTCGTCACGTCCACATCCCACCTCCTTCACTCAGAGGTGTCGGCAGGACCCGCGATCCTGACAGGACCGTGGCGGATTCGTGATCTCGGGCGTGTCCGACCGGAGCCGTCAGCTGTCAGACATCAGCCGTCAGTGGAAGTCGTCGCCGTCGCCCTCGCCCGGCGTCTTGTGCCCGCCGAGCATGTCGTTGTCGTCCTGCTCGCTCGACGAGGCGAGCTGCAGCATCGCGAGCACGACGACGACCACGATGAACGCGACGCCGAGGAAGATCACGGCCAGCTGCAGTTCCCGCGTCGAGAACAGCACGACGAGCCCGGTGAACACCGCGATGATCGCGGAGATCCCGAGGAGCTCGACCGGGCGCAGACGGTCACGACGGCTGGGGGTGGTCATGCGTGTGGTGCTCCGTCCGGGGCGACGGCCGGCGTGGCCGTGCCCCACTTGTGCGAGAGGCCGGCGATCACGTGGAAGACGGCCGTGATGGCGAGGTACGCGCCGAGCAGGCCGACGAGCACGATCGAGGCGTCGAGGGTGCCGGTGACCTGCTCCACGCCACCGAGCTGCTGGGAGTAGTCCGGCGGCGTGACGAGGAAGGCGACCGCGAGCAACAGCGTGAGGCCGCCGATCGTGGTCCAGTCGCGAGCGAAGGGCGAGCGTCGCCGGGCACGGAGCCCCTGCGACAGCTCGAGGGCCCCGGTCAGCACCGCGAACGCGACGATGACCGTGATGAAGGCCGGCAGCCCGAACCCGTTGCACGCGAACGCGGCGACGGCGGCGAGCAGGGTGATGACGGCCTGGAGCAGGGTCGTGCGACGCGATCGACCGTCGAGGGGCAGTCGGGAGATCCCGCCGAACAGGAGCACGAGGCCCTCGACCAGGGCGAAGCCGCCGAACAGCAGGAGACCGTAGCCCGCGGCGTGGTTGGTCGAGAAGGTGATCACCATCGCGACGACCGCTGCGGGGACCGCCCGGAGGATCGGGATCGGCCAGTACCGCGCGCGCTGGGTCGCGTCTTCCACGGTGGTGGCGTCGTCCACGGTGTCGGACACGAGACCTCTTTCGGGCATGCGGATCGTGGATCCGATCCTACCGCCGGTGGGGTGGACGCCCGACCGGAGCGGACTCGACCCCCCTGTGGACGTCCACACCCGCGCACCGGGACGACACCGCCTCCGGTGCCGTCCCGGCGGTCTCAGGGCTGCTGCGGGTCGTCGGTCGGCGCGTTCCGACGAGCACGACGTCGGGCGAGCCACCAGCACACGGACCCGGCGGCGGCGGCCAGGGCAGCGAGCGCCGCGGCGAGCCCGAGCCCTTCGGCGCCGGTGTAGGCGAGGGCTCCCACGGGGGCAGCCGCCCGACGGTCGGCTGCGGGGTCACCGGCTCCGCCGTCGTCGGCACCGGCGCCGTCACCGTCGTCGCCACCGGAACCGTCACCACCGGCGTCCCCGTCGTCCGGAGCCGGCCCGGTCGTCGGCACGGGGCTCGGCGCGGGCCCCTCGTCGTCCGGGCCCACGACGATCGCGACGCCGGTGGACGGGTCGCCGCCGTCCGCGTCGGTCGGCGAGGTCGCCGTCGCCACGTTCACCACGTCGGAGCCGTCCCCCTGGTACGCGGGGTCGAGCTCGGCGCGGATGCGGAAGTCCAGGGTCTCGCCCACCTCGAGCGACACGTCGGAGCTGCAGGTCACCCGCTGCCCCTCGGCCGTGCACCCGTCGTCGGAGCCCACGAACCGCATGGCCTGGGGCAGGTCGTCGACCGCCCCGACCTGCTGCGCCACCGACGGCCCCCGGTTCCGGGCCGTCACGAGGTACTCGACCTCGTCACCGGGCCGGACGGTCGACGGCGACACCGATTTGTCCGTCTCGACGTCGGCGGCGATCACGGGGGCAGTGACCGTGGTGGTCGCCCGCGAGGCGTTGTCGGCCTCGTTCGTGTCGGACAACGAGGTCGGCGGGGCGATGGTCGCAACGCTCTCCAGCGCTCCGGACGTGCCCTCGGCCACCCGGCCCTCGATCGTGACGACGGCGGAACCCCCTCGGGGCAACGACAGGTCGGTCGCGACGTCACCGGTGCCCGACAGGGTCGCACAGGCGGAGCCGTCCGCGGCCGTGCAGGTCCAGGTGACGTCCTCGACGCCGTCGGGCACGTCGACCTGCAGCGGACTCGGGTCGGCGGCGTTCGGGCCGGGGTTCCGCGCCGTCACGGTGTAGCGGAGCGGTTCGCCCGCCGTCGCGATCGCGGGCAGGTCGTGCTCGACGGACAGGTCCGCCGGCTTCCAGACCCGGAGCGCGTCGACCTCGTGCTTGTCGACGTGACTGCCGGTGGCCCCGGCGAACCCGAGGCGCAGCGTGCTCGGCAGCGCGGCCTGCCCGTCGCCGTGCAGCGGGACCGAGTCGAGCACGGTGCGCATGGTCGAGCCGACCTGCAGCCGAACGGAGACCGCGAGCCCGCCGTCGTCGTCGGGCAGCAGGGTGATCCGGACCGTCCGGGGCGTGGATCCGGCCGTCACGGTGCCACCGGGTGCTGCGGCACCGGCGACGTACCGGTAGCCCTCGGTCCCGTTGCCGGAGCCCCGGACCACCACGTGGTCGGGCTGTGCTCCGGGACCGGACCCGTTGATGCGTGACGAGAAGTTGCCGTAGTGGTCGATCGCGACGGCGGCGAAGCCCCCGGGGACGCCCGGCAGGTCGCACTCCCGGCCACCGCCCTCGGTCGCTTCCTTGCGGCAGGCGTACCCGAGACCGGCGCCGAAGGACCCGACGCCCTGTGCCGCTGCGCCGTCGGCCAGGTACAGCAGCAGGCCGTCGGCCCCGGGGTCGTCCTTCTCGGTGTGCATCGCGTACGTGAACTCGATCTCGAGCCCGGTGTCGGACGGGAACGTGTCGTTCGTCGACCACGCTCCCGCCTGGTTCCGGACGTCGTCGGTGAGCCGCAGCCGGCCGCCGGACACCGCGGCGTCACCGTGCAGGGCACCGCCGGACGCACTGGAGAACTGGTTGACGTACGGGAAGTCGAGGGCGGCCGCACTCGACCCGGACGGCAGGACGGCAGGCGCCGCGAGCACGCCGAGCGCGGTCAGGGTGGCGCACGCCGCGGCGAGACGGCGGACGACCCGCGAGCGGAACGACCGCCGGTCGACGGAAGGAGCTGGTACTGGCGCAGGTGCTGATGCAGTGGGATCTGTCATGCCCCGATGCTCGCGACCGGGACGTCACCCCCGGGCGGCGGCGAGACGATCTGTGGAACGCCCCCACGGGCCTCCCGGCTGTGGAGGAAGAACGACGCGAGCGGACCGCTCAGGCCAGCCACACCGTCGTCTCACCCGGCAGCAGCCCCGGTGCGACCCCGTCGAGCGGCCCGGACGCGACGACGACGGTCCCGGCCGGCAGGGGCACCGGCGCGGTGCCGAAGTTCGTGACCGACCGCCAGCCGTCGTGCCGCGCGAACGCCACGACCTCGGAGCCGGACTCCAGCCACGTCAGCGCCTCCCCCTGCTGCAGCCGACGCCGGGCGGCCAGCGCCCGGCGGTACAGCGACAGGGTCGACTCGGGATCGCCGTCCTCGGCCTCGACCGAGGACTCCCCGAAGTCCTGCGGCTGCGGCAGGTGCGGTGCGACGTCCCCGAAGCCGAACGACGGCCCGGAGCGCGTCCACGGGATCGGCACCCGACAGCCGTCCCGGCCCTTCACGGTGTGCCCGGTGCGGAGCCACTTCGGGTCCTGCAGCAGGTCGCGCGGGATCGCGGCGGCCTCGTGCAGCCCGAGCTCCTCGCCCTGGTAGACGTACGACGACCCGGGCAGCGCCAGCATCAGCATCGTCGCAGCTCGGGCCCGACGGAGCCCCCGTGCACGGTCGAGCTCCGGCGTCGTGCCGTCCGTCATGAGCCAGGCGTCGGTGTCGGTGCCGTCCGGCAGGCCGTAACGGGTGGGGTGCCGCACGACGTCGTGGTTCGAGAGCACCCAGGTGCTCGAGGCACCGGACTGCTCCGAGGCGGCCAGGTTCCGCTCGATGATCCGACGGAACACATCGGGCTCGAACGGAGCCTCGAGCAGGTCGAAGTTGAAGGCCTGCCCGAGCTCCGTCGGCCGGGCGTACAGGACGCGGCGGGGTGCCGGGGCCCAGGCCTCGGCGACCGCGGCACGGGGCGGGTCGTACTCGTCGAGCACCCGGCGCCAGGTGGCGAAGATCTCGTGCACCTCGTCGCGGTCGTACAGCGGGTCGGAGCCGTCGAGCGGCAGGTCCTGCTCGTTCGACGGCCGGTACGGGGTCGACAGGTCCTTCGCCAGACCGTGCGCGACGTCCACGCGGAACCCGTCGACACCGCGGTCGGACCAGAAGCGCAGCGTGTCCTCGAAGTCGGCGCGGACCTCGGGGTTCGACCAGTCCAGGTCGGGCTGCTCGGGGGCGAACAGGTGCAGGTACCACTGCCCGTCGGGCACTCGGGTCCACGCGCTGCCACCGAAGTTCGACACCCAGTCGCTCGGCGGCAGTTCCCCGGAGGCGCCCGAGCCCTCACGGAACACGTACCGCGCACGCTCGGCCGACCCCGGCGCGGACGCCAACGCGGCCCGGAACCACTCGTGCTGGTCCGAGGTGTGGTTCGGCACGATGTCGACGATGACCTTGAGGTCGTGCTCGTGGGCGGCCCTGACCAGGGCGTCCAGGTCGTCGAGGGACCCGAGCTTCGGGTCGACGGCGCGGTAGTCGGCGACGTCGTAACCACCGTCGGCGAGCGGCGACGGGAAGAACGGGGAGAGCCACAGGGCATCGACGCCCAGCGATGCCAGGTACGGCACCCGGCTCGTGATGCCCGCGACGTCACCGAGCCCGTCGCCGTCCGTGTCGGCGAAGCTGCGCGGGTAGACCTGGTAGACGACGGCATCGCGCCACCAGGTCGGGTCGGTGGTTCGTGGCGTGCTGGCCGGGGTCCGAAGCGTGGTCACGTCGCCACCGTACCCAGGGTGCTGGGAATAGCGCCCCCTACGATCGCATTGGTTGTCGCTGACACCTTTCCGTCCAGCAACAGCATCCCGCAACAGAAGGAGCTCCATGACGAACGTCCTCGTCCTCGTCGGCAGCCTGCGCGCCGACTCCATCAACCGCAAGCTCGCCGAGGCCGCCGCGCACCACGCGCCGGAGGGCATCGAGCTGCACACCTTCGACGGCATCGTCGACCTGCCGTTCTACAACGAGGACATCGACGGCGACACCCCGCCCGCCGCGGCCGTCGCCTTCCGCGACGCCGTCGCCACCGCGGACGCCGTCCTGCTGATCACCCCCGAGTACAACGGCACCATCCCCGCCGTCCTGAAGAACGCGCTCGACTGGGGTTCGCGTCCGTTCGGTGCCTCGCCGCTGTCCGGCAAGCCCCTCGCCGTGATCGGCTCGGCGTTCGGCCAGTACGGCGGCGTCTGGGCCCACGACGACGCCCGCAAGGCCGCCGGCATCGCCGGCGCGAAGGTCCTGGAGGACGTCAAGGTCGCCATCCCGCAGTCGGTCGTCCGCTTCGCCGAGACCCACCCGCGCGAGGACGCCGAGGTCACGACGCTCGTGCAGGGCGCGCTCACCGCGCTCGCCGAGGCCGCAGCCGGCACGGACGAGCAGGCAGCCGCGTAACGCGACGAACCATCGGACAGGAGGCCCGTGGCGACCCCGCCACGGGCCTCCTGTCCGTCCGGTGCGGACGCATCGGACGGTGCGGACGTTGCGGACGTTGCGGACGCACCGGTCGTGGCGGAACCCGGGAGTTCACTAGACGGCCGAGATACGAGACGGGTTACCCTGAACGCCATGTCGACGCAGGAGATCACCGAGGCGTCCGGGTACTGGTTCCCGGACGACGACGCGACCCAACGCGGGGTCGCGGTGCTGAACGCCCTGCGCCGGTACCGATCCGCTGAGACGGCCATGCGCCGCCGGACCCGTGACTCGATGGGCATGGGCGAGACCGACCTGCTCGCCGTGCGTTTCCTGCTGCAGGCGCAGCGCTCCGGCACCGCCGTGAGCCCGAAGGACCTCGCCGCGTACCTCAAGATCTCGTCGGCCTCGACGACCATCCTCATCGACCGCCTGGTCAAGTCGAACCACGTCCGCCGCGACCCGCACCCCACCGACCGACGGGCCCTCGTCATCACGCCGACGACCGAGACCGACGACGAGGTCCGCGCCACGCTCGGCGTGATGCACCGCCGGATGATGTCGATCGCCGAGGGGCTCCCCGCGTCCGAGGCGCGGATCGTCGCCGGGTTCCTGGAGCAGATGCGCGACGCCGTTGACCAGGTCGACCCCGCGCCGTCGCACTGAGCAGCCCTGCACCGGACGACCTCGGGGGACGCTGCCTCCGAGCGCACTGAGAGCGCGCACTGCGGCACCGCGTAGACCGGAACGGTCACACCGACGCGAAAGGAGCCACAACCATGCACGCTTCGGACAAGATGGCCAAGAACCTCCAGGCGGTCCTCGTGGACCTCATCGACCTGCACCTGCAGGGCAAGCAGGCCCACTGGAACATCCTGGGCACCAACTTCCGCGACCTCCACCTGCAGCTCGACGAGATCGTCGACGCGGCCCGTGAGTTCGCCGACGACACCGCCGAGCGCATGCGTGCGCTGTACCTCGTGCCGGACGGCCGCTCGGCGACCGTCTCCGCGGGCAGCCACCTCGACGCGTTCCCCTCGGGCGAGATCACCACGCACGACGCCATCGACCAGGTCACGCTCCGGCTGTACCAGGCGACGGGCACCATGCGCGACGTCCACGACGAGGTCGACGAAGAGGACCCGACGACCGCGGACCTGCTCCACGGCTTCATCGAGCGCCTCGAGCAGCTCGCGTGGATGGTCTCCGCCGAGAACCGCGCGCCCAGCACCCCGCTGGCCTCCGCCACCACGCCCGCCGTCGCCGACGCGTCGGCACACGCGTAGGGGCCCGGGTGGACCTCGGTATCCAGGGCAAGACCGCACTCGTCTTCGGCGGCGACTCCGGCATCGGCTGGAACACGGCGCGCATCCTCCTGGCAGAGGGTGCGACCGTGGTCGTCACCGACATCGACCAGAGCCGTCTGGACACCAGTGCGGACCAGCTCGAGGCGCCGCTCGGCAAGCTGCACGCCTTCGCCGCCGACGTCCGAAGCGCCGAGAGCCTCGCCGCCCTGCACGACAAGGTGCGTGAAGCGGTCGGCGAGATCGACATCCTGGTGCAGTCCTCGGGCGTCACCGGCGCCCAGGGCATGTTCCACGAGATCGACGAGGCCGGCTGGGCGGAGACGATCGACATCGACCTGATGGGGCCGGTGCGGATCACCCGCGAGTTCATCGGCGACCTGCGACAGGGCGGCTGGGGACGCATCGTCTACCTGGTGTCCGAGGACGCCTCGCAGCCGTACGACGACGAACTGCCCTACTGCGCCGCGAAGGCCGGGGTGCTCTCGTTCGCCAAGGGCCTGTCGCGCTCCTACGCCTCCGAGGGGCTGCTGGTGAACACGGTCTCCCCCGCGTTCATCCACACGCCGATGACCGACGCGATGATGGACAAGCGGGCCAAGCAGCGCGGGACCTCGTTCGACGAGGCCATCGGCAGCTTCCTCGAAGAGGAGCGCCCGTACATGGAGCTCAAGCGCCGCGGCGAGCCGGAAGAGGTCGCGAACGTGGTGGCCTTCCTGTGCTCGGACCTGGCCAGCTTCGTGAACGGCGCCAACTACCGGGTCGACTCCGGCTCGGTCGCCACGATCTGATCGTGGCACCACAGCACCGCCAGGAGGCGTCATGACCGACTTCCGCTACCTCATCGTCGGCGGCGGGATGGTCGCCGACGCCGCTGCCCGTGGCATCCGCGAGCTCGACACCGACGGGTCGATCGGCATCCTCAGCGAGGACGTCGACCGGCCCTACGCCCGGCCCGCGCTCTCGAAGAAGCTCTGGACCGATCCGGACTTCAGCTGGGACGACAAGGTCGACCTGCACACCGAGGAGACCGGGGCGCAGTTCGTCCTGGGAACCGCGGTCACCGGGATCGACCGTGCCGCGAAGACCGTCACGACGGCCGACGGCGCGACCCACGGCTACGAGCGGCTCCTGCTCGCGACCGGCGGGAAGCCGCGTGGGCTGCCGGGGCTGTCCCCGTCGGCACGCGTGCTCGACTACCGCAGCGCGTCGGACTACCGCCGGCTGCGCGAACTCGCGGACGCCGGAGCACACGTCGCCGTCGTCGGCGGCGGGTACATCGGTCAGGAGATCACGGCGGGCATCGTGCAGAACGGCGCACGCGTCACGCTGGTCGACCCCGACGAGGTCGTCGGCGGACGGATGTTCCCGGACGACCTGGCTCGGGCGTTCCAGCAGCGCTTCGTCGACCACGGCGTCGAGCTCCGCACCGGTCGCCGGGTGTCCGAGGGCACCGAGACGGCCGACGGCGTGCGGCTGACGCTCGACGACGGCTCCGTGGTCGAGGCCGATGCGGTCGTCGCCGGACTCGGCATCGAACCCGCGACGCAGCTCGCCGCCGACGCCGGACTCACCGTCCGCGACGGCATCGTGGTGAGCTCGACGCTGCTCACCGACGACGACTCCGTGTTCGCCGCCGGTGACGTCGCTGAGTACCCGGACCGGATCCTCGGCACCCGCCGGGTGGAGCACGTCGACAACGCCCAGCAGCAGGGTCGGCAGGCAGGCCGCAACCTGGCCGACGCCGACGAGACCTACGACCACACGCCGATGTTCTACTCCGACGTCTTCGACATGGGGTACGAGGCCGTCGGACAGGTCAGCTCGAAGCTCCGCACGGTCGAGGACTGGCAGGACCCCACCGTCACCGGCGTCGTCTACTACCTGGACGACGACGACACGGTCCGGGGCGTGCTGCTCTGGAACGTGTGGGACAAGACCGACGAGGCCCGCAAGGTGCTCGCCGAGGCGAACGCGCTGACGCCCGACATGCTGCCGGGCCGCATCACGCCCTGACCGCTCGCCCGTCGCGGTGGTCGCGACGCCCTGGAGGCCCGGTGCCGGTCCGTCGGACCGGCACCGGGCCTCCAGGCGGTCACCCGCAGATCGCGGCGGACGCTGCTTCGACGGTGCGCGCTGCTTCGACGGTGCTGGCTACTTCGACGGTGCTGGCTACTTCGACTCCGGCGCGACTTCGTCGACGACCGCCCGGCGATCGGCCGGGTCGACCGGCAGGTCGTCACCGTCCGCCATCGCGACGGCGTGCGCGGACTTGGCCGCCTCGAGCGTCTCGTCGTCGTTCCGGGCCATCCCGAACAGCTCGATGAACCGCGACTTGACCAGCAACCAGGCGTCCCCCGGGCTGAGCCGCGCCAGGTCCGACGACGTCGAGTCGTCGCGCACCCGCTGCAGCGACGACACGCCCCGGTCGGGGATCCTGTGGTCGACGTGCGCCACGGCGAGCCGCGCGACCGCGTCGGCCTGTGCGTGCATGACCGAGTGTGCGCCGTCGACGACCTCACGGAGGACCGCGTACGGGAACACCCGCGCCAGCCGACGGACCCAGTCCCGCGGCACCATCGCGTCGTGCTCACCGCGGACGATCAGGGTGCGGGCATGCACGTGGGCGGCGCGCTCCTCGATCGGGAACGCGATCATCCGCGGCAGGACCTTCCGGAACCAGTGCCAGCCGCACAGCGCGTACGCCGTGATGCCGTGCCAGCGGACCGCGGCGGGCTCGTGCAGCGTCGACCGGAGGAACCGGAACGCCGACTGTCGCACCGTGCGTGCCGACGAGTCGACCACCGGGCTGATGAGCACGAGGTCGGAGATCCCCGGACGGCGGGCGGCGACCTCGGTGACGACCTGGGTGCCCATCGAGTGCCCGACCAGGACCGGGTCCTGGAGCCCGAGGTCGTCGATGACCCGCTCGACCGCGTCGGCGTAGCGCTCGATCGAGACCTTCCCGCGGAACCGCGGGACACCGGCGAAGCCCGGCAGGTCGAGTGCGTGCACGGGACCGTTCTCGTTGAGGTGCGGGGCGAGCCGCTCGTAGTAGGTCGAGGCGATGCCGAGCCCCGCGACGAGCACGAAGGCCCGCGCGCCCGGCTCGCCGATCGAGCTCACCCGGACGTAGGTGCCGTCGACCGCGACCCGGTCCACCTGCACCGTGACGTCGGCGTCCTCGGCCTGGGCGAGCTCGCCGGCCGGGTCCGGCCGCGGTGCCTGGCGTTCGTCGTCCACGTGGGTCTCCTCCGGTCGGGCGGTCGCCCAGGATACCCGGCCGCCGTCCGCGCGGGCGGCGACGACGTGCTCAGCCGCTGAAGGTGTTCGCGGGGAACCCGTGCACCGTCGTCGGCACCGCGAAGACCGCGCCGGACCGGGGCGCCTGCTCCAGGTCCTCCTCGGTGAGGTTCTCGCGGGCCGTCCCGACGAAGAGCGTCGACATGTCCGGGCCGCCGAACGCCACCGACGTCGGGTTGGCGACGGGGAGCTCCACCGTCTCCAGGTGCGAGCCGTCCGGCCCGTAGCGCTCGACGCGGGACCCGCCGTAGATCGCGCTCCAGAAGCAGCCCTGGTCGTCGCGGACCAGGCCGTCGTGCGCCTGACCGACGATGAACGGCTCGAGTTCGCCGAGCTCGCCGTCCGGGCCGTACGACCCCCGGAAGACGGTCGAGGCGCTGGTGTCGGTGACGTACATCGTGCTGCCGTCCTCCGACCACTCCATGCCGTTCGTCACGCCGAAGCCGCCGCGGAGCACCCGGGTCGTGCCGTCGGCCTCGATCGAGTAGAGCGCTCCGTCGGGCTCGCCGGTCGTCACGTTCATGCTGCCGACCAGGAACCGGCCGAACGGGTCGCACTTGCCCTCGTTGAACCGGTTGCCCGAGGTGCTGTGGGTGACTCGGGCGATCTCACGCTCCACGGCACCCTGCTCGTCGGTCACCACGACGGTGTCGCCGAGGGCCGCGACGAACCCGCCGGAGGCCCGGGGCTGGAAGCTCGCCAGCGGGGGCGGCAGCGGCACGCTCGAGCGCACGGTGCCGTCGGCCTCGGCGGTGTTGAGGGTGCCGAGGGTGATGTCGGCCCACCGGAGCAGCTGTGCGGACGGGTCCCAGACGATGCTCTCGGCGAGGACCGCTCGGGCGTCGGCGAAGACGGTCGCGGGGCCGGTCGTGACGTTGGTGCTCATCGACCCCGTCTACCGCGGGGGCGGTCCGTGCCCGTTCAGGCGTGCGTGCGGCGGGTAGCGCGGCGGCGCCGGCGGGTCAGAGGCGGGCGAACCGCGCGCGGAAGAAGCTGTAGACGCCGAAGGCCAGGAACCCGATGCCGATCGCGACGAGGACGAACACCCCACCGGGCATGCTCCGCACCGCGTCGAACGCGGCGTCGAGGCCGGTGGCCTGGTCGGGGTCGCTCTGCAGCCCCGCGACGGCGATGAGCACGCCCACGATGACCACGGCGACGCCCTTGCCGACGTACCCGACGACGCCGAGCACGGTGACCACGCGGTCGAGCTGACCCGACGGTCGCGTGATCTGCTTCCGGAACGACCGGCGGCAGCCGATCACCACGAGCCCGATGCCGACCGCGACCGCGATCGCCCCGGCCAGGACCAGCACGAACACCCCGCCCGGTGTCGCCAGGGTCTTCGCCGCGGCACTCTGCGACGAACTGCTCGAGCTCGAGCCGGCGCCGAGCGCGTACGAGGCCGCCGAGTACGCGATCACGCCGTAGACCACGGCCTTCGCGACGTCCTTCAGCCGGGCGAGCCAGCCCCGGGTGGTGTCGGAACGGCCGCCGACGATCGCCTCGACGACCAGGCGCACGGTGAGTGCGGCCGTGCCGACGGCGATCAGCCAGAGCAGGAACACCCCGCCGGGGACCGCGGCGATCTGCTGCAGCGCACCGGACTGGTCCGTCTCGCCACCGGAGGACGCGTTGCCGATCCCGAGCAGGATCGCCAGGTACCCGATCAGCAGGTGGACGATGCCGCTGCCGACGAACCCGGCGCGTGCCGTGACCTCGAACCAGCGGCTGTCGGCCGCCCGCCGGACCTGTCGTCCGGTTTCCTTCGCTGCGTGCTCCGCCGTGTCGCTCATCACGGCCCAGCGTGCCCGACGCATGCCGTCCTGTCCGGGGCGCGCCGGGGCGCGCCGGGCCGTGCGGTCCGCCACGTGGCGGACGGGAGGCCCGTGGCGGTGCCGCCACGGGCCTCCCGTCCGTCGGTGGGCGCGTCTCAGTCGCCCTTCACGTTGACGACCTGCCGCAGGGTGTGCCGGATCGACACGAGGTCCTCGGCGTCCGCCATGACCTGGTCGATCGGCTTGTAGGCGGCCGGGATCTCGTCGAGGAACGCGTCGGTGTCGCGGTACTCGATGCCGGCCATCGCCTCGCGCAGCTGCTCGTGGGTGAAGGTCCGCCGGGCAGCGCTCCGCGAGAACAGCCGGCCGGCACCGTGCGGGGACGACTCGAGCGAGGGCTTGTTGCCGAGTCCCTCGACCACGTACGACGCGGTGCCCATCGACCCGGGGATCAGGCCGGGCTGACCGGCCTTCGCCTGGATCGCACCCTTGCGTGAGACCCACACGGACTTGCCCCAGTGCGTCTCACGCTGCGTGAAGTTGTGGTGGCAGTTGATCCGCTCGCGCTCGTCGACGGGCGTGCCGACGGCCTCGGACAGCTGCCGCACGACGCGGTCCATCATCTCCTCGCGGTTGAGCAGCGCGAAGTGCTGGGCCCACCGCAGCTCGGCGATGTACCGGTCGAACTCCGGCGTGCCCTCGACCAGGTACGCCAGGTCGGGGTCCGCCAGCTGGATCCACCAGCGCTCCATGGCCTTCTTGGCGACCTTGATGTGCCGCTGCGCGATCTTGTTGCCGACGCCCCGCGACCCGGAGTGCAGGAAGAGCCAGACCCGGTCCTGCTCGTCGAGGGAGACCTCGATGAAGTGGTTGCCGGAGCCGAGCGTGCCGAGCTGGTTCCGCCACCCGCCGTGCACGCCGTCGGGGTCGAACCCGGCGGTCTCGGCCATCGCCTCGAGCTCGGCGATCCGGGGAGCGGCGGTCGCCACGATCTTCCGGTTCGACGCACCGGCCGACAGCGGGATCGCTCGCTCGATCTGCTCGCGCAGGCCCTGCAGGTCGGCGGGCAGGTCGGTGGCGGTGAACTGCGTGCGGACCGCGATCATGCCGCAGCCGATGTCCACGCCGACGGCCGCCGGCATGATCGCGCCGAGGGTCGGGATGACGGACCCGACGGTGGCCCCGAGGCCGAGGTGTGCGTCGGGCATGAGGGCCAGGTGCGGGAACACGAACGGCATGCGCGCGGTCGTGCGGGCCTGCTGCTCGGTGTTGTCCTCGAGCATCGAGGCCCAGCTGAGCAATCGGTCGTTGATCTTCTTCATGGAGTCGTCTCGCTTTCGTGACGGTCGAGGTGACGGTCCGAGACGGTCGTACGCCGAGCCTCCTGGTCGTCGCCGGACGTGGCGGACGGAAGGAAGCGGTGCTGACGAACGCCCCGGGCCGGGTGGGCACGGGGCGTCGTGGGACGTCGCGTGCCTACACGGGATAGCGGAGGGACCACTGCTGCTCGGGCAGCACGGCGGCCGCGGCGAGCTGGAGCTCGACGCGTTCCTCGTTGTGCTGCACGGTGCGCATGCGCGGTCCTTCCGGTGTGCCCGGGGCGGGCGGTCTGCCTGATCGGCAGGAGGATGACGCTAGTGCGACACGCCCGGGATGCGCAAGTCGCGTGGGCGTGTCGGCTGGGCGCCGGGGGTTCGCCGGCGGCTCTCCTGGGGTGCTCCGGCGGTTCGCCGGTGGTTCTCCACAGCCGGGAGGCCCGGCGTGCGTTCTCCACGAGGGGTACGTCCGCCTGATGGTCGCCACCGGGGCCGGGGCAGGCTGGACGCATGACCGAGCGCACGCGAGACACCCCCGACGCGACCGAGAACGAGGAACGGACGAACGGGTACGTCCCGCTCCGTTCGTACGGCGCGATCGGCGACGGGCGGACGGTCGCCCTCATCGCACTCGACGGCCGGATCGACTGGCTGCCGATCCCGTCGATGGACTCGCCGCCGGTGTTCGCGAGCATCGTCGACGCCGAGCACGGCGGACACGTCGCCCTGCGCCCCGTGGACGACCAGGCGCAGGTGTCCCGCGCCTACCTGCCGGGGACGAACGTGCTCGTGACGACGTGGACGACCCCGTCCGGCACCGCCACCGTGACCGACGCCATGGTCACCGGTGTGGCCGGACGCCTGCCGTGGGCCGAGATCGGCCGCTGCGTGCAGGGGGTCGAAGGGTCGGTTGAGATGGAGTGGGCGGTCGTGCCCGGCACGATCCTGAACACGGCGGAACCGCGCCGACTCGACACCGCGAACGGCACGGTGATCGGCATCGACGGCGTGACCATCGCGATCGTCGAGCAGGGCTTCGAACCGGTGCACGACGACGGCCCCCGGTTCTCGGGGCGGTTCACGACGACCGAGGGCTCGAAGTCGATCCTGACCATCGTCGGCACGTACGACGAGCCGATCTTCCTGCCCGAGCCCGAGCGCACCCTCGAAGGGGTCGACCGCACGATCGAGAACTGGTCGACCTGGTCGAAGGAGTTCAGCTACGACGGCCCCTGGTCGGACGCCGTCCAGCGCAGCGCCCTCGCCCTGAAGCTCCTGATCTTCGCCCCCACCGGCGCCATCGCCGCGGCCCCGACGACGAGCCTGCCCGAGGACCGCACCGGCGGGAAGAACTGGGACTACCGGTTCGCCTGGGTGCGCGACCTGGCGTACACGGTGCACGCGCTCACCCGCTTCGGCCTGCGCGAGGAGACGCACGCCGCCGTGTCGTGGGTGATGCGCACGATCGCCGAGCACGACGAGACGATGCCGATCTTCTACGGGCTCGACGGGTCGAAGAGCGACACCGTCGAGGAGCGCGACGTCCCGGGCTGGAACGGCATCGGGCCGGTCACGATCGGCAACCGCGCCGGTGACCAGCTGCAGCTCGGGGTCTGGGGCGACGTGTTCGAGATCATGCGGCAGTACGTCCGAGCCGGCAACGTGCTCGACCGCAAGACGGCCTCGGTGCTGCAGGACCTGGCCGACGACGCGTGCCACCGCTGGGTGGAGCCCGACTCGGGCATGTGGGAGCTGCAGGAGGCGCAGCACTACACGACGAGCAAGATCGGCTGCTGGCAGGCGCTCGACGCCGCGGTCGAGCTGCACGATGCGGGGATGATCGACGGCCCGCGCGAGAAGTGGATCGAGAACCGCGAGCTCATCGAGGACTGGGTCGCCGAGAACGGGTGGAACGAGGAGCTCGGCCACTACGTCATGTACCCGGGCACCGACGCGCTCGACTGCTCGATCCTGCTGCACGCGATGTCGGCGTTCGACCGCGGACCGCGCATGGAGTCCACGATCCGGGCGATCGAGGAGCAGCTGCAGCACGGCCCGCTCGTGTACCGGTACTCCGGCATCCAGGACGAGGAATCGCCGTTCGTGGCGTGCTCGTTCTGGCTCGCTGCGGCCCTCGCCTGCGTCGGACGGGTCGACGACGCGAAGCAGCTGATGGACGACATGGTCGCGCAGGCGAACGACGTCGGCCTGTTCAGCGAGATGCTCAGTGCCGTCGACGGGGACTTCATGGGCAACATCCCCCAGGGTCTGTCGCACCTGGCCCTCATCCAGGCCGCGCTGACCATCGAAGAAGTCTCAGAGAAGTCCTGACCGGGCTGGACGAACCGTCGGGGGCGCGGGGCATCATGGTCTGACGATGAACGACGTCGATGCACGGATGGACCGGCTCCGCAGGGCCGCGCGCTACCGCTACCAGCAGCTCGTCGACCAGGAGATCGAGCGGGGGTCGCTCGACCCCGACGAGGTGCGGTCGGAACGCGAGGAACGTCGGCTGCTCAAGGCCGCCGACGTCGCGGCGCACGCCCGGGCCCAGATCGCGGAGGCCGAGCGCCGCGGGGTCTTCGAGGGCAACCCGTACCACGGCAAGCCGCTGCCGGGCCTCGACGGGCAGCACGACCCGGACTGGTGGATCAAGTCGAAGATCGAGCGTGAGGACATCCGGGGCATCGCGCCGCCGGCCCTGGCGCTGCGCACCGAGGACGCCGAACTCGACGACGCACTCGACGCATTGTCGTTGGAGTCCGACGTGCGCGACGTCCTCGTGGACTTCAACGCGCGGGTGAAAGAGGCCCGACGGCAGCTGCTCGGCGGGCCGCCGGTGGTGACGCCGATGCGCGACGTCGAGGCCGAGGTGCTCGCGTGGCGGGAGCGCCGCGAGGTGCGCATGGCCTCCGCTGCGCAGGCTGCGGAGCAGGCGCGGCTCGAGGCCAAGCCGCGGCGGTGGTGGCGGCGCCGCTGAGCGGTACCGCCGTGCGGTGCGGTGCGGTGGGGTCCGGGCGCGATTTCGCGCTGAGCGACAGTCCACGCGAACGTGAGCACGTGAGGTGTCGCCCAGCCCGTGACGACGCCGCGGCCTGCGGGCCCGCACGACGCAAGTCGGCCCGGGCCACGCTGCTGCGTGGTCCGGGCCGATTGTGGCGGTGCGGGGTGTTACTTGATCTGTGCGGTGATGGTGGCGGTGCCGACGAGGAGGCCGCGCTTGACGGCGTCGGTGCCGAAGGTCTTGTTCAGCAGGCCGGCGGCGTCTTCGGAGATGT
>NZ_QKSU01000015.1:0-70375 GCF_003234665.1 Curtobacterium sp. MCLR17_059 | reverse complement strand
GGCCTCCAGGGCGGGTGTGACGGCGGGTGCTGCGCCGTCGCGCGCTGCGGCCGTGCGCTCGGGGCTCCACGGGAACCGGCGGAAGGAGGGCATGAGCGGTTGGACCATCGGGCCGATCGCGAACGCCGCGATGACGGTGCCCGCGCCGACGTCCCCGCCGAGGATCCACCCGACGATCACGACGGTGACCTCGACCAGGGTCCGGGCGAGCCAGATCGGCCAGCCGAGCCGCTGGTGCAACCCGACCATCAGGCCGTCTCGCGCGCCCGTGCCGAACCCCGCACCGATGTAGAACGCCGTCGCGACCGCGAGCAGCACGAGTCCCGCCGCGAACAGCCCGATCCGGGCCACGATCCCCGACGGCTCCGGCACCAGCCAGAGCACCAGGTCGGCACTCGGACCGATCGCCAAGGCGTTCAGCAGTGTCCCGATGCCCGGCTTCTGGCGGAGCGGGATCCACAGCAGCAGGATGACGCCGCTCGACACCACCGTGATGACGCCGAACGACCACGGCACGACGTTCTCGAGCCCCTGGGTCAGCACGGTCCACGAGCTCACGCCGACGACCGCTCGGACCTGCAGTGCGGTCGAGGCGCCGTAGAGGAACAGTCCGACGAAGAGCTGGACGAAGCGCAGGGTGAGGGCGGTGCGGCGGGGCATGTGGCCATCGTCCCGACAGATTGGCCTGCTGGTCGAGAGCCAATCGCGCTACCGTGGACCCGTGCCCCCTGTCCTGATCAGTGCCCGCGCCGCTTCCCACCTGCTGACCGACTGGCGCGCCGGGACCGACGCCCCGGCCTACGAGGCGCTCGCCGATGCCCTCCGGGTCCTCGTCATCGACGGACGGGTCGCCCAGGGCGTCCGGCTGCCGGCCGAGCGCGGACTGGCCGCAGCCCTCGGCGTTTCGCGCACCACCGTCGCGAACGCGTACGCCCGGCTGCGCTCCGACGGGTTCCTGGTGTCCGTCCGTGGCTCCGGCAGCGTGGTCCACCTGCCCCGTGACCTGGTCGGGCGGCCCGACCCCGAACGCCTGGGCGGAGTCGTCGAGGGGGACCTGCTCGACCTGCGCAAGGCGGCCCTGCACGCGGCCCCCGGCATCGACGAGGCGGTCGAGCGGGCGGTCCGGCACGTCCCAGCGGCGCTCGCCGGGATCGGCTACGACACCGTCGGCGACCCCGGCCTCCGCGCCGCGATCGCCGCGCGCTACACCGAGCGCGGACTGCCGACGGAGCCCGCCCAGGTCATCGTCACCCTCGGCGCGCAGCACGCGATCGCCCTGCTCGCGCGCGTGCTCGTCCGCCGTGGCGACGCCGTGCTCGTCGAGTCCCCGACCTACCCGCACGCGCACGAGGCCTTCCGCGAGGCCGGCGGACGCCTGGTCGGCGTCCCCGTCGACGCGCGGACCGGGTGGGACGCCGCCGCGCTCGAGACGACGCTGCGTCGCACCGCGCCCTCCGTCGCGTACGTCATGCCCGAGCTCCACAACCCGACCGGTGCGACCATGTCCGCATCGACCCGCCGGCTCCTGCTGTCGGTCGCGTCCTCGGTCGGCACGATCGTGATCGCCGACGAGACGATGGGGGAGCTCCGGATCGACGGGGAGCCGTCGCCGCCGTTGGCGGCGGCGGACCCGTCGGGGTCGTCGGTCGTGATGATCGGTTCCGCCGCCAAGGTCTTCTGGGGCGGCCTGCGGATCGGCTGGATCCGTGCCGACCCGGCGTTGCTGCAGCGGCTGCTGCTCGCCCGCCCCACGGGCGACCTCGGCACCCCCGTGCTCGACCAGCTGGTCGTGCGCGAGCTGGTCCCGCGCACGGCGGCCTTCCTGGAGGCGCGGCGTGCGTCCCTGCGCGAAGGTCGCGACGCCGTCGTGGGGGCGCTCCGGGCGCGGCTCCCGGAGTGGGACGTCCCGGCACCGGCGGGCGGGTTGACGACGTGGGTGGGGCTCGGCCGACCGGTGTCGAGCGCGCTCGTGCTCGCCGCGCGGGCCGAGGGAGTGGTGCTCGCCTCGGGCGGGGTGTTCGGGCCGGACGGTGGGTTCGAGCGGTTCCTGCGGGTGCCGTTCACGATGGCCCCGGCGGATCGGGGGCGATTGGTGGACGTGCTGTCCCGGTCGTGGGAACGGGTGGGTGGCGAGACGAGCGGCGTGCGGGGGTCGTTGGCGGCGGTGGTCTGAGCGGTGCGTCGTCCTGGGGTCGGCGTCATCCTCTGGGGTGAGGTCGGGTCGGGGGTTCTCGCTCCTCGGGGTGATGCGGCTCCGGCGGGGTCCGGCGAGGCTGGTGCCATGAACGCGACCCTGTCCGCCGGAACCCGCTCCGCTGTGCCGACGTCCGTCGAGCCGCCCGCGGCGGTCCCCGCCGTGGTGCGGGTCACCATCGCGCTGAGCGGGGCGTTCCTGGCGGGCGTCCTGACCTCGTTCGGGCAGGCCGTGCCCGCGCTCGCCTCCGTGTCGAACTCGGCCGGGCCGTGGTTCCTCGTCGCCGCGCTGCTGTGCCTGATGGCCGGAGCACGAGGGGGCCGGGTCGCCCTGCCGCTGGCGATGGTGCTCGGCGTCGTGCTCCTCGAGCTCATGCACGTCGGGTACTGGGCCACGACGGTCCTGCGCGGGTTCCCCGACGTGCTGTCGATCACGAACCCCTGGGTGCTGCTCGGGGTGCCGGCCGGGCTGCTGGCCGGAGCGGTCGCCGTGGCGGTGCGGTCCCGCGACGCCCGGTGGCGCGCGGGGGCGTTCGGTGTGACGGCCGCGGTGCTCGTCGGCGAGGGGATCCGCGGGCTGCTGCAGGTCGCCGCGACGACGGGGCACGTCACCTGGGCCGTCGAGATCATCGTCGGCGTGGTGCTGCTCGGCATCGGGGTCCTCGGCACCCGCTCACCCGTCGGGCGCGTGGTGGCGCTCGGCACCGGGGTGGTCGGCACGGTGGCGGTGCTCGGGGCGTACCTGGTGCTCGGCGGGTTCTGATCCTGCAGTCCTGATCCGACGGCGGGTCCTCGCCGCTCCGTCTTGATCCGACGGCGGGTTCTGGCTGCAAGCCGAACGTTCGTCGGTCGGTCCTGCGAGGATCGATGACGTGCACCTCCTCTCGGTCTTCAGCCTGCGCAACCGGGCCCTCATCGCGCTCGTCACGATCGTGGTCGCGGTCTTCGGCGGCATCGCGCTCTCGAGCCTCAAGCAGGAGCTGATCCCCAGCGTCGAGTTCCCGCAGGTCGCGATCGTCAGCGCCTACCCCGGAGCCACGCCAGAGGTCGTGTCGAACGACGTCTCGACCAAGATCGAACAGGCGATCCAGGTCGTCCCGGACCTCGAGTCGACCAGTGCGACCTCGTCGACCGGGCAGAGCGTGGTGTCGGCG
The DNA here is from genome assembly GCF_003234665.1 of Curtobacterium sp. MCLR17_059. Taxonomy (NCBI): domain Bacteria; kingdom Bacillati; phylum Actinomycetota; class Actinomycetes; order Micrococcales; family Microbacteriaceae; genus Curtobacterium; species Curtobacterium sp. MCLR17_059. Next base: position 67,028 of record NZ_QKSU01000015.1, on the reverse strand, counting down.
TCGTTCCAGTACGGATCGAACCTGGCCAGCGCCGAGGACAAGATCCAGACCGCGGTGAACGCGCTGTCGCTGCCCGACTCGGTGCAGACGCAGATCGTCACCGGGTCCTTCGACGACCTGCCGGTGCTGCAGGTCGCCGTCTCGGCGTCCGGCAACCAGGAACAGCTCGTCGACCGGCTGCAGGCCTCGGCGATCCCCGACCTCGAGAAGCTCGACGGCGTGCGGCAGGCGGACGTCTTCGGCAACCCGGGTCGTCGCGTCGTCATCACGCCGGACCAGGACGAGCTCGCCGCCCGCGGCCTCAGCCAGACGGCGATCTCGGACGCGCTCGACGACAACGGCACCCTGATCCCCGGCGGCACGATCACCGAGGACGGCTCGACCCTGTCGGTGCAGACAGGCGAGCGGATCGCGTCACTCAAGGACATCCGCGCCCTGCCACTCACGAGCTCGTCGGGGTCGTCGGGGTCGTCGGGTTCGGACGGTTCCGGGGCGGGCGCCGCCGGTGCCGACGGGACGGCCTCGTCCGGTGACGGCACGGCTGCGGGTGCGACCGGCACGGGGGCGACCGGCGCCGGTGCGACCGGGACCGGCACGGGCGCGACCGGTGCCGCGCCCACGGGTGACGCCGCGACGGGCGGGTCGACGCCCGCGGCCACGCCGACGGACACCACCCTGGGCGACGTCGCGAAGGTCGCCATCACCGAGTCGCCGCGCACCTCCATCAGCCGTGTGGACGGGCAGCAGGCCCTGACGATCTCGATCACGAAGACGCAGGAAGCCAACACCGTCGACGTCTCGAACACCGTCCGCGATGCCCTGCCCGGCATCGAGGACAAGATCGAGGGCGACCCCCGCTTCACCGTCGTCTTCGACCAGGCGCCCTACATCCAGCAGTCCATCGACTCCCTGGCCGAAGAGGGCCTGCTCGGGCTCGCCTTCGCGGTGCTCGTCATCCTGGTGTTCCTGCTGTCGTGGCGCTCCACGCTCGTCACCGCGATCTCGATCCCGACGTCGGTGCTCCTCGCGGCGATCGGCATGCGCGCCGCCGGGTACACGCTCAACATCATCACGCTGGCGGCCCTCACGATCGCGATCGGCCGCGTGGTCGACGACTCCATCGTCGTCATCGAGAACATCAAGCGGCACATGCTCCCCGGCGTCGACCGCGGCCAGGCCGTGCGGGACGCCGTTCGCGAGGTCGCCGGAGCGGTCACCGCCTCGACCCTGACCACCGTCGCGGTGTTCCTGCCGGTCGCCTTCGTCGCAGAACTCGTGGGGGAGCTGTTCCGACCGTTCGCCGTGACGGTCACCCTGGCGCTCGTCGCGTCGCTGTTCGTCTCGCTCACCATCGTGCCGGTCCTGGCGTACTGGTGGCTGCGCCCGCCGAAGGCGAAGCCGGGCGACGCGACGGCGGCAGCGGAAGCACCAACGGACGCAGAAGCGGCACCGTCGGAGATCGATGCCGAGCGCGCGCGCGAGGGCGACCGCTCGGAGGGTGCGCTCGCCTCCGCCGCGGACCTGCACGACGCCGACCGGGTCGACCGTCTGCGCCGCGTCTACCTGCCGGTGCTCCGGTGGGTCGTCCGCAAGCCGGTCGTCGTCATCCTGCTCGCCGTGATCGTGCTCGGCGGAACGGTCGCCACGCTGCCGTTCGTCACCACGAACTACCTGGGCGACTCGGGGCAGAACACGTTCACGGTCACACAGGACCTGAAGGCCGGTTCGAGCCTCGCCGTCCAGTCCGAGTCCGCACGCAAGGTCGAGCGGGCACTGCAGGACGTCGACGGCGTCGAGACCGTGCAGACCACCATCGGCACGAGCGGCCAGTCGATCCAGGCGGCGTTCGGCGGGGGCGGCAGCGCCTCGGTGCAGTACGCCGTCACGACCGACGCCGAGGCCGACCAGCCCACGATCCAGGCCGACGCGCGGAAGTCGATCGGGAAGATCAAGGACGTCGGCGAGGTCACCATCGCGTCCTCCGGCGGCGGGTTCGGCGGCAGCAGCGACATCGAGGTCGACGTGACTGCGCCGACCCAGTCGCAGCTCGAGACGGCGTCGCGCCAGGTACTGAAGACCATGCAGTCGGTCCCGGACACCACGGGCGCCACGAGCAACCTGTCCGCGGCAGAACCGTTCCTCGCCGTCCGGGTCGACCGTGCCAAGGCTGCGTCACTCGGTCTCACCGAGACCCAGGTGGGTGGCCTCGTCGCCGCCGCGGTCTCGCCGAGGGACACCGGCAGCATCGAGATCGACGACGCGACGCTCGACGTCTACATCGCCGACCCGGAGCCGCCGACCACCATCGCCGCGCTCCGTGCCCTCGACGTGCCGACGAGCACCGGAACGGTCCCGCTGTCCGACGTCGCCACGGTCGAGGAGTCCGAGGGCCCCACCACCGTCACCACGACGAACGCGGCCCGCACCGCCACGATCACCGTGACGCCGGACGCCACGAACCTCGGTGCGGCCGTGCAGTCCGTCACGACCGCCGTCGACGAGCTCGACCTGCCGAAGGGTGCGACCGCCTCGATCGGTGGCGTCGCCGCCAGCCAGTCGTCGGCGTTCTCGCAGCTCGGGCTCGCGGTGCTGGTCGCCGTGCTGATCGTCTACGTGATCATGGTCGCGACGTTCCGGAGCCTGCTCCAGCCGCTGCTGCTGCTCGTGTCGGTGCCGTTCGCGGCGACGGGCGCGATCCTGCTGCAGATCGCGTCGGGCGTCCCGATCGGTGTCGCGTCGCTGATCGGTCTGCTCATGCTCGTCGGTATCGTCGTGACGAACGCGATCGTGCTCATCGACCTCGTCAACCAGTACCGACGGCGCGGGTTGCGGGTGCGCGAGGCGTTGATCGAGGGCGCCACACGACGCCTCCGTCCGATCCTGATGACGGCGATGGCGACGATCTTCGCGCTGCTGCCGATGGCGATCGGGCTGACCGGCAAATCCGGCTTCATCTCGCAGCCGCTGGCACTGGTGGTGATCGGTGGCCTGGTGTCCTCGACGCTGCTGACGCTCGTGGTGCTGCCGGCGCTGTACTTCGTCGTCGAGCGGGCTCGCGAGCGCAACGACGACCGGATCGCCGCGGGCAAGACCCGGAAGCAGGCGCGCGCTGAGCGACGCCAGGAACGCGTGGAACTCCGGCAGGAACGACAGCGGCGACGAGCGGCGCGTTCCGGCAGCGCTGCCTAGCGGCGGTACTCGGCGTCGATCGCGGCGAGGGGCGACACGACGACGCGCTCGGTCCGCTCCTCGCGCTCGACGGCCCGGAACCACGACACGAGCACGAGGGTCAGCGTCACGAGGAACACCACGGCGGCGACCTGCGACACGACGGCCAGCTGTCCGGTGACCGAGGCGTACCCGCCGAACGACACCGCGGCGACGAACGACAGCCCAAGCAGCAGCTCCCCGAACGTCTGCAGCGCAGGGCGGTCCCAGCGGGTCGCAGCGGCGCGGGCAGGGCGGGTCGAGGTGTCGGTCACCCCCGAAGTCTGCGGCCAGGGGGTCGGCAGCGGCAGTCCCGACTCCGGGTGGCACCCACCCGGGGCACGCGGTCGGTCTCCTGTGCCGGCAGCCGGCAGCCGGCAGCCGGTCGGCCGCCCGTGGTCAGCCCAACTGCGTCCGCAGGAACGTGACCACGCGGCGGCTCATCGCCTCGTCGAGCTGGGCGATCGAGTGCGCCGTGCCCTCGACCGCCACGAACGTCACCGGGACGTCGTGGGACCGGAGCGTCGCGGCGAACTCCTGCGACTCCCACATCGGGATGAACTCGTCGGTGGAGTGCCCGACGAAGAACGGCGCGGTGTCCGAAGTGACGTGGAACTCGGGCGACGCCCGCGTGGCCGCCGGACACCTGGCGTACGACCGGCACCCGAGGTAGAGCAGCTGCTTGCGCTGGAAGGCCGCGGACACCCCGTCGGGCTCGGTGGACCGGGTGGTCAGGTTCGTCGGCCCGCTCAGGTCCACCACGGCACGGACCCGGTCACCGTCGGCGTACGCGGCGGAGTCGTGGTCGGTGACGGCGAGCATCGCGGCGAGGTTGCCGCCGGCGCTCCCGCCGAACACGCCCACGCGCTGGGAGTCGACGTCGTAAGTCTCGAGCGTCGCGGGACGGAACACGTAGTCGAGCGCACGGCGCACGTCGTCGAGCCCCGCCGGGAACGGGTCCGTCGGGGCCAGGCGGTAGTCGACGTTGAACGTCACGAAGCCCTCGGACGCCAGGTACTTGCACACGGACCGGTACGCGGCCGTCGCCTTGTCGCCGTGCGACCAGCTGCCACCGTGGATCATCAGGACCGCCGGGCGTCCGGTGGTGGCCTCGACCGCTTCGGCATCAGGGTCGGCGGTGGCCGAGGCGGACGGCGTCGCGGTGGGCGTCGCCGTCGTCGCGGGGTCGCTGTCGGCGGGCAGGCACACGTCGAGGCGCTGCAGCGGGTCGGTGCCGTAGGGCACGTCGGCCACCACGTCGATGCCGTGGTACCGCAGCGACAGCGGGTAGATGACGCTGTCCGCGGTCACGGTGGCGTTCTCGTCGCCGACCGGGTCCGTGCTGCAGGACGCCATCGCGCCGAGCGCCACGACCGCGGCGACGAGCGCGAGCACTGAGCGGCGGCCGGACTTCATCACGTCCACGCTAGCCGCCCCGGCGACCGCCCACGTCACCCGAGCGGAGGACGGCAGTGCGAGGATGAGCACGGCAGCCGCCGACCGGAGCACCGCAGGAGGACCCGTGAGCAATCGCAAGGCCTGGAACGCCGATCCCGAACCACTGCTCCGCGTCGAACCCGGGTTCCGCCTCGACCAGGTGGACCCGGACGGCACCCCGGGCTTCCCCGGCCGAAAGATCGACGGCCTCGAGGCCCTCGCCGCCGGCGCCTCCCGTCTCGCCGCCCTGCAGGAGCGCCTGTACGCGGCGTCGACCGCCGGCGACGAGCGCCGGGTGCTGCTCGTGCTGCAGGCGATGGACACCGCGGGCAAGGGCGGCATCGTCTCGCACGTCGTCGGTGCGGTCGACCCGAACGGCGTGCACTACGCCGGCTTCAAGGCCCCGACGGCCGAGGAGCGCGAGCACGACTTCCTCTGGCGCATCGAGAAGCAGCTGCCGGCAGCCGGGCAGCTCGGCGTGTTCGACCGCTCGCACTACGAGGACGTGCTCGCCCAGCGCGTCCGCGGGCTCGCCGCGCCGGACGAGATTGAACGCCGGTACGGCGCGATCACCGCCTTCGAGGACGGCCTCGCCGCCGCCGGCACGACCATCGTCAAGGTGATGCTGCACATCTCGAAGGACGAACAGCGCGAGCGTCTCGGCGACCGGCTCGACCGCCCCGACAAGCACTGGAAGTTCAACCCGGGCGACATCGACGACCGCCTGCTCTGGGACCGCTACCAGCAGGCGTACCAGATCGCCCTCGACCGCACGTCGACCCCGCAGGCGCCCTGGTACGTCGTCCCCGCGAACCGCAAGTGGTACGCCCGCCTCGCCGTGCAGCAGCTCCTGCTCCGGGCGCTCGAGGACATGCACCTGTCCTGGCCCAAGGCGGACTTCGACGTCGCCGAGCAGCGTCGGCGGCTCGCGGAGTCCTGAGCGCGCGTCCCCCGGCCTGGAGGCCCGTCCCGCGCCCGGCACGCCGCCGTCGGACCGCGTGGGGCTGGCGTCAGGGCACCGGCTCGCGTAGACTCACTCGGTCGGCCTTCGACGTCGTGACATTGTGATCACGGAAATCCTGCTGGGTGTGTGTTGCTCGAGGGCTGGAATCACGTCGACTCGCGACGGGATGAACCCCCTCTCCGCAAGCAGCCCCCGCCGATGTCGCTGTCGGGCGCTGCGGTACGTTGCGCACCCGAGAAAGCAGCCATGGCCCCGTACAACAAGGGCGGCGCGGACAACCGCGCCTCCGACCGCGTCCGCCACCCGAACGGCACCCCCGCCGCCCGCAGCAGCAAGCACCGCGGGTTCCGCGCCGCCGACTCGTCGCAGCCGCGCCAGAAGCAGCGCTGGGACGCCGAGGAGCGTCGCGGTCGCGCGTCGCAGGGCGAGCGTCCGGCCCGTCCGAACTGGGAGCCGCGTGACAGTGGCGGCCAGCGTCGCCCCGACCGCGACGACCGTGGTGGTCGCGGCTTCAACCGTGACGACCGCGCCCCGCGTCGCTTCGATCGTGACGACCGTGCGCCCCGTCGTGACAACGACGACCGTCCGCGTCGTTCGTTCGACCGCGACGACCGCGCTCCGCGTTCGTTCAACCGTGACGACCGTGCGCCGCGCAGCTTCAACCGCGATGACCGTGCGCCCCGTCGTGACAACGATGACCGTCCGCGTCGCTTCGACCGCGACGACCGCGCCCCGCGCAGCTTCAACCGTGATGACCGTGCACCGCGTCGCGACAACGATGACCGACCGCGTCGATCGTTCGACCGTGCGCCCCGTCGGGACAACGACGACCGCCCGCGTCGTTCGTTCGACCGTGACGACCGTGCGCCCCGTCGGGACAACGACGACCGTCCCCGTCGCAGCTTCGACCGTGATGACCGCGCTCCGCGCAAGTTCGACCGCGACGACCGCGCTCCTCGTTCGTTCAACCGCGACGACCGCGCGCCCCGCCGTGACAACGACGACCGCCCGCGTCGCTCGTTCGACCGCGACGACCGCGCCCCGCGCAAGTTCGACCGCGACGACCGTAGCGACCGCACCCCGCGCCGCTCGTTCGACGAGCCCGAGCGCGGCAAGTTCGTGCCCGCAGACGACGTCAAGCTCGAGAAGCTCCAGGCCGAGGCCACCATCGCGGCCGACGTCGAGGGCGTGACCTTCGGCGACCTGGGCATCGGCGGCAACATCTCCCGCGCCCTGCAGGAGCTCGGCGCCTCGAGCCCGTTCCCGATCCAGGCGGCGACGATCCCCGACGTGCTCGCCGGCAAGGACGTCCTCGGCCGTGGCCGCACCGGCTCCGGCAAGACCATCGCCTTCGGTGCGCCGCTGGTCGAGAAGCTCATGGAGCACGGCGGCGGCACCAAGCGCAAGATGGGCCGCGCCCCGCGTGCGCTCATCCTCGCGCCGACCCGTGAGCTCGCCCTGCAGATCGACCGCACGGTGCAGCCCATCGCCCGCTCGGTCGGCCTGTTCACGACGCAGATCTACGGCGGCGTCCCCTACGGCCGCCAGGAGGGCGCACTCGAGCGCGGCGTCGACATCATCGTCGGCACCCCCGGCCGTGTGCAGGACCTCATGAACAAGGGGAAGCTCGACCTCAGCGAGGTCATCATCTCCGTGCTCGACGAGGCCGACCACATGTGCGACCTCGGGTTCCTCGAGCCGGTGCAGGAGATCCTCTCCGCCACGGCCGAGGTCACCCCGCAGGGCAACCGCGCGCAGAAGCTGCTGTTCAGTGCGACGCTCGACACCCAGGTCGCGGCGCTCGTCGAGCAGTTCCTGCACGAGCCGAGCGTGCACGAGGTCGCGGGTGAGGACCAGGCGTCCTCGACCATCGACCACCGTGTCCTCGTGGTCGAGCAGCGCGAGAAGGACCGTCTCCTCGAGGAGCTGGTCGCCGGCGACGGCAAGACCATCGTCTTCGCCCGGACCCGTGCCTACGCCGAGCGTCTGGCCGACCAGTTCGAGGACGCCGGCATCCGCGCGACCTCGCTCCACGGTGACCTGAACCAGTCGCGCCGCACGCGTAACCTGCAGCTGCTCACGAGCGGCCGCGTGAACGTGCTCGTCGCCACCGACGTCGCCGCCCGCGGCATCCACGTCGACGACGTCTCGCTCGTCGTGCAGGCCGACGCCCCGGACGACTACAAGGCGTACATGCACCGCTCCGGCCGCACGGGTCGTGCCGGCAAGGAGGGCACGGTCGTGACGATCGTCCCGCGTGGACGCATCCGCAAGATCGAGGGCATCCTCGAGCGCGCCGAGATCGAGGCGGACTTGGTGCAGGCCGCACCCGGTGACGGCATCGTGTCGGAGCTCGCCGCGCGCTAGTCGCGACCAGACGACGGACGGGAGGCCCGGTACCAGCTGGTACCGGGCCTCCCGTCCGTCACATGGTGAGCACCAATGGTCGGGTCGCGACGTCGGACCCGACCATTCCTGCTCACGAAGCGACCGCGCGACCGCGCGACCGCGCGCGCTTGCGCCCCGCGCGCTCAGCGGTTGAAGAACAGCAGCCCGCGCACGAAGCCCGCCTGTCCGGCGTGCTGCGTGCAGTCGTCCAGGATGCTGACGAGTCGCGCGCCGGCCGTCACGGGCGGGTCCCACGCGTCGTCGACGACGGGGTCGAGGTCGTCCGGGCCGAGCGTGCCGAGGTACGCGACGGTGCGCTCGTGCACCGCCCGCAGGTACCCGGTGAGCAGCTCGGCAGAGGCCCGCACCCGCCCGACGTCGTCGCGGGACATGCCGTAGCCGAGCGCCTCGGCCGGGAACGGCAGCCCGAACCGGTCGTACCAGCCGTCCGCCGTCCAGACCTGCTCGGAGCCGGCGAGGTCGGCGATCTGCACGTCCTGGCCGCGGGCGATGTGCCACGCGAGCCACGCCAGCGTGTTCGCCCCGGCTGCCGGTCGTGCCGCGAGCTGGTCTTCGGAGAGCCCGTCGACGGCCCGCTCGACGGTCTCGGGGATGCGGGAGAACGCTTCGGTGAGGAGTTCAGAGGGGGTCATGGCGCTCACGCTACGCGCGGGCCGTGACACCGGCTGTCACACGGCGGCGCTGCGGTGGTGGCGCTCCAGGGCGGCACCGAGGCCCTCGAACGCGGCGGCGACCACGGCGCGGTCGGACGGTGCGACGACCTGCCGGAACGCGTCGGAGTACACGGCGCCGACCTCGCGGGCGACTGCCGTGCCCGACGGCGTGAGGTGCAGCAGCACGCTCCGGCGGTCCTCGGGGTTCGGGCGACGCTCCAGGTGTCCGTGCTTCTCGAGCCGGTCGATCAGCGACGTCATCGCGCCTGTCGTGAGTTCGAGGTACTCGCCGGCCTGCTTCGGGGTGACGCCGTGGCCGCCGGCGGCGCTGAGGAAGAACACGAACCGGGTGTCCGTGGCGTTCAGTGCGCGGACCGTGCTCTCGTGGTGCAAGACGCGCGCGTGCTGCATCTGGAGCACGCGGAAGGCGGTGAGCAGTCGCGGCAGGTCGGCGTCGGGGTCCGTGTCGGCGGTGACGGGGTCGAGCGCAGTGACGTCGGGCGACATCGGTGCCGGCGGTGTGGTGGGGGCGACGCGTGCCGCGGGGACGGCGGGTGCGTGCGGGGGGAGGACGACCGGGTCGGTGTCCGTCATGGGAGCTCTTCTCGGGTACAGGGTGGGAACTTCAGTCAACAAGTAACTCACTCGTCAAGATACCCCCATCAGTGGGGACATCTCAGGTCTTGTGAGCTGCTCGAGGGCCAAGTAGCTTGATCGTCGTACCACCTCGGCACGTAGCGCGACCAACCACCGCGGGCCCGTCCGAACCACCGATCAGATCTCTTCCTCACGGAGTCCAACCATGTCTCGTGTCACGCCTCGTGCTGCCCGCCTCGCCGCCTGGATCGCCATCCCCGCCGCCCTCGTCGCCTCGGGGGTCGTCGTCTCGACGGCCTCGTACGCGGCCTTCTCCTCGACCACCGTCAACCCGACGAACAACTGGACGGCCGGCAGTGTCGCCCTGTCCGACGACGACAACAACACCGCGCTGTTCACGGCGAACAACCTGAAGCCCGGCTCGACCGGTGCGAACTGCATCGCGGTGACCTCGACCGGTTCGCTGCCCTCGGCCGTGAAGCTCTACGGCACGAACGTCTCGACCACGAAGGACCTGGCGGCGAACGTCAACCTGACCGTCGAGCAGGGCACCGGCGGCGGCTTCGGCTCCTGCTCCGGCTTCACCCCGGCCGCCACCGGCGGCTCGCTCTACAGCGGCACCGTCGCGGGCTTCGGCGCCGCCTCGACCAACTACGCGACCGGCGTCGGCACCTGGGCCCCGACCGGCACCGCGTCCGAGACGCGCGTCTACCGCGTCACATACACGGTCTCGAGCACCGCCCCGAACACCGTGCAGGGCGGCACCGCAGCCCTCGGCTTCACCTGGGAGGCCCAGAACAGCTGAGCCGGGACCGGGGCCGAACCAGCCCCGTCCGTTCCCTCCCCGCAACGCGCCCCCGGTCGAAGGCAGTCATGAGCAGCATCGCAGTGCACGGTGGTCCCGCACCGCACGCAGCGGTCCGTGACGCCGTCGACTGGGGGCGCGTCGTCGTCGCCACCCTCGCCCGGGGCGTGGTCGCGACGTTGCTCGGCCTCGCGCTCTGGGCGGCCGCGCCGGCGCTCATCGGGTGGCAGCCGACCACCGTGATGACCGGTTCGATGGAGCCGCGGATCGTCCCCGGCGACGTGGTCGTCTCGCGCCCAGTCGGCTCGGGCGAGATCGCGACGGGCAAGGTCCTGCTGGCCGACGACCCGGACCAGGCGGACCACCTGCGCATGCACCGCTACGTCGAGGACGGCCCCGGCGGCACCATGGTCACGAAGGGCGACGCCAACCCGCAGCAGGACTCCACACCGATCGAGCGCTCGGCCGTGCACGGCATCGCCTTCCTGCGCATCCCGTTCATCGGGACACCGATCCGCTGGATCAGCGCGGGGGAGTGGGGTCTGGTCGCGATGCTCGCGCTCGGCCTGACCGCGGTGCTCGCGCTCTGCACGATCGACGGGTCGCTCCGGCGACTCGTCGAAGCCGACGCCGACGACGACGACGCCGCCGACGGTGCGGCCGGTGGCCCCGACGACGCGGCCCGTCCGGACGACGCTGCCGGTCCGGTGGGCGGTACGGACGACGGCCTGGAGGCGCGGGACGGCGCCGCCACGGGCCTCCCGACCGCCGCGCCCACCGTCCTCACCCGTCGCGCGCTGCGTCGACGAGTCCGTCGCAGGCGGCGCCTGCGCCGCGTCGGCGGGGGCGCCGCGGTGCTCGCGCTCGCGGCGGCAGTCGGCGTCCTGCTGCCCGGAGCGGCGGACGCGGCCCCGTGGTCGCGGACCACCGTCGCACCGACCGCGGCCTTCACGGCGGGCACGGCGACCGGTGTCCCCACCCTGACCTGCGCCCCGGCCGGGTCGAACACGGTGACGATCACCTGGACCTACGACAACGGCGCGACCGTGCCGGTGTCGTTCGACCTGATGAACGGGACGACGCAGGTGGCCAGCACGACGACCGTCGGTGCCCGTTCGATGGTCTACGGGGGTGCCGGACTCCTGAACCTCGGCACCACGTACACGCTGCACCTCCGCACGAACCTCGGCAACAACTGGACGGCGACGAGCACACCGACCGTCAAGGTCCGGGTCGTCTCGGTCCTCGGCCTGGCGTCCGCCAGCTGCGTGACCGCCTGAGTCCTCCACAGGGCACCGCGAGGTGTCCGGAGATGTCCCCGGCCGGCGTTACCGTGGCCGCATGCGCATCCTGCACACCGGCGACTGGCACCTCGGCCGCACACTGCTGGGTGCCGACCTGCTCGAGCACCAGGCCGCGTTCACCGACTGGCTCGTCGACCTCGCCCACGAGCGCGCGGTCGACCTCGTCGTCATCGCCGGCGACGTCTACGACCGTGCGATCCCGCCGGTGGACGCCGTCCGCATGCTCTCCCGCGTGCTGGAGCGCCTCGCCGAGACCACGACGGTGGTCCTCACGCCGGGCAACCACGATTCCGCCGCGCGGCTCGGCTTCGGTGCCGGCGTGATGGGGCAGCGCGTGCGCATCCTCGCCGAGCCCGCCCACGTGGCCGATCCGGTGCTCGTGCCCGACGACGACGGCCCGGTGGCCGTGTACGGCATCCCGTACCTGCACCCCGACCTCACGCGGTACGCCCTGGCTGCGGTCCCCGACGAACCCCTCGCCCGCTCGCACCACGCCGTCGTGCACGCCGCAACCGAACGGATCCGCGCCGACCTGGCGACGCGGGCCGACACCCGCAGCGTCGTCGTCGCGCACGCCTTCGTCGGGGGCGCCGACCCGAGCGACAGCGAGCAGGACATCCGCGTCGGCGGGGTCGACCGCGTGGCCGAGTCGGTGTTCGACGGGTTCGACTACGTCGCCCTCGGGCACCTGCACGGCCCGCAGCGCGTCGGCGACGACGGCCGGATCCGGTACGCCGGGTCGCCGCTGGCGTTCTCGTTCGGCGAGCGGCACCAGCGGAAGTCCGTGACGATCGCCGACCTCGACGCGGCGGGTGCCGTCACCGTCGAGCTCGTACCGACCCCGGTGCCGCGGCGGCTCGTCGACGTGCGGGGCAGCATCGACGCCATCGAGTCCGGGGAGTTCCGGGCCGATGCCGACGCCTGGGTCCGCGTCGCGGTGACCGACACCGTGCACCCGGAACGCATGTACGCCCGCGTGAAGGACCACTTCCCGCACGCCCTGGCGATCACGCACGAACCGGCGGACCGGCCGGCCGCCACCGCAGCGCGGGCCGTCACCGCGACGTCCGACCCGGTCGAGGTCGCCGGCGACTTCGTGGCCTTCGCCACCGGCGGGCTGCCCGACGACGACGAACGCGCGGTGCTGACCGAGGCGTACGAGGCCGCGGTGCTCGCCCTGCAGCGTGAGGGGGACCGCTGATGTACCTGCACCGACTCGAACTGCGCGCCATCGGGCCCTACCCCGACCTCGTGACGATCGACTTCGCGGCGCTGGCCGCCTCCGGGGTCTTCCTGCTCGAAGGGCCGACCGGTTCCGGCAAGTCGACGATCATCGACGCCGTCGTGTTCGCCCTGTACGGCGGACTCGCCGGATCCGACGCCAGCTCCGACCGGCTGCACAGCCAGCACGCCGACCCCGCGGTCGAACCGTTCGTCGAGCTCGTGTTCGAGACCGGTGCGGGTACGTACCGGGTCCGGCGCACCCCGCAGTACGACCGCCCGAAGCAGCGGGGGACCGGCACGGTGAAGCAGCAGGCGTCCGTGCAGCTGTTCCGGCTCGCCGCGCCGTCCGACGTCGCCGGCGAGCCCATGTCGTCCCGCATCCCCGAGGTCGGGGTCGAGATCGCCCGGATCGTCGGGCTCGACCGCGCGCAGTTCCTGCAGACCGTGGTGCTGCCGCAGGGCGAGTTCGCACGGTTCCTCCGCTCCCCGGGGGAAGACCGCCGGAAGCTCCTGCAGTCGCTGTTCGGCACCCAGGTCTACGACCGCACCGCCGACGAGCTCGCCGCTCGCCGCCGGGCCGTGCAGGCCGAGGTCGAGGGGGCCGACGACCGCGTCCGCGAGGCCCTGGCCCGGTTCGCGCAGGCGGCCGACCTCGCTGACGCCGACGAGTCCGTCGTCCCCGGCACGGTGGCGTCCCTCCGCGCGACGGCCGACGCCGCCGGGGCGGCCCGGACGGCTGCGGCTGCCGCTGCGACGGCGGCGACCGAGCACGAGCGATCGGTGACGGCCCGTGCGGCCGCCCTCGAGCGACGAGCGGGGCTGCTGCGGCGCCAGGCGCTCCTCGACGACGACGCCCCGGCGATCGAGCAGGCACGGGCCGCGGTCGCGACGGCCGAGCGCGCCGCCCGGGTCGCCGCGGTGGCCGACGGCCTCGACGCCGCAACCGTCCGGGCGGACGACACCGCCGCGGCAGCCGCCCGGTTGCGCGAGCAGCACGCACTCGGCGCCGTCGACGCACAGCAGGTCGCCCGGCGCCGCGACTCGCTGACCGACGCCCTGTCCGACGTCCGGCACCTCGTCGCGGTCGAGGCCGACGCAGACGCCAGGCGCACCGCCATCGCCGAGGCCACTGCGACCGCATCGCGCCTCACCGACGACCTCGCCGCCCTCGACACCGCGCTCGAGGCCCGGCCGACGGAACGAGCCCGGATCGTCGAGGCCGCCCGCACCGCCTCGACGACCGCTGCCGACGCCGACGCCGCCGCGCACGAGGTCGCCCGGGTGCAGTCGCTCCGCGCCGACCTGGCCGCCCGCGACCGTGCCGAGCAGCGCGTCGCCGGTGCCGAACGCATCGTGGTCGATGCCCGCCGTCGGGCCACCGAGGCGCTCGATGCCGAACGCTCTTTGCGCGAGCGCCGTATCGCCGGGCTCGCCGGAGAGCTCGGTGCCGCGCTGACCCCCGGCGACCCCTGCCCGGTCTGCGGATCGACGGCGCACCCGTCGGTGGCCGCGCCGCAGGACGACCACCCGACGATCCAGGCGGTGGAGTCCGCGGGCGACGCCACGCGTACGGCCGATCAGCAGCTCGCCGACGCCGCGGCCGACCTGGCCGTCGAGCGCGCCGAGCACCTCCGGCTGACCGACGTCGTCGGCACCGTCGACACGGTCGCCCTCGACGCCATGGCGGTGGCCGCCGACGAGCGGGTCCGAGCGGCGCACGACGCGGCGGCGCTGGTGCTGGAGCACGAGCGCGAGCGGACGGCGCACGACACCGCGACGCGGGCGCTCGAGCGCGAACGGAACGACCTCGACGCCCGGCGCACGGTGCTCGCGTCGACCGCGGCCTCCGATGCCGAGCGGCTCGAGGCCGACCTGCGATCCGTGCACGAGGCGATCGACCGGCTCGCAGCACTGCTCGACAGCGACAACGGCAGCTCGCCTGCGTCGCTCCGGGCCGTGGTCGACGAACTCGACGGACGGCTGACGGTGCTCCGCGCCGTCGCCGAGGCCGACGACCGCGCGGCTGCCGCTGCCCGCGCCCGCGACGAGCGCAGCGCCGAGGTCGCCCGGGTCCTCGACGAGCAGGGGTTCCCCGACGTCGACGCCGCACGAGCCGGCCTGCTCGACCCCGACACCGTCGCACGCTTCCGCAGCAGCATCAGCGCCGCCGAGGCCGAACGCGCCGTCGTGCGGGCAGGGCTCGACGACCCCGCGGTGGTGCAGGCCGCCGACGACGATCCGGAGCAGCTCGACGTGCCGGCGGCCCAGGCCGAACGGGTCCGCGCGACGGCCGAGCTCGACGAGGCCACCCGGCTCGCGGTGACCGCTGCCCACCGTGCCGAAGCCGTCGAGCAGTGTGCGACCGAGGTCGACCGCACCGTCCGTGCGCGACAGGAGACCTCGGCCCGCAGCCGCGCGGTCGTCCGGCTCGCCGACGTCGCGAACGGGGTGGCATCGGTCAACCCGACCGGCATCACACTCGGCACCTACGTGCTCATGCGGCGCTTCGAAGACGTCGTGGTGGCAGCGAACGACCGGTTGCGCGGCATGCTCGCCGGGCGCTTCACCCTCGAGACCTCCGACGAACGGGAATCCGGGTCACGGGCGCGAAGGACGGGGCTCGCCCTCGCCGTGCACGACCACACGACCGACACCGTCCGCGATCCCCGCAGCCTGTCCGGCGGCGAGACGTTCACCGTGTCGCTGTGCCTGGCGCTCGGGCTGGCCGACGTCGTGCAGGCCGAGGCCGGCGGGGTCTCGCTCGGCACCCTGTTCGTCGACGAGGGGTTCGGCACGCTCGACCCCGAGACCCTCGACGACGTCATCGGGCAGCTGTCGCGACTGACCGCGGGCGGGCGACAGGTCGGGATCGTCAGCCACGTCGAGGAACTCAAGCAGCGGATCCCGGAGCGGATCGCGGTGCGACGCACCCCGGCCGGCGGGTCGCAGGTGACGACCACGGTCTGACCAGACCCGACCCGACCAGACGCTACGGGGTCGGCGTCGACTCCACCGTGCCGTCCGGCGGCGGCAGGATGTCCGCCGCGATCCACGGGAACACCCACTGGAACAGCACGAACACGATGGCGACGAGGAGCACGAGCAGCTCGAGCACCTTCAGGGCGGTGGGGCCGGGCAGCAGCCGCCAGACCAGGGGGAAGATCACTTGACGGTCTCCGAGAGTTCCTTCGGGGTGCCCTCGGACGCGGGCATCCAGTAGTCGAGCTTCGCGTGCGTCACGAACCGCTCCGCCGCGGACCACATCGGGTGGCAGGCGGTCAGCGTGAGCCAGCGGTCCTGGGGGGTCGGTTCCACACCCGGCTTGTTCGGCACCGGCGCGATCGTCTCGATCTTGTCGGGCGTGACGATCTGGCTGTCGGTGACCTTGTAGACGTACCAGACGTCGAACTTCGTCTTCGCGTCGGTGACCCGGACCACGACCGAGTCGCCCTTCTTGAGCTCCGCGATCTGGTTGAGGGGCTTGCCGTAGGTGACCCGGTGTCCGGCGACGGCGAAGTTGCCGGGTGCGCCGGGCATCGCGGTGTCCTGGTAGTGGCCGAGCCCGATGGTGTTGAGGACCTTCTCACGATCCGTGCCCTCGCCGATCGGCCGGTTGTAGTCCTTGCCGAACCGGGGGATCTGCATCGTGCCGAAGACGTCCGACAACCCCGGCGGTTCGTCCAGCACGGGTGCGGTGCCGCGGTGCTCGGTGCCCTCGACCTTCGGGGTCTTGACCTGGTCGAGGCCCTGCACGAGCTTCGTCTGCTCGTTCACGGCGACCACGTCGGTCCACCACGCCGTCCACACGACGTACAGGCCGGTGCCGGCGCCCGCGATGATGAGCAACTCGGCGACGAGCGACACGATCGCGCCGCCGACCGTCTGCCGTCTGCGCGGGGAACGCCGGGACCGCGAACCGGCTTCGTCGTCCCGTGCGCTGCGGCGCGACGGGAGGGTGTCGTGTGCGGTCACGGGGCTCCTGATCGGCTGGGTGGTCGGACAGGTCTATCAGATCACGGCGACAGGCCGGTGACGACGTTCTCCCCACCCCCGTTAACGTGGGGGCATGGAGTACCGGATCCGCCCCTTCCGCACCGAGGACACCGACGCGGTCGTCGCCCTGTGGGAAACGTGCGGCCTCGTCCGACCCTGGAACGACCCCCGACGTGACATCGCCCGCAAGCTGACCGTCCAGCCCGAGCTCTTCCTGGTCGCCGAGCCCCAGGCCGACGACACCGGTACCGACGACACCGACACCGACACCGACGCCGGCGTCGTCGCCGCGGGCATGGCCGGCTTCGACGGGCACCGCGGCTGGGTGAACTACCTCGCCGTGCGCCCCGACCTGCAGGGCTCCGGCGTCGGTCGCACCCTGATGGCCGAGTTCGAGCGGCTCCTGGCCGACCTCGGCTGCCCGAAGCTCAACCTGCAGGTGCGTGCCGGCAACGAGCAGGTGCTCGGGTTCTACGCGTCCCTCGGCTACACCGACGACCGCACGGTCTCGCTCGGCAAGCGCCTCATCCCCGACGCCTGACCGCGCCCGCCGTCGCACCGTGCGGGTTCGCTCATCCGGTGCGGCGTTGGCGGCTCGGTGCGGTGCTGCAAGTCCGCACCGGGCGGTCAACCTCGCACGGTTCGAACGACTCGGCACCGTGCCCGGCCCCGCCCGGCCCCGCCCGACCCCGCCGCGACCCGCGCGCTACGCCAACGCCAGCGCCACCGACGCGACGAACGCCAGCACGATGCCGATCCACTGCTGCGCGGTCAAGCGTTCCCGCAGCACGACCCCGGCCAGCACCACCGTCCCGATCGGGTAGAGCGCGTTGAGCACACTCACGACGGGCAGGGTCGCCGGGTCGTCGCTGCTGTGCAGCCCCGCCTGGATGAACACGTTCGCCATCGCGTCGAAGACGCCGCACACGGCGACGATGACCAGCAGCCGCGGACCCCATGCGCCACCCGGCCGAGGCTCGCGGACGGCGGCAGCCCCGTCGGGGCGGGCCGACGTCGCGGCGGACACCGGGCCTCCCGTCCGGAGCACGACGACGATCGCCGCCGCACCCAGCAGCACCGCCTGCAGCACCCGCGCGACCACGAGGGGCGCGATGCCGGAGTCGGACGGCGTCATGTCGTAGGCCAGCACGATCCCGCCGAAGCCGCACCCGGCGACGGCGGCGGCGACCACGCCCCGGGCGGTGAGCCGCGCGCCCGAGGGGTCCCGGACCACCGCGACCAGGACCACCGCGACGACCGCGACCACGAGCGCGCCGGTCGCCACGGGCGACAGCACCGTGCCGCGGAACACCGCGACGAGCACCGGCACGACGGCCGCGAAGACGGCGGTGACGGGGGAGAGCACGCTCATCGGTCCGATCGCGAGTGCGGCGTAGAGCAGCAGCACCCCGACACCGCCGGAGAGCCCGGCCACTGCACCCCAGACCGCGGCCGGCCACGAGAACACGCCACCCAGGACCACCAGTCCGACGAGCAGCGGCAGGATCCCGATCGCGGCGGCCACCGCCGTGACGACGATCGGGCGGACCCGGCGCGAGGCGAGTCCGCCCAGGAAGTCGGCGAACCCGTAGACGATCGCGCCGGACAGGCCGAACAGGACGGTGAGCACGGCTCCCATCCTGCCCGGCCCGGTACCCTGCGGTGCGTGAGTGTTCCCTACCAGCGCCTGCCCCGGATCGACGGACGGTGGAGGTGGTGGCGGCCGCTCGTCGCCCTCGCGTTCCTGGCGGGGTGGTACCTCGTGTCGCAGATCGTCATCGCGGTCGCGTACTTCGTGCCGATCGGCGCAACGCAGGGGCCGCAAGCCCTGATCGACCTGCAGAACGACCTGGCCGGTGGCGCGCTCGACCCCACCGACCCGCTGATCCTGTCGCTGTCGCTGGTGTCGCTCGTGGTCCTGCTGCCGGGCATCCTGCTCGCCGTCAAGATCGCCAGGATCGGACCGGCCGGCATCCTGTCGTCGACGCGGTTCCGGGTCCGGTGGGCCTGGACTGCCTGGTGCCTGCTGCCGACGCTCGTCATCGCGGCGTTCATGTTCGTCTGGCAGACCGGTCTGTTCTGGGACGGCGGGATGATCACGACCGACGGCGGCTTCGCCTGGAACCACGACGCGATCGGCCAGTCGACGGTCTCCCTCGGCACCCTCACCCTGACGATCGTCCTCGTCGTCCTGCTCGTCCCGTTCCAGGGCGCTGCCGAGGAGTACATCTTCCGCGGCTTCCTCATGCAGACCGTCGCGTCGTGGATCCCGCGTCGCGTCGGCACGATCATCGCCGTGGCGGTCTCGACGGTCGTCTTCGCGGTGCTGCACATCCCGAACGGCTACAACGTCTGGGGCATCCTCGACGTCGGCTCGTTCGGCCTGATCGCGGCGATCATCGTCCTCCGGACCGGCGGGCTCGAGGCCACGGTCCTGCAGCACGCGTTCAACAACATCATGATCTTCGTGCTGCAGGCGCCCGGCTGGTCCGGGATCGACCTGACCTCGTCGGACGCGAACGGCACCTGGCAGGGGACGCTCGTCACCCTCGTCACGTCGCTCGCGTTCTGGGGCATGGTCGAGTTCCTGGCGTGGTGGCGGGGGCTGGACCGCCGGTTCGCCGGGCACGAGGCACCCCGGTTCCGCGGTGTGACCCCGGCCTGGGCGGGCGGCGTCCGCTGGACCCGGCCGGGAGGCACGGGCTGGGCGACCACGCCGGCCCGCGCGGGCGACGTGGCCGGTTCCGACCACCGTGCCGGCTCCGACACGGACGGTGCTGTGGACAGTGCGGTGGGTGTCGCCGGTCGCCCGTAGGCTCGTGGCATGAGCACCACGCCCGCGTCCGCTGCCGTGCCTGCTCCCGCCGCCGTGTCCGCACCCCGTGCCGCTGCGCTCGACGTGCTGCACCGCGTGTGGGGCTACGACGACTTCCGCGGCGAGCAGGCGGCCATCATCGACCAGGTGGTGGCCGGTGGTGACGCCCTGGTGCTCATGCCGACCGGTGGCGGCAAGTCCCTCTGCTACCAGGTGCCCTCGCTCGTCCGCGACGGCGTCGGGGTCGTGGTGTCGCCGCTCATCGCCCTCATGCAGGACCAGGTCGACGCCCTGGCTGCGAACGGCGTGCGGGCCGCGTTCCTCAACTCCACGCAGGGCCCCGACGAACGGTCCCGGGTCGAGCGGGCGGTCGTGCAGGGCGAGGTCGACATGCTCTACCTCGCGCCCGAGCGGCTCCGGCTCGAGTCCACCCGTGCGCTCCTCGACCGGGCGCGCGTCTCGCTGTTCGCCATCGACGAGGCACACTGCGTCGCCCAGTGGGGCCACGACTTCCGACCCGACTACCTCGAGCTGAGCGTCCTGCACGAGCGGTGGCCGACGGTGCCGCGTATCGCCCTCACCGCCACCGCGACCCCGCAGACCCACCGCGAGATCTCCGCACGGCTCGGCCTCGACGACGCCGCGCACTTCGTCGCCGACTTCGACCGGCCGAACATCCAGTACCGCATCGAGCCGAAGACCGGCGCGCTGCAGCAGCTGCTCACCTTCATCCGCACGGAGCACAGCGGCGACGCCGGCATCGTGTACTGCCTGTCCCGCAACTCCGTGGAGCGCACCGCGTCCGCCCTGGCCGAGCAGGGGATCAACGCTCTGCCGTACCACGCGGGCCTCGACGCCCGGGTGCGTGCCCGCAACCAGTCGACGTTCCTGCGCGAGGACGGCGTCGTCATGGTGGCGACGATCGCGTTCGGCATGGGCATCGACAAGCCCGACGTCCGGTTCGTGGCGCACCTCGACCTGCCGAAGTCGGTCGAGGGCTACTACCAGGAGACCGGCCGTGCGGGTCGTGACGGGCTGCCGGCCACCGCGTGGCTCGCGTACGGCCTGAACGACGTCGTGCAGCAGCGGCGGATGATCGACCAGTCCGAGGGCGACGCCGCACACCGTCGGCAGCTCAGCGCCCACCTCGACGCCATGCTCAGCCTGTGCGAGACGATCGAGTGCCGCCGGGTGCGGCTGCTCGCGTACTTCGGGCAGGAGAGCACGGCGTGCGGCAACTGCGACACGTGCATCGCGCCGCCGGAGTCGTGGGACGGCACGGTCCCCGCGCAGAAGCTGCTGTCCACCGTCGTGCGGCTCGAGCGTGAGCGCCGCCAGCGGTACGGCGTCTCGCACCTCGTCGACATCCTGATCGGCAAGCGGTCTCCCCGCGTGCAGGAGCTCCAACACGACACCCTGGCGACCTTCGGCATCGGCGCCGACCTGTCCGAGGGCGAGTGGCGCGCGGTCGCACGACAGGTGCTGGCCCAGGGCTACGCGGCGGTGTCCGGCGACGGCTTCGGCACGGTCGTCCTCAGTCCCACGAGCGCCGAGGTCCTGACCGGCAAGGTGCAGGTGCGGATGCGTCGCGACCCGGTCAAGGCTCCGCGAGCCGGACGCAGCAGTCGACGGACGGTCGTCACCGACATGCCGCAGGAAGCCGTCGGCCTGTTCGAGGCCCTGCGTGCCTGGCGTGCTGCCGAAGCCCGCGAGCAGGGCGTCCCCGCGTACGTGGTGTTCAACGACGCGACGCTCCGGGGGATCTCCGCCGTCCGACCGGCCGACGTCGACCAGCTCGGCGAGATCTCCGGCGTCGGCGCGGCGAAGCTCGAGCGGTACGGGCGCGCGGTCCTCGACGTCGTCGCCGCGGCCGACTGATCCCCGACCAGCACTGCATGCCGTTCCGGGCATGTGCCCTCCGCGCGCCTCATTACACTCGGTAGCTCGTCACCACGAGGAGGTCCGGTGTCCGGTTCGACGAAGTTCGCCACCGTGCTCAGTCGCGCGGTGGTGACCCCGCTCGCCCGGTTGCTGTGGCGCCCGAAGATCATCGGTCGTCGGAACGTCCCGAAGCGTGGTGCGGTGATCCTCGCGAGCAACCACCGCTCGTTCATCGACTCGCCCGCGATCACGCTCATGGCACCGCGCAAGGTGTCGTTCCTGGCGAAGCAGGAGTACTTCACGGGTTCGGGCCTCAAGGGAGCCGTATCGCGCGCGTTCTTCGGGGGCATCGGTGCCATCGGGGTCGAGCGCGGCGCGGGTGCGGCGGCGCAGCAGGCCCTCGACCTCGGGCTGGCACGCCTGCAGGAGGGCGAGGCGTTCGCGATCTACCCGGAGGGCACACGCTCGCTCGACGGCCGGATCTACAAGGGCCGCACGGGTGTGGCGTGGCTGGCGCTGACGAGTGGCGCCCCCGTGGTGCCCGTCGCGCTCACCGGCACCGAGGACGTCCAGCCGGTCGGGTCCCGGCTGCCGAAGCTCGCCCGCGTGACGATCGAGTTCGGGCAGCCGATCGACCTGTCGTCCTTCGGCGAGGCGTCGTCCGGTCGTGCTCGGCGCCACGCGACCGATGCGGTGATGGCGGCGATCCAGGAACTCAGCGGCCAGGAGCCGGCGAACACCTACAACAACCCGCCCGCGACGATCGTGGAGCGGGTCCGTCGTGCGCTGCAGCCGGACGACCCGACCGCTGCCGCCGTCGACCCCGACTGATCGCCGCAACTGTCCGGTCACTATTGCACATCTGAAATATCGATGGTTGAATGGCGGACGTGCCGCTCGGCACGCCGCCATCGCCGGTCGCCCGAGAACGACCAGCCACGACATCCAGATCGGACCGTCCGCAGCATGTCCTCCACCCCGCTCTTCGACTCCATCGCCCAGCGTCGCGATCAGGCCGACGCTCCGCACTCCACCGTGCGCTCCACCCCGTCACCGGCGCTCGCGGTCGTGACCCCGGTGCCGACCTCGCCGATGTCCGCACCCGTCCGTCCGGGTGACTCCACGCTGGTGCCGGCCGCGCTCGTCGCCGCGATCGACGAGATCCCGGTGCGGGTGGCATCGGCCCTGGTGACCGAGGTCACGATCCGCCCCGAGCACCTCGTCCTGGTCGAGACCGTCGCCGACGCGATCACCCGCGCGGTCGTCGACGCCGTCGTGTGCGAGCTGGACCGGATCGCCCGTGACGGCGTCGTCCGCGTCTGACCGGGCCGGGCACCCCACGATGACGACCCTCGACGACGACCTGCCCCGGCGCCCACGCGGTGCCGAGCGCCGCGCCGCCGACCGACCGACCGAGCCCCCGCTGCGCCGTGCCCGGCACGCTGCACAGCCGGGGCCGCTCCGAGCCGCCGGGGTGGCGGTGCCCCCTCCCGCCACCCCGGCTTCCACCCAGCCCACACGACGCACCCGGCCTCCACAGCCCAGCCGGTCCACGCGGTCGGCCGCTCCCACGCAGCCGGCTGCCTCCACGCAGCCGGCCACTCCCACGCGCCGCCGCCCCGCGTCCTTCCGGATCCCCGCCCGGCGGACCCTTCCCGCCGCGGCGGTGACCGCCGTCACGTGCCTGTTCGTCGCGGTCGGCTCCCCGCAGACCGCCGTCGCCGCTCCGACCACTCCGGAACCCACGTCGGCACCGGCCGGCATGCAGCACTTCGTCGCCGACAGTTCGACCGGGCCGACGGCCGGCCGCGACGACTTCTCGGTCGGCCGTGCTGCCGCAGCGCTCCGGGTGCCCGGTGGCTCGGGCCCGACCGGTGGCGCCGCCCGCCCCACGGCCGGTGCGATCCCGGACGCCGGTGGCTTCGGCTCCCGCTGGGTCGTCGGCTGCGCGGCCTGCTCCTCGAACCACCAGGGGGTCGACTTCGCCGCAGCCATCGGGACCCCGGTCGTCGCCGCGCTGCCCGGTCGGGTCGTCTCGGCGGGTGTGCTCGGTGGCTACGGCAACCAGGTCCTGCTGCAGCACGCCGACGGCACCGCGACCCGGTACGGGCACCTGTCGGCGATCGACGTCCGCCCCGGCCAGGTCCTCGGCGCGGGGGAGCGCCTCGGGGCCGTCGGCAACACGGGCGTCTCGACCGGCGCCCACCTGCACTTCGAGGTCATCGTGGCCGGCACCCCGATCGACCCGGCCGCCTGGCTGCAGGCTCGCGGGCTCCTCTGACGGCGTCGGGCGTAGCGTCGGAGCGGTCGCGGCACGGTGTCGCGCCAGGACGGAGACGCACGTGCGAGTGACGGTGTTGGGGACGGGTGCGATGGGTGCTGGCGTGGCGGGATCACTGCTCCGCGACGGCCACGGGGTGACGGTCTGGAACCGCAGTGCTGACAAGGCCTCGCCCCTGAGTGACCGCGGCGCGACGGTGGCGAGCGACCCGGGCACTGCCGTCGAGCACGCCGAGGTCGTCCTGCTCACCCTGTTCGACACCGATGTGGTCGTCGACGTCCTCGAGCAGGCTGCCGGCGACGCCCCGACCGACGCCGTGTGGGTGCAGGCCTCGACGATCGGTGTCGACGGCACCGCGACGATCGTGCAGCTGGCCGAGAAGTACGGCATCACCCTCGTCGAGGCGATGATGCTCGGCACGAAGGCCCCCGCCGAACAGGGCAAGCTCACGATGCTCGCGGCCGGACCGGCGGACCTGCTCGACCGTGTCGACCCCGTGCTCGACGCGATCGGCGCGAAGACCGTCCGCGCCGGCGACCACGTCGGCGACGGCACCGCGCTCAAGCTCGCCGCGAACGCCTGGATCGCCTCGATCACCGCGGCGACCGGGCAGTCCCTGGCCCTCGCGGCGGCGCTCGGGCTCGACCCCGCGCTGTTCCTGCAGGCCATCGAGGGCAGCGCGAGTGACTCCGCCTACGCCCACACGAAGGGTGCCGCGATGATCGCCCACGAGTTCCCCGCCCAGTTCGCACTCGACGGGCTGCGGAAGGACATCGGACTCATCACCGAGGCCGCCCGGACCGCCGGGGTGTCCACCACGCTGCTCGAGGCGCTCGGGCGTATCTACGCCGATGCCAGCGCAGCCGGCCACGGGGGCGACGACATCGCCGCGGTCGGCACCGCGTTCTGACGCACGGGCACACGCACGCGCACACGCGCGGATCCGCCGACCGATCAGCCCCGACGGAACAGCCGCCGCAGGCGCTTCGTGAGCCGCCCCACGGCCTCGTCGTTCATGGTGTTGGCGAGGTCGAACGCCTCACGAGCCGGATCTGACCCGGCCTGGATCCGTCGGAGCGCGGCGTCGGCGCGAGCCCGCGAGTCGAGCTCGGCGAACGGCATGTCGTCCTCGGGGTGGTGTTCGCCGCGAGGGTCCATGCGGTCCAGGCTACGCGCGACGGAGGTGGTCCGACCCGGCGTCGAGCTCGTCCACGACGCGGACCATCTCGTCCAGGAAGTCCACGACGACGGCCATCTCGTTGCTCGGCAGGTGCTCGGTGACCTCGAGCGCGCGGGCGTCGAGCTCCTCGATGACCCGGAGCGCGTGCCGCATCGAGGTGCCGGTGGCGGTGAGGATCACGCCACGGCGGTCGTTCGGGTCGGCGTGCCGTTCGACGTGTCCGCTGCGGACGAGCCGGTCGACGAGCGCCGACGTCGACGCCGCGGTGATCTCGAGCCGCTCGGCGAGGTCCTTCGCGTTGACGGTGCGGCCGTCGTGCTCGGCGTCGATCAGGAACCGGATCGCCAGCAGGGCGTTCTCGCCGATCCCCAGTGCCTCGCGCGCTCGGCGCTGCGCAGCGCTCTCGGCCGTCCGGTACCGCCGCAGGGCGTTGAGGACGTCCACGGCGGAGACCGCGGAGTCCTCGTACCAGTACCCCGCGGTGCTGGTCATCACCTCGGACGTCATGCCCCAATGCTAGACGCTCTAGTTAGATTGTCTAGCGAGCGCGGAGACGGGACACCTGCAACACCCGTGACGCGGTTCTGTAACACCCCGGCAACGCCGGCTCGTTAGGTTCTGGACATGCAGGAGCAGCCGTGCTGAGCCGCCTCGCGGGGAACGTCTTTCACGTGGGGAGCGCGGTGGAGCGCACCGACGTCGTCGCACGCTTGCTCGACGTCTACGTCGCGCGTCGCGAACCGGGCACCCTCGACGACGACCGGCTCGTGTCCACCGAGCTCCGCAGCGTCATCGGGACCACCGGCCCCGCGAACGACCCGGACCGTGCCGCCACCGTCGACGCCCTCGCACTCGACCGGCACGAACCCGCGTCCATCGCCGCCGCGGTCGCCGTCGCCCGCGACCACGCACGCCGCGCCCGCGAGGTCGTCTCGAGCGAGCTCTGGGACTGCCTCGACGTCACGCGGTCGCGGATGCCCCGGAAGATCGCCCCCGACCGGGCGCACGAGTTCCTCGGCTGGGTGCGGGAGCGCAGTGCCCTCGCCATCGGGGTGGTCGAGGGGGATGCCAGCCGTGACGAGGTG
Source organism: Curtobacterium sp. MCLR17_059 (assembly GCF_003234665.1). Lineage (NCBI taxonomy): Bacteria > Bacillati > Actinomycetota > Actinomycetes > Micrococcales > Microbacteriaceae > Curtobacterium > Curtobacterium sp. MCLR17_059. Next base: position 41,193 of record NZ_QKSU01000015.1, on the reverse strand, counting down.
TGGGAGTTCTTCACCCTCGGGCGCTCGCTCACCCGCTGCGCCTCCACCGCACGGCTGCTGGCGTCGCGGCTGCTCGAGCCGGACGCGGTCACCTCGTGGACGGCGGCGCTCCGGGCGTGCGGCGCGGGCGAGGCCTTCCTGCGCGGCCGTGACCACGCCCCGGTGCCGTCCGACGCCGCCGCCTTCCTGCTCCTCGACGCGCACAGCCCGCGGTCGTTGCGCTTCACCGTGCACCGAGCGGCCGAGTGCCTGGCCGACGTCGCCCCGTCCTGCGTCGCGGACGAGGTCGCCGGGTTCGACGAGGTCCGCGTCCTGCTCGACGGCATCCCGGAGGAGTCGGCGCTCGCGGTGGCGGGTGACGTCGGGCAACGGCTGGCGGTGGCTGCCGACCGCGTCGCCGCGGCCCTCGACGAGCGCGTCTTCGCGTCGTCCGCGCCCGTGCTCTGAGCCCGCCCGGCGCGCGTGTCCGGTGCCGGGTCGGCGCGGGTGTGGCGGGACCGGGCCGGTGCGCGCGTCGTGACTGCCGCCGTGGGCCCGGGTGGCGCCGGACGGGAGGCCCGTGGCGGCGCCGGTGCGGGCCTCCCGTCCGACGGTCGGTGCGTCACGGGCCGTCGGCCGACGGGCAGGGCGACCCGCCGGTCCGTCAGACGGCGCTGGAGCGGTCGGCGAGCGTCTCGTCGCGTTCCAGCTCGCGGCGGAGCGCCGCGCGCGAGCCGACCACCGGCACGGCGTGCGTGATCGCCAGGTGCAGCCGCGAGTCGGCGTCGTAGCGCAGCCGGACCCGCTGGTACCGGACGAGCCAGACGAGCGCGATCCCGAGCGCCACGAAGCCCGAGGCCGCGCCGACGACGATCGCCCAGCGTGGGCCGAAGGCGTCGGCGACGGCACCGACGAGCGGGGCGCCGATGGGGGTGCCGCCCGCGAAGATCGCCATGTAGAGCGCCATCACGCGGCCGCGCATCGCGGGCTTCGTCGTGGTCTGCACCAGGGCGTTCGCGGTGGTCATGAAGGTCAGGGACGCGAGTCCGACGAACACCAGCACGATCGCGAAGGTCCAGTACGTCGGGGCGAGGGCGGCGGCGGTGCACGCGAGCCCGAACCCGCCGGCGGCGAGCACGAGGGTGCGCATCCGCGGCTTGTCCCGTCGGGCGGACAGCAGCGCACCGAGCACCGAGCCGACCGCCATCACCGAGTTGAGCAGCCCGAACTCGCCGGCGCCCTGGTGGAACTCGACCCGCGCCATCGTCGAGGTGAAGATCGGGAAGTTCACGCCGAACGTGCCGACGACGAAGATCATGCAGAGCACGACGACGATGTCCGGCCGGGTGCGGACGTACCGGAAGCCGGCGACGATCTGCCCCTTGCCGCGGCCCGCCCGGACCCGTTCGGCGAGCTGGGCGGGGTCGACGAACCGGAGTGCGAGCAGGACGGCCAGGAACGACCCGGCGTTGATGACGAACACCCATCCGGAGCCGATCGCCGCGATGAGCACACCGGCGACCGCGGGGCCGATCAGGCGTGCGGCGTTGAACGACGCGGAGTTCAGGGCGACGGCGTTCGAGACGTCCTCGCCCTGCACGACGTCGGAGACGAAGGCCTGCCGGATCGGGGCGTCGAACGCGGCGACGATGCCGAGTGCCAGGGCGAAGCCGTACAGCGCGAGCAGGGTGGCGGTGTGCGTGAGGACCATGACGCCGAGTCCCAGCCCGAGCAGCCCCATCAGGCCCTGGGTGAGCATGAGCATCTTCCGGCGGTCGAACCGGTCGGCGGCGAGCCCGGTGAGTGGCAGGAGCAGCAGCTGGGGGCCGAACTGCAGGGCCATCGTGATGCCGACCGCGACGGCGTTGTTGTCGGAGAGCTGGGTCAGCACGATCCAGTCTTGGGCGGTGCGCTGCATCCAGGTGCCGACGTTCGACACCAGGGCCCCGGCGAACCAGATGCGGTAGTTGCGTCCGGCGAGGGAGCGGAACATGGCGGTCACTGCTGGGCCAGCCTCCTCATGATCTCGGTGGCGTCGGCGAGGGTGCCCCGCTCGTCGGCGGTGAGTGCTGCGAGCCGCGGGGAGAGCCAGCCGTCGCGGCGGCGTCGGGTCTCCTCGACGAAGGCGGCTCCGGCGGGCGTCGCGCCGAGCAGCACCTTGCGGCGGTCGTCGCCGTGCCCGCACTTGGACACCAGGCCCCGCTCGACCAGCACCGCGATGGTCTTCGTCATCGAGGGCGGGGTGACGCCGTCCTGTCGGCTCAGGTCGGCCAGGGTCATGGCGCCGTCGCGGTGCAGTCGGGCGAGGGCGGAGAACTGCGCGTCCGTGACGCTCGAGTCGGCCTTCTGGGCACGGAGGGTGCGGGACAGCCGGTTCACCGCGATGCGGAGGTCGGTGGCGTCGGTCATCGGTCGTTAGCCTATCTCATTAGTTCAGCGAACGAACTTCAATTCGGGTGTACCGTGGTTGTAGACAACACGTGTTGCCGAGAGAGAAGGAGAACATGTCCGAGTTCGAGGGCAAGGTCGCCGTCGTCACCGGTGGTGGCAGCGGCATCGGTGAGTCGGTCGCGAAGGAGCTCGCCGCGGCGGGCGCCACGGTGGTCGTCGCCGACATCAACCTGGCGGGCGCCGAGCGCGTCGCCGCGTCGATCGTGGAGGCCGGTGGCACCGCCCGCGCGTTCGAGGCCAACTCCGCGGTCGCCGCGGACAACGAGCGCATGGTGCAGTTCGCGGTCGACACGTTCGGCGCGCTGCACCTGGCCGTGAACAACGCCGGCATCGGCGCAGCACCGCAGCCGATCGGCGAGTACGACATCGCCGCCTGGGACCGCGTCCGTGCAGTCGACCTGGACGGCGTCTTCTACGGGCTGCGCTACGAGATCCCCGCGATGGTGGCCGCCGGTGGTGGTGCGATCGTGAACATGGCGTCGGTGCTCGGCACGGTCGGCATGGCGCAGAACGCGGCCTACGTCGCCTCGAAGCACGCGCTCGCCGGACTGACCAAGGTCGCCGCGCTCGAGTACTCGTCGCAGGGCGTCCGCACGAACGCCGTGGGCCCCGGGTTCATCGACACCCCGCTGCTCCGGAAGTCGCTCTCGCCCGAGGCCATCGCGGCGCTCGAGGACGAGCACGCCTCGAAGCGGCTCGGCACCGACGCCGAGGTCGCCGCGCTCGTGCTGTTCCTGCTGAGCGACAAGGCCTCGTTCATCACTGGCAGCTACCACCTGGTGGACGGCGGCTACTCCGCGCACTGACGGGTCCGGTGCACCTGGTCGTTCCGGGCGTACCTGGTCGAAACGGGCGTACCTGGTCGGTTCTTCCGACCAGGTACGCCCGTTTCCGCTTTCCAGCGCGGGTGCGATGGGAAGGAACGTCGGACGGGAGGCCCGCCCAGCGTTCGCCGGTCGGCTCGCGCTGGGCGGGCCTCCCGGCCTTCAGCGCCGCGCGTCCGTCAGGATCGCGTCGTTCGGGAGCAGGGCGTGCACGCCCCACGTGCGGTTCGCGACCTGCGTGATGCGCATGCTCACCGCCACGCTCGCCATCGCGAGGGCCTCGGCGCGGCCGATCCCGTGCAGCCCGGCGATCCAGTCGACCATCCGGTCGAGCGCCGTGGCCGTCGCGACGTTGAGGTCGGCGTCGAAGCCGAAGGTGATGCGTCCGGCGGGGGTGTCGGCGTGCACGCCCTCGACCGGGGCCGCATCGAGGAGCGTCAGGGTCATCGTCGTCGTCATGCCGCACTCGACCGCCGTGCCGGAGACCTCGCCGTCGCCCTGCGCCGCGTGCCCGTCGCCGACGTGGAGCAGGGCGTCCGGCACCGTCACGGGCAGGTACAGGGTGGAGCCGGCGATCAACTCGCGGCAGTCGACGTTGCCGCCGCCGACCGTGCGGGGCGGGATCGTGGAGTGTTCGCCGGTGGGCTCGGGTGGGACGCCGACGACGCCGAGGAACGGTGCCGTCCGCACCCCGAGGCCGAGCTGGTTCACGGCGACTCCGGCGGACACGTCGACGTCCCAGAGGAGCGGGCCGCGCGATGCCGGATCGGTCAGGCCGAGTGCGCGGTTCACCGGGGAGTCGACCCCGCCCGAGGCCGTGTAGCCCCAGTCGTCGGGCACGAGGTCGTCGAAGTGCACCGCCAGGACCATCCCCGGACGTGCTCCCGCGACGGCGATCGGCCCGACCAGGCAGTGGCCCCGGCGCGGGTCGATCAGGGTCGGGGCGTCCAGGCCCGGGCCCGGCTGGCGTTCCGTGTAGCCCGCGGCGCTCAGGGTGCGGACGGTCACCGTGTCGCCCGGGTCCACGGTCAGGACCGGCTGGCGTTCTGCGGTGAAGACGTCGACGGCGGAGTGGACCGTGGCGTCGAGGTGGTGGTGGGTGGTCACCCGTCGATCATCCCAGGCGGGTGGGGTGCGGGGCGGTTCCGGGCGTACCTGGTCGGATCGGGCGTACCTGGTCGGATCGGGCATGCCTGGTCGGAACGGGCGTACCTGGTCAGAAGTTCTGACCAGGTACGCCCGATTCCACAAGCCATCGCGGGTGTTCTGGGAAGGAACGTCCTCAGTGGAACTGGGGGATCGTCAACCAGATGCCCGCCAGCACCGCGGCGATGCACAGCGCGAAGCACAGCACGGCTCCCGCCAGTGCCGCCGGCGGGGTGTGCCCGGAGCGCGGGGTCTCGTCGGAGTACTGCGTGCGCTCGCCGCCCGCGTCGTCCGGCTGCCCCGTGCCGAGCAGCCGCAGGCCGAGCGTGTACACGAGCACCAGGCCCACGGCGGCCACGAAGCCGACGCCGGCGACCGTGCCGATCGCGGTGAAGTCGATGTCCATCGTCGTTCCCCTCAGTTCGTCGCGCCGGTCGGCTGCGGCTCGGCCTGCTCGGCCGGCCCGGACTCGGTGGTGATGTCCTCGTGCGAGATCGGCTTGCGCTTGGCGAGGACGTAGAACGTGAGCCCGCCGGCGAGGGCGAGGACCGCGACGAGCACCAGCCCGAAGGCCGAGGTCGACGCGAGCCAGGTCGCGAGCGCCCCGACCACCGCAGCGGCCGGCAACGTGATGACCCACGCGATGACGATGCGGCCGACGACCGACCAGTGCACGTCGGCGAGCTTCTTGCCGAGGCCCGAGCCGACGACCGCGCCGCTCGTCACGTGGGTCGTCGAGAGCGCGAAGCCCAGGTGCGACGAGATGAGGATCGTCGCCGCGGAGCTCGTCTCGGCGGCGAAGCCCTGCGGCGACTGCACGTCGGAGATCTTCTTGCCGACCGTCTGCATGATCCGCCAGCCGCCCATGTACGTGCCGAGGCCGATCGCGAGCCCACAGGCCAGGATCACCCAGAGCGCCGGACCGGTGCCGGCGGCCTGGTAGTTCGCGGCGATGAGGGTCAGCGTGATGACGCCCATCGTCTTCTGCGCGTCGTTCGTGCCGTGCGCGAGCGACACCAGCGACGCCGAGATCGTCTGCCCGTGCCGGAACCCCGTCGCCGCACCGTGCGTCGTCGCGTTCTTCGTGAGCACGTACGCCAGGTACGTCGCGACCAGGGCGATCACCCCGGCGATGACCGGGGAGAGCAGCGCCGGCAGCACGACCTTCGACACCACCGTCGCCCAGCTGATCGAGTTCAGCCCCGCCCCGATGATCGAGGCGCCGATGAGCCCGCCGAACAGCGCATGGGTGGACGAGGACGGCAGCCCGAGGTACCAGGTGGCCAGGTTCCAGAGCACCGCGCCGACGAGCCCCGCGAAGATCATCGTGGGGGAGATGTGGATGCCGTCCTGCCCCTCGCGGATGATGCCCTGCGAGACGGTCTTGGCGACCTCGGTGGACAGGAACGCGCCGACCACGTTGAGCACGGCGGAGATGAGCACGGCGGTCCGGGGCTTGAGCGCTCCCGTGGCGACCGACGTGGCCATGGCGTTCGCGGTGTCGTGGAAGCCGTTCGTGAAGTCGAACACGAGGGCCACGACGATCACCAGCGTGACGATGACGATGACGTCCATGCGCAGGACGCTAGGCCCGCCTGGAACCCCCTGCGTGAACGCCGGGTGAACAGGTCCGTGATGGAGCGCGTCTGCGAGGATGGCAGTGTCTGGAAGGATGCGGGTGTGCCGACTTTCTCCGCCGCTCGCGGCGACGCCTCGTTCACCGACGCCCACGGCGTCGAGATCGTCTACTCGACCTGGCGTGCGGCGCGGCCGAAGGGTGTCGTGCAGATCGCGCACGGGGTCGGGGAGCACGGGCTCCGGTACGAACCGCTCGCGCAGGACCTGGTGCGCGCCGGCTACACCGTGCACGCCAACGACCACCGCGGGCACGGTCGCACCGGCCTGACCCAGTGGGACGGCGACCACGCCAAGCTCGGTCGGCTCGGCCCCGGCGGCCTGCGCGCGGCGATCGCCGCGGTGGAGCAGATGAGCGCGGTCGCGCGTGCCGACGAACCCGGGCTGCCGCTCGTGCTGCTCGGGCACTCGTGGGGGTCACTCATGGCGCAGCGGATCGTGAACACCTCGTCGGACCGCTACGACGGCGTCGTCCTGTCCGCGAGCGCCTACCGGCTGCCCGGCTGGATGAACAGCGGCGACCTCAACGCCCGGCACGCGGGGTCCGGGCCCACCAAGTACGAGTGGCTCACCCGCGACCGGAAGATCATCGACGCGATGGCGCTCGACCCCCTGGCGGTCGAGGCCGACGTCATCGGGCTGTTCGGACTCGCCGACACCCTCCGGCTGCTCGGTGTGCCGCGGCGGGGGATCCCGCACGACCTGCCGATGCTGCTGCAGGTCGGCTCCGACGACACCCTCGGGGGTCCGCGCTCGATCGAGCGTCTCGCGCAGGCGTACCGCCGACGCGGACGGCTGTCCGACGTGACCGTGCAGGTGTACGAGGGCGCGCGGCACGAGGTCTACAACGAGACCAACCGCGCCGAGGTCATCGGCGACCTGGTCGCGTGGCTCGACCGGGTGACGACGCGCTGACGGCGCTCGCCGCGTCCTGCGACGCGACCGGCGACGGACTGGAGGACCGTGGCGGCGCCGCCACGCGCCTCCAGGCCGTCACCAGGCCGGCTCACTGCCGGGCCGTCGGCCGTCCGGAATAGGGTTGCGGCATGCACGGTGAGTACAAGGTCCCCGGAGGCAAGCTGGTCGTCGTCGACCTCGAGGTCGTCGACGGCACGATCCAGCAGTTCCGCCTGGCGGGTGACTTCTTCCTGGAACCCGACGACGCGCTGCCGCTCATCGACGCGGCCGTGAACGGGCTCCCCGCCACCACCGACGCCGCGGGCATCGCCGCAGCCGTGCGGGCGGCCCTGCCGACCGACGCGGTGCTGCTCGGCTTCACGCCCGAGTCCGTCGGCGTCGCGGTGCGCCGCGCGCTGTCGCGGGCCTCGACCTGGCGCGACCACGACTGGCAGATCGTGCACGAGGGGCCGATCAGCCCGAACGAGCACCTCGCGCTCGACCAGGTGCTGACCGAAGAGGTCGGTGCCGGCCGTCGTGGGCCCACGCTGCGCATCTGGGAGTGGGACCAGCCGGCCGTCGTGATCGGCTCGTTCCAGTCGCTCAAGAACGAGGTCGACCCGGCCGGCGCCGAGAAGTACGGCGTGCAGGTGGTCCGACGCATCTCCGGCGGCGGCGCGATGTTCATGGACGCGGGTGCCGTGATCTCGTATTCGCTCTACGTGCCGTCCGACCTGGTGCAGGGCATGACCTTCGCCGACTCGTACGCGTTCCTCGACGAGTGGGTGATCGAGGCGCTCAAGTCGCTCGGCATCGAGGCGTACTACCAGCCGCTCAACGACATCACCTCGACCAAGGGCAAGATCGGCGGGGCCGCACAGAAGCGCCTCGGCACCGGGTCGCTGCTGCACCACGCCACCATGAGCTACGACATGGACGGCGAGAAGATGGTGCAGGTGCTGCGCATCGGGCGCGAGAAGATGAGCGACAAGGGCACCACCAGCGCTGCGAAGCGCGTCGACCCGCTCCGCTCGCAGACCGGGCTGTCCCGCGCCGAGATCATCGAGCGGCTGATCGGTACCTTCACCCGCCTGTACGGGGCGACCGAGGGGCACGTGACCGAGGCCGAGCGGGAGCGCGCGCAGGAGCTGGTGCGGACGAAGTTCGCGACGAAGGAGTGGCTCGAGCGGGTGCCGTGAGCCCCGTTCCGATCGACGGTGGACGCGACGGCCGGAGCTGAGGGGGGACGTCCCGGCCGCCGCTGCTTCGAGTGTGCGCCTCGACCTCATGAACCAGACGTGTGGATGATGAGAATCCCCCGCGCGGCTGATCCGCTCGCCGCGCAGCCCACGTAGCGTCGCTGCCGTGAACTGGTTGATCTTCCTGGGGGCGGTGGCCGCCGTGGCCGTCGTGGTGTGGATCGCCGATCGCATGGGGTGGATCGACCTGTCGAACAAGTCCCAGCGCAGCGGCGGATCCGGAGGCATGGGCGGGATGCTGGACGAGGTGTTCGCACCGACCCGGCACGAGACGCAAGCCGAGTACGAACGGCAGGCGCGCCTGCCGAAACAGGCCCCGTCACCGGCGGACCACGACCACGATCTGCTCAGCGGCAGCGTGCTCATCCGGGTGCCGGCGGTGCGGAGCGCCGGGCGGCACGAGGCCCGCGCGGGGACGCACGACCGGTCGTACTGAGCTGACGGGCGCCGCGCTCGTCTGGGGGTCGCCCGCGTCAGCGCGTCGTGAGCTCCTGGTAGTCCGGGTGCCGCTCGATCCACGCGTGCACGTAGCTGCACTGCGCGACGACCCGGCGTGACGAACTCGCACGCACGTCGTCGAGGGCGTGCTGCACCAGGATCGACGCGTGCCCACCACCGCGGTGCTCGGGATCGACCTCGGTGTGCACGAAGCGGATCTCGTCGCCGTCGATCTCGTACGCCGCGAGGCCGATGACCTCGCCGTCCTCGATCAGGGAGTACTGCTGCTTGTCGGTGTCGTTGCGGACCTCGGGTGCTGCTGCCATGCACTCGACCGTACGCCGGGGCCTGAGCGCGCGCTCTGTGCTGCACGCTGGCTCCGTGCACTGCGCGGTGCGGTGCGCGTCGAGCGTGCTCGCTCGGTGCGCGACAATGGGTCCGTGCGCAGGGGAGACGACCGAGGCCCGGACCGCGTCGTCCTCGGCGACGCCCTCGACGTGGTCCCCGCCTACCCGGACGGCTCCTTCACGCTGGTGTACCTGGACCCGCCGTTCAACACCGGCCGGTACCAGCGTCGGCACGCGACCTCTGCCGTGCCGAAGGCCGACGGTCCCGTGATGGGGTTCCACGGCCGGACCTACGAGCGGGTGCGCGGCGACCTGATGCGCTTCGACGACCGGTTCGAGGACTACTGGTCGTTCCTCGAACCCCGACTCATCGAGGCCTGGCGGCTGCTCGCCACCGACGGCACGCTGTACCTGCACCTCGACTACCGCGAGTCGCACTACGCCAAGGTGCTGCTCGACGCGCTGTTCGGCCGCGAGTCGTTCCTGAACGAGATCGTGTGGGCCTACGACTTCGGCGCCAAGTCCAAGACGCGCTGGCCGACCAAGCACGACACGATCCTGGTCTACGTGAAGGACCCGTCGCGGTACTGGTTCGACTCCGAGGCCGTCGACCGCGAGCCGTACATGGCGCCGGGGCTCGTCACGCCCGAGAAGCGCGAGCGCGGCAAGCTGCCCACCGACGTCTGGTGGCACACGATCGTGTCGCCGACCGGCCGCGAGAAGACCGGCTACCCCACGCAGAAGCCCGAGGGGGTGCTGCGGCGGATCGTGCAGGCGTCCTCACGCGAGGGGGACTGGGTGCTCGACTTCTTCGCGGGCAGCGGGACCACGGGCGCCGTGGCGCAGGCGCTGGGGCGGCGGTACGTGCTGGTGGACGACAACCCGGCGGCGATCGACGTGATGCGGAAGCGGTTGCCGGGGGCGTCGTTCGAGGTTGCTGCGGCCGGGGCGGGGTCGGCCGTCTGAGGCGGCGGGGTCTGCGACGATCCACGAGTCGTTCGACGCGTGGATCGTCGGAACATGCACACGCCCGAGCGACGATGTCGACGTCGTACGACGTCGACGGTGTCGCTCCCGCGCGGCCGCAACAGTTGCAGACGCGCAGATGCGACGAGGTCGCTGTCGTCCGACAGCGACCTCGTCGTTCGGCATCAGCGAGCGAGCGCCCGCGCCGACTACTCCGCCGAGTGCCGCCCGTGTGTGTGCGCGTCGTCAGCATCCGGCCGGGAGGCCCGGCTCGCCTCCGCCGCGTCCGCTCCGGCCCCGTGGGTATCCGGCTCCACGACCGGGGCAGCGTGGGCAGCCCGGGTCCGGATGGCACCGGTCGTCGTCGGGGGCTCGTCGACCGGCGCAGCCGCCGAGTGCGCACCATGCGTCGTGGCGTTCGGCAGCGGCGCACGGGTTTCGTCGACCCCGTGCGGCAGCACCGAGACGTCCGACGCCCCGGCGGCGCGGGCAGACCGAGGCTGCACGTCCGGCGAGGTCGGCACGTCGGGCGAGGTCGGCACGCCGGCAGAGGCAGACGCCGACCCCGTCGGCACCGGACCAGCCCCAGGTGCGGCGGCGGCAGCGGCTGCAGCGGCGCTCCCGTCCGACCCCGCTCCGGCAGCGGTGCGTGCGGCATCGGCCTGCTCCTGCAGCGCCGAGGTCTTGCGGAGCGGCGGCACCCGGAAGAACCACGTCAGCACGAACGCGAGCAGGATCACCGCGAGGCCGACGTAGTAGACGCGGACGGCCGAGTCGCTGAACCCGACCAGGAACGGACGGCTCAGCCGGGGGTCCGCCCCGTTCAGGAACGACGTATCGCTCGTCGCCGAGTCGGTGGACGAGCTCGCGGCCGAGTCACCGCTCTTCAGCTGCTTGATGAGCGTCGGGGCGACCTGGTCGACGACGTTCTCCCGCTGAGCCTTGTCCGAGTAGTCGATCTGCAGCGTGCCGTCGACGACCGAGGCGTTCGCCTTCGTGGCCGCCGTCTCGAGCGCCTGCTGCTCGGCTGCGGGCTTCGCGTCGTCGACCTGCTGGGCGATGATCGTGTCCGCTGCGGCGGCGGGGACCGTGCCCGCGGCGACCTGCCGCTGCACGGCTGCGGTCACCTGCTTGGTCACGGCAGCGTCGGCAGCCTGCTTCGCCTGGGCGGTGCCCTGGTCGAGACCGTCCTGCACGTTCTTCTGCACCGGGTCGACGATCTTCGTCCAGATCTCGTCCATCACGCCCTGGTTCTTCGACGCGTTCGCGACCGAGGGCGTCATCGCGGCGTTGAGCGCGCTCTTCAGGTCGGACTCGTTCTGCATCGCGGCGCTGATGTTCGTCGGCATCAGGGTGAAGAGCACGGAGAGCAGGACGGCGGTACCCATGGTGCCGCCGATCTGGCGGAAGAACGTCGCGGCGCTCGTGGCGACGCCGATGTCCCGCGGCGAGACCGAGTTCTGCGCGGCCAGGGTCAGCGTCTGCATGAGCTGTCCGAGTCCGAGCCCGATGCCGAACATGCCGAGCATCAGGAACCACAGGGGTCGGTCGGCGGTCAGGAACGTCAGGACCGTGAATCCGATCGCCGTGAACGCCGTTCCGGTGATCGGGAAGATCTGGTAGTTGCCGGTGCGGGAGATGATCTGACCCGAGGCGATCGACGAGATCATCAGGCCGAGCACCATCGGCAGCATGGCGAAGCCGGACTCGGTCGGGGTCACGCCCTTGACGATCTGCAGGTAGAGCGGGATCGTCAGCATCGCGCCGAACATGCCGAAGCCGACGAGCACCGACAGGATCGCGGACATCGAGAACACCCGCGATCCGAAGAGCTTCATCGGCAGGATCGCGTCGTCGCCCATGGCCCGCTCGACGATGATGAACGCGATCAGGCCGAGGGCACCGATGGCGTAGCAGGCGAAGGCGGCGGGGGAGTCCCAGCCCCACTCGCGGCCCTGCTCGGCGATGAGCAGCAGCGGCACGAGCGTGACGATGACGAGCGTCGCGCCCCACCAGTCGATGCGGGGCTTGCCGCGGTCGCCGAACTTCGGCAGGTGCAGGAACGTCAGCACCATGAACAGGGCGATGATGCCGATCGGCACGTTGATCAGGAACACCCAGCGCCAGCCGGCGATGAACAGCAGCTGGTCCGCGCCGGCGAAGACGCCACCGACGAGCGGGCCGATGACGGACGAGATGCCGAAGACCGCCAGGAAGTAGCCCTGGTACTTCGCCCGCTCGCGTGGGGCGAGCATGTCGCCCATGATCGCCAGCGGCAGGGACATCAGGCCACCGGCACCCAGGCCCTGCAGCGCGCGGAACCCGGCGAGCATGAGCATCGAGGTGGAGAACGACGCCGCGAACGAGCCGACGATGAAGATGCCGATCGCGGTGATGAAGAGCGGCCGGCGACCGAAGATGTCGGAGAGCTTGCCGTAGATCGGGGTCGTGACCGTCGACGCGATGAGGTACCCGGTGGTGACCCAGGCCTGCTGGTCGAGCCCGTGCAGGTCGTCACCGATGGTGCGGATCGCGGTGCCGACGATCGTCTGGTCGAGGGCGCCGAGGAACATGCCGGCCATCAGGCCGTAGATCACCAACAGGATCTGTCGGTGGTTCATCACGACGTTGGACGCCGTGGTGGGGGCCGCGGGGGCGGTCGCCGTCTGGGTCATGAGCAGGGTCTCCCGGGGTACCGATGCGCTGGCAGAACGATTTTTGCGCTGCCTGCAAAGTTACAACTGCCGCAAGTGCTCGGTCGCACCGAGACGGCTTCCTGAGTGGATCGGCAGTCACGGTACGCCCAGTGGACCCCGGCGGCACACGGCCTGGAGGCCCGGCTCGGTTCCGGCGGACGGGCTGCGGTGTCCGAGACCCGCAACCCGTCCGACGAGGGCGCTACGCGCCCAGTGCTGCGTCGACGATCTCCTTGGCCTCGCGCTGCACCTGCTCGAGGTGCTCCTGCCCGACGAAGCTCTCCGCGTAGATCTTGTAGACGTCCTCGGTGCCTGACGGCCGCGCGGCGAACCACGCCTTGTCGGTGACGACCTTCACCCCGCCGACGGCCGCGTCGTTGCCCGGGGCCTTCGACAGCTTCGCGGTGATCGGGTCGCCGGCCAGGGTGTCCGCGGTGATCGCGTCGCCGTCGAGCTTGCCGAGGCGGGCCTTCTGTTCCTTCGAGGCCGCGGCGTCGACGCGCTGGTAGACCGGCGCGCCGAAGCGCTCGGTCAGCTCGGCGTAGAGCTGCGAGGGGGTCTTGCCGGTGACGGCGACGATCTCGGACGCCAGGAGCGCCAGGATGATGCCGTCCTTGTCGGTGGTCCACGCGGTGCCGTCGTTGCGCAGGAACGACGCACCCGCGGACTCTTCACCGCCGAAGGCCACGGAACCATCGATCAGACCGGGGACGAACCACTTGAAGCCGACCGGGACCTCCCACAGGCGACGCCCCAGGGACTCGGCGACGCGGTCGATGATGCTCGACGACACCAGGGTCTTGCCGATCGCGGCGTCGTCGCGCCACTCGGGCCGGTGCGCGTAGAGGTACTCGATCGCGACCGCGAGGTAGTGGTTCGGGTTCATCAGCCCGCCGTCGGGCGTGACGATGCCGTGCCGGTCGGAGTCGGCGTCGTTGCCGGTGAGCACGTCGAAGTCGTCCTTGCGGGCGAGTACCGAGGCCATCGCCGAGGGGCTCGACGGGTCCATCCGGATCTTGCCGTCCCAGTCGAGCGTCATGAAGGCCCACGTGGGGTCGACCTCGGGGTTCACGACGGTCAGGTCGAGGCCGTAGTGGTCGCGGATGGCGTTCCAGTACGGCAGCGAGGCACCACCGAGCGGGTCGGCACCGATCTTCACGCCGGCACGCTTGATCGCGGCGATGTCGATGATGTTCTCGAGGTCGGCGACGTACGTGTTCAGGAAGTCGTAGCGCTCGGGCTCGGCGTCCTCGGTGCGCTGCACCTCGGTGTTGCCGCCCTCGATGATCGCGTTCGCCCGGTTCGCGATCCAGCTCGTGGCGTCGCTGTCGGCGGGTCCACCGTGCGGCGGGTTGTACTTGAAGCCGCCGTCGCGGGGCGGGTTGTGGCTCGGCGTGATGACGATGCCGTCGGCCGTGTCCGGGTTGCCGGCGCGGTTGTAGCGGATGATCGCGTGGCTCAGCGCGGGCGTCGGCACGAAGCCGTCCTCGCTGTCGGCGAGCACGCGGACGCCGTTGGCGGCGAGGACCTGCAGCGCGGTCTGCTCGGCGGGGGCCGAGAGGGCGTGGGTGTCGCGGCCGATGAAGAGCGGCCCGTCGGTGCCCTGGTCGCGGCGGTACTCCACGATCGCCTGCGTGATGGCGGCGATGTGGGTGTCGTTGAAGGCGGTGTCGAGCGACGACCCGCGGTGTCCGGACGTGCCGAACACGACCTTCTGCTCGGGGACCGAGACGTCGGGCACTCGGTCGTGGTAGGCGGCGACGAGCTCGTCGAGGTCGACGAGGTCGTCTGCGGTCGCTGGGGTGCCGGCGCGGTCGTTCATGCGTCCATCCTGGCATCGGCCGCCCTGGCGCGTTCGGGGGAAGTGCACCAGAGGCCGGGAACGCGAGCGAGCGGCCGCCCCACCCGGGTTGAGGGGGGACCCCCGGGGTGGACGACCGCTCGCGGTCTGTGGAGGCAGGTGCCTCAGGCGGTGCGGAACGAACCCGTCGCCGTGCGGAACGAACCGGTCACGGTGCGCGTCGAGGACGTCGCGGTGCCGGGACGGCGGAACTGCGTGTCGACGAAGCGGCCGAGTGCGCGGCCGGTGCCGGTGCCGGTGTAGCTGCCGATCGGGCTGCGGGTCGCGTCGCCGGCGAAGGCGCCGAGCTCGGCGCGGGTCTCGAGGCCGGTCACGTAGGCGCCGCCCAGGGGGTTCTGACGGTTCTGCATGGGTGCTCCTCGTCGTCGTGCCGAGGTCCGCAGGTCACCGAGCCGGCGACCGCGACGCCGTCGGCTGGATGACCACCAATGTACGCGCTTGTCTTGCATGATGCAAAACAAGCGCGTGTCGGAGCCTCAGGCGAGCAGCTCGCAGAAGTTCCGGCCCTCGGCCGTCCAGCTCTGCCGCGCGACCAGTCCGGCTTCCGCCGCGTGCCGGTGCAGGGCGTCGAGGCCGACCTCGGCCCACGGGAACCCGGCGCTCTCGTTGCCGTCGGCGTCGACCACCCGGGCGGTGTACACGCGGTCGGCCGTGACCTCGGGGTTCGTCTCCACGATGACCCGGCCACCGGCTCGTACGATCTCGCGGCAGCGGGCGAGCAGGGCTGTCGGGTCGCCGCCGATGCCGATGTTGCCGTCGATCACGAGTGCGGTGTCCCAGTGGCCCTCGTCGGGCACGGCGTCGAACACGGAACCCTGCAGGGCGGTGCCGCCGGAGCGCTGCGCGATGGCGACGGCCTCGGCGGAGACGTCCACGCCGAGCGCCGGGATGCCCCGGGAGCGTGCGGCGACGAGCATCCGGCCCGGGCCGCAGCCGATGTCGATGACGCCGCCGTCGACGTCGTCGAGCAGCGAGCGGTCGACACGGTCGGCGGCGGCGCTCCAGCGGCCGACGTCCATCGTGGTGACGGCGTCGGGACGGTCGGCGTCGGTCAGGCGCAGGTGGCCGTCGGTGCGGAGCGCACGGGCGTACGGCTCGCCGCCGCCGGCACCGAACGAGACGGGTGCGTGCATGGTCATCGGGTGCTCCCCACGGTCTCGGCACGGAGTGCCCGGGTGAAGTCGGAGTCGGGTGCGAGGTCGGCGACCCGCTCGGCGTCCGGCATGGTGTCGACGTCGAGCAGCTCGCCGAGCACGCCCACGTCGAGTCCGGCGTCGGACAGGCGTGCGAGCTGCACGGCTCCGGTGTCGTCGCGCGACATCGGCACGCCGCGCAGCAGGTCGCCGGTGGGCTCTCGCAGGTACAGCGACCAGAAGCCGCCGTCCTCGGCCGGGCCGAACCAGGCGTCGCGGGCGGCGTCGTCGAACACCGGTGCGAGGTCCGCGGTGGACACCTGCGGGGTGTCCATGCCGACGAGCAGCAGCGGACCGTCGACGGCGTCGAACAGGAACCCGAGGCGCTCGTCGAGGCCGCCACCGGGCTGGTGCAGCACCTCGAACCCCTCGGCCGCTGCGGGCACGACGTCGCCGTCGAAGAACAGGACCCGGCGGGCCGCGGGGAGTGCGCGGACGGTCGCCAGGGTGTCGGCGAGGCTCGCGGACGCGACGCGTGCTGCGCCCTCGGGGGAGAGCGCCGGCGTCAGCCGGGTCTTCACCTTGCCGGGCAGGCACTCCTTCGCCACGACGGCGACGGTGACGTCGGTGCGCGCAGCGTCGCCGGCGTGGACGTGGGTGGGGTCGGCGGTCACGAGCGGGCCTCCTCGACCACGGGGGTGGACTCGGCCGCCTGGCGGAGCGGTCCCGGTGCGACGACCCGGACACGGGCCTCCCGGCGGTACGCACGGAGCAGACGGGACATGTCCCGCACCGCGTTGATCGTGCCGCGGAGCGTGCCGGTGACCTTGCTGTCGCCGATGCGCTGCGCGTACCCGATGTCGGACTCGTCGACGCGCCAGCCGGCGGCGTGCGCGGCCAGCACCATCTCGAGCGGGTAGCCGCTGCGGCGGTCGCGCAGGTCGAGGGAGACGAGGTCCTCGCGGCGCATCACGCGCATCGGGCCGAGGTCGCGCAGACGGTAGCCGGTCGCGCGGTGCATGAGGACGGCGAGGACGCGGTTCGCGAACCGCGCGTGCGGAGCCCACGCACCGCGGCCCGTCGGGACGCGGCGGCCGAGAGCCAGGTCGACGCGGCCACTGGCCACGCGGTCGACCAGGGGCGGGAGCTCGGCGGGGTCCATCGAGGCGTCGGCGTCGCAGAAGGCGACGAAGTCGGCGGTCGCCGCGGCGACCCCGGCGGCGCAGGCCGAACCGAACCCCTTGACGGGTTCCGTCACCACGAGGGCACCGTGGGCGCGGGCGACGTCGGCCGATCCGTCGGTCGATCCGTTGTCGACGACGATGGCCCGGTAGCCCGTGGGGAGCCGCGCGATGACCTTCGGCAGGGCGTCCGCCTCGTCGAGGCACGGCAGGATCACGTCGACAGTCATGTCCGTCATTCGGTGCGGTCGGTCGGATCGACGGGTCTGTCCTGGCATGCACTCGACACAACACGACGACGCGCTGCGGGGTACAGGAAACTGCCGGGTCCTGGTCGTTCAGCGCGTCCGGTCTGCGCTCGGTCCCCAGAACGGGGGACAGGGTGCGTGTGTGGGTCCGCGAGTGGTTGCGCAAGACGCCGTCGTGTCGTCGAGACGCCGCCGAATGGGGCGGCGTCTCGCGCACCCGGGGGCGTGGTGCCGACACGACGGCGTCTCGCGTGGCCCTGGGGGCGGGCACTGCGGACGGGAGGCGCGGGGCGGCGCCGTCACGGGCCTCCCGTCCGGTGGCTGGTCGCGCTCTCAGGCACGGCCAGCGGTGCGCTGCTCGCGCACGCGTTCCGGCTAGCGGACGGCGCTGCGGAGTGGAGCCGTCGCGAAGTCCCGCATGCCGGCCTCGAAGTCGACCTCGGCGTGCCAGCCGAGCTCGGCGGCGATGCGTGCCGAACTCGCGGTGACGTGGCGGACGTCGCCCAGGCGGTACTCGCCGGTGACGACCGGCTGCGGGCCGTCGGGTCCGGCGATCGCGGCGGCCATGTCCCCGATGGTGTGCACGGTGCCGGAGCCGACGTTGTACGCGCGGAACGTGTCCGACGGCAGGTCGGCGGTCGCCGCGATGGAGGCAGCGTTCGCGCCGGCGACGTCGTCGACGTGCACGAAGTCGCGTCGCTGGGCGCCGTCCTCGAAGACGCGGGGTGCCTCGCCGCGGGCCAGTGCCGAGCGGAACAGGGACGCGACACCGGCGTAGGGGGTGTTCGCAGGCATGCCCGGTCCGTAGACGTTGTGGTAGCGGAGCGCGATCGCGCGGCCCCCCGTGGCTCGGGCCCAACTGGAGGCGAGGTGCTCCTGCGCGACCTTCGTCTGCGCGTACACGTTGCGGGGGTCGAGGGCGGCGGACTCGTCGATCAGGCCGGGCAGCAGGGGCTGACCGTCGGGGCCTATGGGGTCGAAGCGGCCGGCGTCGAGGTCCTCGCGGCGGCGGGCCGGCGGACGGGTGGGTTCGCCGGAGGCGGTGGTGTACGCGCCCTCGCCGTAGACGACCATCGAGCTGGCGACGACGAGCCGGCCGATGTCGTGCCGGTCCATGCCGGCGAGGACGTGGGCGGTGCCGGCGTCGTTCGACGAGACGTAGTCGGGGGCGTCCTGGAAGTCCACGCCGAGGCCGACCTTGGCCGCCTGGTGGCACACGACGTCGATGCCGTCGAGGGCGGCGTCGAGGGCGACCCGGTCGCGGACGTCGCCGTGCACGAACGCGATGCCCTGCTGCTGGTGGGCGCGGATGACCTCGGCGGGGTCGCCGTGCACGTCGTCGCGCAGGGAGTCGAGGACGCGGACCTCGTGGCCGTCGGCCAGGGCGCGGCGGACGATCGCGGAGCCGATGAAGCCGGCGCCGCCGGTGACGAGGAGGCGGCTCATGCGGTGGCGCCTGTGGTGGCGGTGGCGGCGGGCTGGGCCTTCGTGGCGGTGACACCCGTGGTCGGCTGGGCCTGCATGATGCTGGCGCTCGCGCTGGTCGGGACGAGCTCGCGCGGGGTGAAGTCGGCGGGGATCGCGGCGACGATCTGGCCGATGGCGCGGACGATGACCTCGTTGGCGCGGGCGAGGCGTTCCATGACGAGGGCGTGGGTGACGACGGCTCCGGCGTCGTCGACGTCGGGGCCGCTGGCTGCGGCTGCGGCGGCGGCTTCGTCCTCGGTCGGGGCCAGGCCGGCGTCGGCGTCGGTGACGAACGACAGGTTCACGGTGGCGATGCCGAGTTCGGCGGCCAGGGGGACCTCGGGCGTCATCGTCATGTTGATCGTGTGGCCGCCAGCCTGGCGGAGCCAGACGGACTCGGCGCGGGTGGAGAACCGGGGACCCTGGATGACGACGCATGTGCCGGTCGGACGGAACGGCACGTCGAGTCCGGCGACGGCGTCGATCGCCGCACGGCGGAGCGTCGGGTCGAACGGGTCGGCGAAGGACAGGTGCTGCACGTCGTCCTCGAAGAACGTGTCGGCGCGGCCCCAGGTGCGGTCGATGAGCTGGTCGGTCACGACGAAGGTGCCCGGGGCGTAGTCGGGGTGCAGGCCGCCGACGGCACTCGAGGACACGATCGCGCGGACGCCGAGCGAACGGAGCGCCCAGACGTTCGCACGGTGGTTGATGCGGTGCGGGGCCACGGAGTGCTCACGGCCGTGGCGGGTCAGGAACGCGACCCGTCGTCCGGCCATCGTGCCGATGCTGATCGGGCTCGACGTCGGGCCGAACGGGGTCGGGACGTCGAGCTCGTCGGCGGTGCCCTCCTCGAACAGCTGGTAGAGGCCGGAGCCTCCGATGACACCGATCGTCACGGCTTCGTCGTTCTCCACAGGTCCTCCGGTTGGTCGTCGGCGCGGGCTGCGCGCTGGATACGCTACTGACGGCGCCACCGGGCGAACCGGGAGCGGCGCCACCAACCCCCTGTTCGGAGGCACCTGTGCGAACGATCGGTCAGCACCGCGACGACCTGGCGGCGTTGCTCGCGCCGGTGGTGGCGGGCCTCGGAGCAGAAGAACTGTCGATCGGCGAACTCGCCGGTGCCGGTGCCGGTGCCGGTGCCGGTGCCGGGTTTGCTCACCGCGTGCTCGCGGCGGCCGTCCTGTCGCCCGTTCCGCTGCCGCCGTTCGACAACAGTCAGATGGACGGGTTCGCCGTGCAGGCCGCGGACGCGGGGCAGGCCGTCCGGGTCGTCGATCCGATCCCGGCCGGCGTGGTGCCCGAACCGCTCGAGCCCGGCACGGCCGCGCCGATCATGACCGGTGCACGGATCCCGACCGCCGCCGACGCGGTGTTCCCGGTCGAGGCGACCGAGCCCGGCGCGTTCCCGGCGGCGCTCGAGCTGCTCCGGGTGACGGTGCCCGCTGACCTGACCGCCGGCACCTTCGTGCGGGTGACCGGCAGCGACCTGCCGACCGGCGCCGAGCTCGCTCCGGCCGGTTCCGCGGTCACGCCGGCGCTGCTCGGGGCGCTGGCTGCTGCGGGGGTGACGACCGTGTCGGTGCGCCGACCACTGCGGGTCCTCGTCGTGTCGACCGGGTCCGAGCTGCAGGGTGCCGACGCGGACGCGGCGACCATCGGTGACGCGAACGGCATCGCGCTGCGGGCCGCGTTGGCCCAGGTCGGTGCGGACTCACGGGCCGTCCGAGTGCCCGACGACGTCCCTGCCTTCGACCGGGCCCTCGACGCGGCCGTGGGGGACTGGGCCGACCTCGTGCTGACGACCGGGGGCATCAGCGCCGGGGCGTACGAGGTCGTGCGACAGGCGCTCGAACCCCGTGGGCTCGCGGTGACGCCGGTCGCGATGCAACCGGGTGGGCCGCAGGCGTTCGGCAGCGTCGTGTTCGGTGCCGGTCGCGCCGTGCCGGTCGTGTCCTTCCCCGGCAATCCGGTTTCGGCGCTCGTCTCGTTCGAGGTGTTCCTGCGCCCCCTGCTCGCCACCGCCGTCGGACTCACGCCGGACCGCCCCACGCAGGTCCTGCCGGCGGCGTCCGCTGCCGGCTCACCCGTCGGCAAGCACCAGGTCCGTCGCGGCCGGGTGCAGGACGGGGCCGTGCACTTCGTCGGTGGGCCGAGTTCGCACCTGCTCGTGCACTACGCCGCCGCCACCCACCTGGTGCACGTCCCCGTGGGGGTCGACACCGTCGAACCCGGCGACCCCCTAACCGTCTGGAGCCTCCGATGACCGACCCGTCCGCCTCCGACCAGCTGTCGCACGTCCGCGCCGACGGCAGCGCGCACATGGTCGACGTCTCCGCGAAGGACGTCACCGACCGGTCGGCCACCGCCACCGCCACCGTCGTCACCCGCCCCGACGTCGTCGCACGCATCCTCGACGGCTCGTTGCCCAAGGGCGAGGTCGTCGGCACCGCCCGGATCGCCGCGATCATGGCGGTGAAGAAGACCTCCGACCTGATCCCGCTGTGCCACCCGCTGCCGATCGCCGGCGTGCAGGTCGACATCACCGGCACCGACGACCGCGTGCTGATCGAGGTGTCGGTCCGCACGACCTCGCGCACCGGCGTCGAGATGGAAGCCCTGACCGGGGCGAGCGTCGCCGCCCTGACGGTGTACGACATGGTGAAGGCCGTCGACCGAGCGGCCGTGATCACGGACGTCCGCGTGCTCGAGAAGCACGGCGGACGCTCCGGGGACTGGAGCAACCGATGACCGCCGAGCCGACCAGGGGCCGGGCCGCCGTCGTCGTCGTGTCCACGCAGGCCGCCGCCGACCCCGCGCTCGACCGCACCGGACCCCTCATCGCCGACTGGCTGCGCGACCACGGGTTCACCACGAGCGACCCGATCATCGTCCCCGACGGCGGCGCGATCACCGAGACCATCACCGCGGAACTCCTGGCCGACGCCCGGGTCGTCATCACCACCGGCGGCACCGGGGTCACCCCCACCGACCGGACCCCCGAGGCGGTGGCGGGGCTGATCGACCTCGAACTGCCCGGCATCACCGAGGAGATCCGTCGGCGCGGACTCGCGGGTGCCGGCCCGACCGCCCTGCTCACCCGCGGCGTCGCCGGGGTCACGAACGCCGGCTGTCTGCTCGTCACCCTGCCCGGGTCGCGCGGTGGGGTGTCCGACGGACTCGCCGTGCTCGACGGAGTACTCGACCACGTGGTCGCCCAGGTGCACGGCGAGGGCCACGCCCCGCGGAGCGCCTCGTGAGCACCACAGAGTCCGCCGCACGGGTTGCGCTGGCCGACGTCGTCGACCGCGACGTCAGCGTCGACGAGGTCGCAGCCGCGGTGGCCACCGTGCAGGACGGCGCCGTGGTGACCTTCGCCGGCATCGTCCGAGACCACGACGGTGGCAAGGGCGTCACCGCGCTCGACTACGAGCGGCACCCCAGCGCCGGCGAGGTCATCACCGAGGTCGCCCGGACCATCGCCGAGGACCACCCTGACGTCCGGATCGCCGTGCTGCACCGGGTCGGGGCGCTCGGCATCGGGGACGTCGCGCTCGCCGCAGCGGTGTCGTCGTCGCATCGGGCGCAGGCGTTCGCCGCGTGCGGTGCCCTGGTCGACCTCGTGAAGGAGCGCGTGCCGATCTGGAAGCACCAGCGGTTCACCGACGGGACGGATGAGTGGGTCGCGGCGCTGTGACCGCCGCCGCCCAGACCGACACTGAGCGCGCGGCGGCAGGGCGACGCTGGGCCGAAGTTGACGAGCGTGCACGCCTGCTCCTCGCGCAGACCCGGACACCCGGCACGCCGGTCCTCGGGTTCGTCGTGGCCATCGGGCTGGTGCTGGTGGCGCTGTGCATCGCGGCGATCGCCGTGCCCGCCGGATCGGACGCTCGCTTCGCAGTTGCCGGCGTCGTCACCGCACTGGGCTTCGTCATCGGTCTCGGCGACGCCGTTCGGGTCCTGATCCGCCGGAGACGGAACGGCGCGGAAGCTCGTCGTGCGCCGGTGCTCGCGCCGCTACAGCAACGCGAACAGCGCGCGGTGACGGAGGCGGCGACCGGGCGACGAGCTGCGCCGGAGGACCGCCGGATCGTCGTGCAGGCGAGGGCGGTCGAACTGGGCGGCGGCGGCGAACTGGCCAGTCTGGCTGGGTTCGTGATCGTGTGGTCTGCGATCACGTTCGCCGGTGGCGCGTTCTGGCCCTTCGCCGTTGCGGGCGGCATCGCCGCCGCGGGGCAGTTCGCCTTGACGGCACGGTCCGCGGTGCTCGCCCGCCGGTACCTCGACGCCGACCCTGTGCACCTTCGCAACCGGGACGCTCGTTCGGGGCATGGTGAGACTCCAAGCGGATCCATAGAATCGCGAACATGAGCGTCTTGCTGCCCGGGATCACCGTCATCCTGCTGGTCTTCGCCCTGATCGACATCCTGACGAAGACGGATGACCAGATCCGCGGCCTGCCGAAGATCGCGTGGGTGATCCTCGTGATCCTGGTCCCCGTCGTCGGCAGCATCGTCTGGTTCGCCATCGGCCACGACTGGGCTCCGGGCGAACGGAACCACGGTCGGTACATCGAGCCCACCCGCCACGAGGACCGGTACGCCACCCTCGGCGACGCCCGCAGTGCCCACGGAGCCAAGCGCGTCACCGGCACCGAGCAGGAGCTCGCCGAGCTCGAGCGCGAGATCGAGTACTGGGAGGCGCAGGCACGCCTGAAGCGCGCGAAGGATGCCGCGGGCGAGGGCGACACCGCTCCCGCGAGCTGATCGTGTCCACGCCGGCCCCGCATGAGCTCGCCGGAGCCACGGTCTCCGAGGAGACCTGGCAGCAGGTGGAGGACCGTCTCGCGGGGGCGCCAGTCGGACCGCGTGTCCGCCGTTCGATGGTCCGGCGGGTCATCTGGATCGTGCTGGCCGTCGTCGCCGCGGTTGCAGCCGGGTGGCTGAGCGCCGAACACCTGCCGCGCTTCGACCTGCCCTCGACCGGAAGTGGCCTGCCGGGCTGGGCGTTCTTCGTCATCGTCCCGCTCATGATCGTTGGCCCGGTCTGCTGGGTCACCGCAATCGTCCGGGGCGGTGGACAGTTCCAGAGCGCGCTGTCCGACCCGATGCTCGGGCTTCCTCGTGCCGTCCGCCGACGGATCGAGCGCATGGCTCGTGGGCAGCAGCCCGCCGATCCGCAGCACCGGACCGCGCTCGTCGCACTCGCCGGCCGTCGGCTCGGTCAATCGACATCGACGTTCTGGCTCGCCCTCGGATGGACGCCGTTCGCGTTCGCGCAGTTCCTGCTCAACTGGGCGACGTTGTTCGGGCTGCTGTACGCGCTCCTCACCGTGTTCTTCCTCGCGATGCTGCTCTGGACCGTCAGCAAGCGGAAGCAGTGGCGAGCGTTCCTGCAGGAGACCGAGCCCCGCGCCGGAGCCGAGCCAGCCCCCGCGAGCTGACCCGGGCCTCCAGGCCATCGCACCGTGCGCGGTCTGTCGGGTGGTGCGAGGTTGCGCGCTCCGTGTGCCGCTACAGGCTCGCACCGAGCGGGCAACCTCGCACCATTCGAACAAGCGCGCACCGTGCGACGAGCCCGCCACGCGCCACCCACCCTTGACGCGTGGCACATCTCCTCGGCGCCGAGAACCTGCATCTCGAGTTCCCCACCAAGGTCGTCTTCGACAACGTCACCCTCGGCATCGACGAGGGTGACCGGATCGGCGTCGTCGGCCGGAACGGCGACGGCAAGTCGACCCTCCTCGCACTGCTGTCCCAGCGCCTCGAGCCGGACGGCGGCCGCGTCACGCACCGCCGTGGGCTGACCATCGGCTACCTGGACCAGCGCGACATCCTGCCCGAGGGCGCGACCGTCGGCAGCACCGTCGTCGGCGACCTCGAGGAGCACGAGTGGGCCGGTGACCCGAAGATCCGCGACATCATCGGCGGCTTGGTCTCCGACATCCCGTGGGACGTCAGCGTCGACGAGCTGTCCGGTGGGCAGCGTCGTCGTGTGGCCCTCGCGCGGCTGCTGGTCGGCGACTGGGACGTCCTGTTCCTGGACGAGCCGACCAACCACCTGGACGTCGAGGGCATCGAGTGGCTCGCCGGGCACATCAACCGCCGCTGGTCGTCGAACCAGGGCGGCATGGTCGTCGTGACGCACGACCGGTGGTTCCTCGACGCCGTGTCGACCGACACGTGGGAGGTCTACGACGGCGTCGTCGACCCCTTCGAAGGTGGCTACGCCGCGTACATCCTGCAGCGCGTCGAGCGTGACCGGCAGGCTGCCACGATCGAGCAGCGCCGGCAGAACCTGGCCCGCAAGGAGCTCGCGTGGCTCCGCCGCGGCGCCCCGGCCCGCACGAGCAAGCCGAAGTTCCGCATCGACGCGGCGAATGCCCTGATCGACGATGTCCCGCCGATCCGCGACACCGTCGCGCTGTCCCGGACGGCGACCGCGCGCCTCGGCAAGGACGTCGTCGACCTGCTCGACGTGAGCGTCTCGTTCGACGGCACGCAGATCCTCGACCGCATCGAGTGGCGCATCGCACCGGGGGAGCGGACCGGCATCCTCGGCCCGAACGGCGCCGGCAAGTCCACGCTGCTCAACCTGGTCTCGGGTCGGCTGCAGCCGACCAGCGGGCGGGTGAAGACCGGCAAGACGGTGCAGGTCGCGGTCCTCGACCAGCAGCTCGCCGACCTGCAGCAGTTCGCCGACGACCGCGTTCGCGAGGTCGTGGCCCGCAAGAAGACGAGCTACGTCGCCGACGGCAAGGAGATGACGCCGTCGCAGCTGCTCGAGCGGCTCGGCTTCACCTCGGAGCAGCTCTCCACGCCCGTCAAGGACCTGTCCGGTGGGCAGAAGCGGCGCCTGCAGCTCATGCTCATCCTGCTCGACGAGCCGAACGTGCTCATCCTCGACGAGCCCACCAACGACCTCGACACCGACATGCTCGCCGCCATGGAGGACCTGCTCGACACCTGGCCCGGCACCCTGCTGGTCGTCAGCCACGACCGGTACCTGCTCGAGCGCGTCACCGACCAGCAGTACGCCGTGCTCGGCGGGCACCTGCGCCACCTGCCCGGCGGCGTCGACGAGTACATGCGTCTGCGCGAGGCCGGCACCGGTGGCGGGACCGCCTCTGCGGCTGCCGCCGCGTCTGCCGGGAGGCCCGACACCGTCGGCGGGACCGGTTCGGCCGGTGCCGTGGCCGGGTCCACGGCCGCTGGTGCGTCCGCCCTGTCGGGAGCGGACCGGCGGACGGCCGAGAAGGAGATGTCGGCGCTCGACCGGAAGATCGCGAAGGTCGGCGCGGACCGCAAGAAGCTGCTCGACCAGTTCGCGACGCACGACCAGTCCGACTACGCCGGGCTCGGCGAACTGCAGTCGAAGCTCGCTGCGCTCGAGGCCGAGGTCGAGCAGCTCGAGGAGCGCTGGCTCGAGGTCGCGGAGCTGCTCGGGGTCTGAGGCGGTCTACTCGACGGACGCCGGGTCGACCGCGTCCTGGCCGCTGTCCGTCGGTGTGGCGTCCTCGGGCGCCCCACCGCCGGGGTTCGCCACGACCTCCCACAGGTGGCCGTCCGGGTCCTGGAAGAAGCCGGACCACATGCCCCACGGGCGCGTGTACGGCGGTTCGGGCATCGTGGCGCCCGCTGCCTGTGCTCGCTCGAGGAACGCCTCGGCCTCTGCCTGGCTGCCCGTGAAGTGCCCGATCGTGCTGCTCGGTGCCGTGGCCAGCTGCACGCCGGAGTCCTTCGCCATGTCGTCCCGGCCGTAGACGCTGACGATCAGGCCGTCGTCGAGGGTGAACATCGCCGTGGTGCCGCCGGCCTGCGTCTCGGTGGCGGGGTACTCGGTGCCGATGACGCCGCTGCCCTCGACGCCGAGCAGGGCGCGGTAGAACTCGGCCGATCGAGCGACGTCGGCGACGGCGAGGGTGATGGCGTGCATGCGGCGCACGCTACGCCGGGGCCGCTCGGCCCGTGTCACGCTTTCGGTCAGTCCCCGAGACCCAGGATGAGTCGGCGGAGCAGCCCGGCCAACTGGCCCTGCTCGTCGGCGGAGACCCCGGACAGGATGTCGCGCTCGGCGGCCAGCAGGTCCGCGATCGCCGCGTCCACCGCCACCCGGCCCTTGCCCGTCAGCGAGACGAGGATGCCGCGGCCGTCCTTCGGGTCGGTCCGTCGTCCCACGAAGCCGCGGGCCGCCAGGCGGTCCACCCGGTTCGTCATCGTGCCGCTCGACACCAGGGTCTGCTGCAGCAGGGTCTTCGGGCTCAGCTCGTAGGGCTCACCCGCCCGCCGCAGGGCCGACAGGACGTCGAACTCCCACGGTTCCATGTCGCTCGCGTCGAAGGCCGTCCGCCGGGCGCGGTCCAGGTGCCGGGCGAGCCGGTCCACGCGGGACAGCACCTCGAGCGGGCCGAAGTCCAGGTCGGCACGCTCACGACCCCACGCCGCGACGATGCGATCGACCTCGTCCTCATGCGGCATCCCTCCATCTTGGCCGAACCCGGAGCGGACAGCCAGCCTCGTCGGTCGTGGGAGGATGGAGGAGCACCCCTTGGTGCGTTCCGCCTTGGTGTAATGGCAGCACGACGGCCTTTGGTGCCGTTAGGTCCGGGTTCGAATCCTGGAGGCGGAGCGGGCGGGTCGTCCGTCGCGGCGGGAGCGAAAGCGGGTGTGCGCAGTGACCATCTCGGATGACTTCCACCGCTGGGGCTCGCTGCTGATGGCGCAGCTCGAGGCCGACGCCGTGAACACCGAGTTGCGGCGCTCGCCCGAGGACCGGGACAACCGGAGCACCCACCTGTTGGTGGAGTCCGATCTGATCGCCTACGACTTGCTCGTCTGGGATTCGGGCGACGCCGAGCTCATGGTGTCCGACGAACGGGGAATCGTCCCGACGCACCTCGACATCGGCGCAGACCTGTCGGCCCGTGCACTCTTCGAGCGGTTCGTCAGTGGCGCATCGAGGGCCGCGGGGCGGCGGCTCCAGGGCTGAGGAGACGGCCGGTCACCACGAACTCGGCGCGTAGTCCTTCAGGAAGACACCGAACACGTCCTCGCCCGCTTCGCCGCGGACGATGGGGTCGTAGACGCGGGCTGCCCCGTCGACCAGATCGAGCGGCGCGTGGAAGCCCTCTTCGGCGAGCCGGACCTTCGTGGGGTGCGGCCGTTCGTCGGTGATCCACCCGGTGTCGACGCTCGTCATCAGGATGTTGTCGGTCTCGAACATCTCCTGCGCGCTCGTGCGGGTGAGCATGTTCACGGCAGCCTTCGCCATGTTCGTGTGCGGGTGTCCCGGCCCCTTGTAGGCACGGCCGAAGACCCCTTCCATGGCGCTGACGTTCACCACGTAGGTGCGGCGTCCGGTGCTCGCGGCCATGGCGGGGCGGAGCTTCGAGATGAGGATGAACGGCGCCGTGGTGTTGGCCAGCTGGACCTCGAGCATCTCGAGCGGGTCGACCTCGTCGACCTGCTGGGTCCACGAGTTCTCGTCGTGCAGGTCAGGGACCAGGCCACCGGCGTCGATGGCGGTGCCCAGGGCGAGTCGTTCGAGCGAGCTCGATCCCGGCGCCATCGCCTGTTCGGTCAGTTCGTCGGCCCGGGCTGCGGCGGCCGCGAGGATCGGGTGCGCGGCCACCGAGCGGGCGAGCGCGAGCGGGTGCTGGTCGTTCGTGTGCCCGAAGGTCACGAGTTCGGGCAGTGGTCCGTCGGGCAGCGGCGCGAGTTCCGCGTCGACCAGCGGCTGGTAGGCGCCGGTCGACCGGCGCACGGTCTGCGTGGCGTTGTTGATCAGGATGTCGAGGGGACCGGATGCGGCGACGTCCTCGGCGAGTCCGATCACCTGGGCGGGGTCACGCAGGTCGATGCCGACGACCTTCAGTCGGTCCATCCAGTCGGCGGAGTCGGGCAGGCTCGCGAACCGGCGCACCGCGTCGCGGGGGAACCGCGTGGTGATGGTGGTGTGGGCCCCGTCGCGCAGCAGCCGGAGGGCGATGTACATGCCGATCTTCGCGCGGCCGCCGGTGAGCAGCGCCCGCTTGCCGGTCAGGTCCGTCCGGGCGTCGCGCTTCGCGTGGCTCATGCGAGCGCACGCCGGGCAGAGCTGGTGGTAGAACGCATCGACGACCGTGTAGTGCTGCTTGCACATGTAGCAGGGCCGTGACTTCAGCAGCGTGCCCGCGGTGGTCGAGGCGGTCGAAGCGCTGATCAGGACGCCTCGGGTCTCGTCGTCGATCCGGTCGGCGGCCCCGGTGGCGGTGGCGGCGATCACCCGGCGGTCGGCCTCGGCGATGACGCCGCGCTTCTCGAGACGGTGCGCGCGCTTGACGGCCTTGAACATCTTCGCCGTGGCCTGGCGGACCCGGATGAAGTCCGGGTGCGTCTCGTCGATCGACGGCAGCTGCTCGAGCACCCGGAGCGCGACGGTCAGGTCGTCGGGGTCGATGCCGCTGGGTTCGGGGTGCTCGGAGCTCACACGCGATCCTACGTCGGGACCGAGCGCCGGTCAGACGAGCTGCTGCTCCATGCACACGCTCGTCGGGTCGTCGACGTAGGGGCCGAACCGGGGGATGTCCGCGTACCCGGCCTTCCGGTACAGCGCGATGGCCGCGGCCTGCGGCAGACCGGTCTCGAGCCGGACGGTCCCGATGCCGACCGCGCGGGCCCGGTCGTGCAGGGCGTCGAGCAACCGCGTCCCCACGCCGAGCCCACGCGCGGCGTCGCTCACGAACATGCGCTTGACCTCGCCGGTGCCGTCGCCGGCGTCGACGAGCGCCACCGTGCCGAGGGCGGTGCCGTCCTGGCGCGCCACCAGGAACGTGACGTCGGGCTGGTCCAGGTCGTCGACGTCGAGGGCGTGGTAGTTCTCGGCCGCGTAGAGACTCAGTCCGTAGTCGTCGCCCTGCTGCAGCAGGTGCAGGACGTCGTCCTGTCGGGGGCTCTCGATCCGCACGGTCAGCACCGTCACACAGTAGCGAGGACGACGCGGACAGTGAGCGGATGAGACCCCCGGCCGACGGCGATCAGGCCAGGAGTCCCTCGCTGACCTCCCACAGCCGCCGGGCGTCGTCGGCGTCGAGCATCGCGGAGTTCGCGTCCGACGGGATGCGGTCCGCGGTGAGGGGCAGGACCCGGTCGTCGGTCGCGGCGACGTCGCTGTCCTTCAGGTAGACCCCGCCGACGCCGTCGAGCAGCGGGCTCGCGGCACCGAACACGAGCGTCGCGGCGCCCTGCTCGACGGTCTTCTTGCCGACCTCGGGATCGATGACGGTCGCCCCGTGGTCGTCGACCAGTCCCTGCTCGCGGTACGACGCGAGTACCGCCGGGTCGTGCGGGCCGGGTCCGATGATGACGCCCGGGTGCGCGGCGAAGGCGCGGATGCCCTGGTCGGCGTACCGGCGGTCGAGTTCCACCGTGAACAGGACGTTCGCCCGCTTCGACTGCCCGTACGCGGTGACCGGGTCGTACCCGTGCGCGAACGTCAGGTCGTCCCACCGGATCTGCCCGAACCGCGCCGCACCGGACGTGACGGTCAGGACCCGCGCACCACGGGCCTCCAGGAGGGCGGGGAGGAGCGCCCGCGTGAGCTGGAAGTGCCCCAGGTGCGTCGTCGAGAACGCCAGTTCGTTGCCGCGGTCGTCGAGCCGGCGGTCCGGGGTGAAGAGCATCGCGGCACTGTTCACGAGCATGTGCAGCGGGCGGCCGGAGGCCGACCAGCGCGCGGCGAAGGCGTCGACCGACGAGGGGTCGGTGAGGTCGAGGGCCTCGACGCGGATGCCCGGGATGTCGGCGACGGCGGCGGATGCCCGCTCGACGTCGCGGGAGGCGACGGTGACGTCGGCGCCGGCCGCCGCGAGGGCGCGGCTGGTCTCACGGCCGAGGCGGCTGTGTCCGCCGGTCACGACGACGTTCCGGCCGCTCAGGTCGACGCCGTGCAGGACGTCGGCGGCGGTGGACGCGGCGGTGAACGGAGTGGGCAGGGGGTGCTGGTGGGTGATCACGAGTGGTACTCCTTCGTTTCGATGTGGCCGACGGCGGTGGCGGGGCCGACGGCGTCGGCGACCGCCGACCATGCGTCGGCGTCGAGGCCGAGCGCCGTCCGGAGGAACGCCGTCGTGGTGTGGCGGACGAGGTCCACACGCTCGGGGCTCTCGTCGGTGGTGGCGGTCGACTCGTAGTCCTGGATCCCGCCGAGCAGGTGCTCGCCGCCGTGGACGGTCACCAGGTGCCGCGCGCCGGGGCTCAGGTGGTAGACGTCGGTGAACCAGTCCGGGCCTCGGGTCGAGAGCTGGGACTGGTCGTGGTCGCCGGCGACGACGAGTGACGGGGTGTGCAGCTGGCTGAAGTCGGGGCTCATGAACGCGAAGTGCTCCTGCGCGAACGGCGCGAGGTCGCCGCGCGCGATCCCGGTGGTGGACAGCAGGACCCCGGCGCGCACGCGGTGGTCGGTGCGGTCCTCGCCCGGCCGCCCGTCGGCGTCCAGGACGCGGGCCCCGAGCAGCATGCCCACGGACTGTCCGCCCCGCGAGTGTCCGACCGCGGCGATGCGGGCGGTGTCGACGCGTCCGCTCAGGCCGGGGACCGCATCGATGATCTGGTCGAGGTCGTCGAGCACCCGCTCGAGGTCGTCGACGCGCGTCTGCCAGATGGTCGGGTAGCGCGGGTCCTCGAACGTCAGCCCGTAGGCCTTCGCGTCGAGGAACGTCGGTTGGACGACGACGAAGCCGTTCGCGGTCCAGTGGTCGACCAGGGGGTCGCCGCCGGTCATGGACTGGCCGAAGCCGTGGGCGAAGACGATGACGGGCAGGTCCGTTCCGGTCGTCGGTGCGGTGATCCGGACCTCGAGGTCCTGACCGCGCGAGGGTGCGGGGAGTGTGACGGGGCGCACGCTGATGACCTGCGGTCGAGGTGCTGTGGGTGCCATGTGGGCCTTTCCGGGATGCGGTGTCGCCCGTGGTCGGAGCGATCGTCGTCCGAAACGGAGCGACGTTCCGGAACGATACGGAACAGCGATCCGGATTGCAAGAGGAAGCGGAGCACTGTTCCGCATCGCGTCGGTGTCGTGCGATGATCGACGCATGAGCACCCCGTCGCCCGACCCCGCGCCGCGTCGCCGTCGCGACGTCGAGCGCAACGAGCGCACGATCCTCGACGCCGCTGCCGCGGTCTTCGCCGCCTCGGGCGTCGGCGCACCGGTGCGCGAGGTCGCGACCGCCGCGGGGGTCGGGGTCGGCACGCTCTACCGGCACTTCCCGACCCGTTCGGACCTGGTCGTCGCCGTCTACCGGCACCAGATCGAGGCCCTGGTCGACGCGGGGCCGGCGCTGCTCGACTCGGAGCCGACACCGTTCGCCGCCCTGCTGCGCTGGGTGCACCAGTTCGTCGACTTCCTCGGCACCAAGCACGGTCTGGCGCGCGTCTGGGAGGGCGACGCCGACGGCTTCACGGCGCTGCACACCCTGTTCGTCGACGAGCTCGTGCCCGTGCTCGGCCGGCTGCTCGACGCCGCGCGGGCGTCCGGCGAGGTGGCCGCGCCGACCCCGCCGTACCAGCTGCTCCGGGCCGTCGGCGACCTGGTGGCGTGGAGCCCCCAGGACCCCGACTACGACGTCCGGACGATCGTGACCCTCCTGGTCACCGGGCTGCGGCAGGCGCAGCCGACGGTGGCCGACAGCGCGTAGCCGGCCACGTGCACTGGTCGCGACCGGCACCGGACTGGAGGCGCGGGGCGGGCCCGTCACGCGCCTCCCGTCCGGCATCGTGACCGTCTCGGGCCGCACCAGCGCCGTCGGGGCCGGTCCGGGCCCTACGATCGTCCCGACGGAGGGGGACCACCATGACGGAACTGGCGGACTGGGAGACCGAGGGGGCCAGGGCTCGTCCGGCTCGACCGGGTGACCACGAACCGGCGCCGGCCGCGCTGCGGGCCCTGACGATCATCGGGGTGTTGTTCCTGATCGCCGCGGGCTGCGTGTTCGTCGCGACGGCGTTCCTCCCCACGTCCGACGAGACGGCCGTGCCGGACGGCCTTCGACTGCTGATGGCGACGGTCGTGTCGGTCAGCATCGCCGTGGTCGGCGTGGTCGCCCTGCTGCTCCGACTCGTCGCCGGGGTGCTCGTCCGCCGCTGACGGCCGGCTCAGCGTCGGCCCGGCTCCGCGGGGTCGGACTCGGTGTCCCCGTGCTCCGGCAGCACGTCGACGTCGGTGACCGTGTACCCGAGCGGCACCTGGCCCAGCGCGAGCAGGAGCGCCGTCCGCCGGTCGTCGTGCTCGGTCTCGATCACCCGTCGCTCGGTCGGGACGACGACGAGTCGGACCCGGTGCGTCACGGGTGCCCCCACGCGGCGGTGCCGCGCAGGCGTCGCCCGGCGTGCTGACCAAGTCGCCGACGCAGCAGCAGGTGGCGGACCGCGAGCAGGTGCGGGAACTCGACGAGCATGCCGACGACGATCGCCGTGGTGACCAGCGGCTGGTGGGGGAGTGCGGCGCTCGTCAGCCCGATCATCAGGGGTGCGTTGCGGGCCGCCGTCGTCATCGCGAGCAGCGCCGACCGCGGGTACGACAGGGCGGCGAGGCGTGACGCCCACTCGGCTGCGATGAACATCACGGCGAAGAAGACCACCGCGCACCCCAGTACGGCGACGAACACCGGCAGGTTCGCCAGCAGCAGCCCGATGTGCGAGGCGAAGAGCCCGGCGACCATCGCGCCCACGATCCAGGGGACCGCGCGGCCGGGCAGGGCGGCGGCGCGGGCTCGAGCGCCGTCCGGCAGGAGCGAGATCCCGAGGCAGATCACCACGGCGATCGCGGCGGGCAGGACGAACCACTGCAGCAGGGTGCCGATGGTGCCCACGGCATCGATGCCGGCGTTGCCGCCCAGGACCGTGATCCACACCGGGAACAGCAGCAGCTGGGTGACCATGTTGATCGGCAGCAGGGTCGCCCCCACGGCGGTGTCCCCGTCGCTCAGGCGGGTGAACGCCAGGAACCAGTCGGTGCAGGGCGCCAGGAAGTACAGCATCACGCCGAGCTGGACGGCCGGGTGCCCGGGCAGGGCCACGCGGGTGAGCAGGAACGCGACGAGCGGGGCGAGCAGGAAGTTCATGCTCCAGGCGATGCCGATGACCTTCCAGGCGCCGGGCGTCCGTGGGAGGCGGTGCAGGGGGACGTCGACGAACAGGGCGATGACCAGGGTGATCACCAACGCGTCCACCACCGAGCCCATCGCGTCGCCGGCCGAGGGTGAGACGCCGCCGATCACCGACCCGACCAGGATGGCGCCGCCGACGATCGCGGGGGTGGCCCAGAGTCGTGCACCGGCGGGGCGGGCGGCCCGCTGTGCCGGCATCAGCACGCGCATTCGACACCACAGCAGCTCAGGTCGTCGGTGAGCATCCCGGCGTCGTCCCACTCCTGCAGGGCACCGCAGTCGCGCCCTGCTCGTTCGCCGATGACGCGGGCGACGTGGGCGAACCGCTGCCGGAACTTGTAGACGAAGCAGAACTGCAGTGCGCCGTGCCGGAGCGCGGTGCCGGCCAGGAAGAGTCCGGGCGTGGTGGTCGACTCGTCGTCCTCGGTGAGCAGCGGCCAGCCGTCCGCGCGGGTGTCGAACAGGCTCGTTGCCGGCCCGAGCCCCGGGCCGTACCCGGTGGCGAGGATCGGTGGCGCGTCCGCGACCAGGGCGGTCCGTCCGGCGACCCCGACGGTGAACCCGTCTCCGGATCGTTTGATGCCGGTGACCTGGCCGTCGTCGACCAGGGTGAGGCGTCCGCTGGCCCGCGCGGCCGCGAGTCGTTGACGGGTCCGCGGGGCGAGGCGGAACGACGGGTCCGACCCGCTGCCGGCGTCCCAGGGGTGGGACGGGTCGACGACCGTCACCGTCGCCCCCTGTTCGACGTGGTGGCACGCCAGGTCGATGCCCGACTCGAAGCCACCCACGACCACCACGTGTCCGGACCGCGCCACCCAGGCTGCCTCGGCGGACGCGTGCACCCCGAGCGAGGTGCCCGCGCAGCGGGGCAGGATCGGGTCGGAGAACTCGCCGCCGGCCCAGACCACGTTCCGGGTGATGACGGGGCCGCGGCTCGTGGTCACGCGGAAGCCGTCGTCGTCCGGCTCGATGCGCTCGACCTCGGTGTCGAGCAGGGTCGGCAGGTGGAAGGCCGCGACGACGCCACGCAGGTACCGGGCGTACTCGGGCCCGGAGGGGTAGTCGGTCCCCAGGCTGTAGGCGGGTGAGGTGCGCGGGTGGACCGCGTTGAGGTCGGTGGCCCCGAACCCGTTGCCGGTGAAGGACGGCGTCAGGAACCGCTGGTGCTCCGGCCACCGACGGAACGTGTCCCCGACGACGCCGCGTTCGACGACGCCGAACAGCAGGCCGTCGACGGCGTGGAGTGCCAGGCCGGTGCCGACGCCGGCCGGTCCGGCTCCGACCACGAGGGCGTCGAGGGTCTCGGTGGGGTGTGGTGCTGGCATGGGGTCGGTCTTCCCAGCAGCTGCGGCTGCGTCGATGGAACGGCCACCGTGGTGTGGTCGCTGCACACCATCTTAGTGAGAACCGTTATCAACATGCCATCACGGCATCAGCCGACCGGTGTCGAGTACAGGACTGCCAGGGTCGCCACCAGTCCGACGACCACGATGCCGAGGTCGAGCAGGGCCAGGGTGACGAGTCGGGTGCGCTGCGGCCGGACGGCGGCGCGCACCACGACCATCGTCACGAACAACACGACGACGAGCACGAGCGCCGGCCAGCCGATCGCCGGCGCCCGGATCGCCATGAGGACCATCACCGCGGCGACGATCACGGCCGTGACGGCTCCCCACACGAGCCAGTTCGAGCCCGAGGCCGTCCGGAGTGCGGGCTGGTCGCCGACGCGGGTGGGATCGGGGCGGCGGGGCTGTTCGTCGGACACGAGCCGGACGGTACGCGGCGGCCCCTGCCCGTGCCCGCAGCCGCGCGGCCACGAGAGGATGGGGTTGTGCACACCGCCGCGACCATCCTCGACGCCGTCGTCCGGCACATCGACACCACCGGGTTCGCCGCACACGGCATCCACGTGCGCACGCGGACTGCGGCTCCGGGCGCCGAGAGCACCGCGGACGACGTCGCCGAGCACCACTGGACCCCCGACGTCCGACGCGAGATCCACTCCGCCGCGAAGGGCGTCTGCGTCCTGGCCACCGGCATCGCGGCCGACGACGGCCTGGTCGACGTCGACGAACCGATCGCGACGTCCCTGGTCGGCACCGGCCTCGGTACGGAGACCGGGCTCGCGCTCGGCGACGGCGTCGACCGGGTCACCCTCCGCCACCTGCTCACCATGACCAGCGGGATCGACATGCCCTGGTCGGCGACCGAGCTGACGGACTGGCCGGACCTGGCGGCCGAGTTCCTGCGGCGACCGTCCCGCGGCCGGGTGTTCCAGTACGCGAACGCCAGCACCTACACGGCGATGCGCGTGCTCGAGACCCGGGTCGGCGACGTCGGCGCGTTCGTCACCGAGCGACTGTTCGCGCCGCTGGGAATCCAGGACGTCGAGTGGCAACGCTGCCCGAACGGGTTCGTCGCCGGCGGCGAGGGACTGTCGCTCCGAACCGAGGAGCTCGCCCGCATCGGACGCCTGATCCGCGACCGCGGGGTCGTCGACGGACAGCGGATCGTCAGCGCGCGGTGGTGCGACGCGATGCACACCGACTGGGTCGAGCGCGAGGGGACCGGGCCCGGCTACGAGCGGTACGCGATGGCTGGGTGGGGTGGTCCCGGCCGACTCTGGCGGCTGCACGGTGCGTACGGTCAGATGCTGCTGTTCGATGAGACCGAGGCGAGCAACGACTCCGGCACCGTCGTCACCATCACCGCCGACGACCACTTCGGCGCCGACGCGCTCGCCGCCTTCGTCGCCGACGAGCTGGCCCGCCAGGACCCCCGCCGCTAGCACCGTCGACGATCCGACCTGCACGTCCGCGCGCGCCCGGCGTGGGAGGATCGATCAGTGCAGCAGCAACCCGTCGCGATCATCATCGCGGCCATGAGCGAAGAGGTCTCGGCCTTCGCCGACCTGTTCGGCGGTGTCCCGGTCCTCGACGGCCCCGTCGGTGGCCACGACCCGCACCAGCTGCTCGACATCGGCGGCGCCACGGTCGTCGTGCGCCGCAGCGGCATCGGCTTCACGAACGCCACGGCCGCGGTCGCCCACGGCTTCCACGACTTCGGCCCGGGCATCCCGGTGATCAGCGTCGGGACCGCCGGCGGGCTCATGCACGGTGTCGCCATCGGTGACGTCGTGGTCGGCGACCGGTACGTCAACCTCAACGCGGACGCCACCGCGTTCGGCTACGCCCTGGGCCAGGTCCCCGGCATGCCGACCGGCTACGCGCCGGACGCCCGGCTCGTCGAACTCGCGATGGGTGCCGACATCGCGTGGCCCCTGCGGTCGGCGACGATCGGCTCGAGCGAGGTCTTCGTGACCGAAGGCCGTGCCCGCGCGCTCCGGGTCGCGTTCCCCGAGGTGGCCGCGGTCGACATGGAGTCGGCCGCGATCGCGCAGTTCGCCCACGTGCACGACATGCCGTTCGTGTCGGTCCGGTGCATCAGCGACCTCTGCGCGCCGGACGGCGCCGAGTTCCGTGAGCACCTGGACGACGCCGCGGCACGCGCAGCGCGCGTGGTCCACGACCTGGTGCTCGGCCTGCGTTCCTGAGTCCGCCAGCGCGCTCCCTCAGCCAGCCCGAGTGCCGGCGCTCACGCGACGACTCCCACGGCACGGAGGCGTCGGACGGCGAGCCGGTCGGCAGCTCCGGGCGCTGCGCCGAGGGCGTGCGACGCGATCGTGACGTCGCCGTGACGGAGCAGGCAGACGCCGGCGTCCCGTGTCTGCCCGCTGTGCCAGATCAGCCCGTCGCGGTGCTCCCACGCCAGGAAGTCCGGCTCGATGCGTCCGATCCCCACGCCGAAGCGCAGGAGGTCGGACATGGTCGACCAGATCCCGGCGGCCGGTGCGTAGGGACCTGATCCGACGGTCCAGGGTTCACGGGGACGGCCCCGCCACGACCGGAGCAGGGTTCGTCGTTCGGGTGCCGGGTCGAGGGTGGCGCTGGTGATGCCGAGCGGAGCCAGGACCGTCCGCTCGGCGACCGTGGACCATGCCTCCTGCGCGACGTGCTCGAGCAGCCGACCGAGCACCGCGTAGCCGAGGTTGGAGTAGTCCCGCTCACCCGGTGTCGTCGGGGTCTGGCGCAGCGCACGCGTGATGTCCGCCTCGGACACGTCCGCGTACGGGTCGCCGACGATCCCGGCCGACATGCCCTGGTGCACACGGGGCAGGCCCGAGCGGTGTCGGATCAAGTCGTCGACCGTGTAGGTGGCGTCGTCGGGGACGTCCGGCAACAGGTCCCGGGCGGGGGTGTCCCGTGGGATGTCCCGTTCAGCGAGGAGGACGAGCACGGCGGCGGCGGTCACGGTCTTCGTGACGCTCGCCCACTCCACCAGCGCGTCCGCTTCGTAGCGATCGCCGAGCTCTGCGGTGACTTCGTCCCCTGTGTCGATGATCACGGCTCGGTTCGCAGCGGCCACGCTCGTCCTCCTGATCTGGTCGAAGCCACCATGATCGCAGCCGGTCATGCGGGGGATCCTCGTTCCGCGTGGACGAGCACCAGGTGCCGGAGGGGCGCGTTCCGGCCCTCGGCACGGCCGGAATTGCGTTCCACGGACGTTCCGGGACGGATCGCGAACTCGCCTCCGAGGCCCTCGCTAGCCTCCATCCCGGGGGGTCAAGGAACCACGGCCAATCACACAGGGAGATCAGCCATGAGCGCCTACACGAGCGACGAGAACGTCGAACCTGCACGCATCACCACCTTCAAGCGCGTCCGCAAGCAGTGGCGTCGGACGGGTGAGGTCGGCTACACGCACAGTGGCAGCGACTTCTTCCGCGACGACGCTCCGGAAGCGGTCCAGCGGTAACCAGCGGCAGCCACGAAGTGCCCGCCAGGAGCGATCCTGGCGGGCACTTCTGCGTCAGCGACCGAGCTGGTCCCGCAGGTACGGGGCGGTCCGGCTGGTCGTCGAGGCGGCGACCTCGACGGGCGTGCCGGAGGCGACCACCTGGCCACCCTCGACACCGCCGGACGGGCCCATGTCGATGACGTGGTCGGCGCTCGCGACGACGTCCATGGCGTGCTCCACCACGACGACCGTGTTGCCCGCGTCGGTCAGGCGGGCGAGCTGGGCGGTGAGCAGCTCGACGTCGGCCGGGTGCAGGCCGGTGGTGGGCTCGTCGAGCAGGTACAGCGTGTGGCCGGTCCGCGCACGCTGCAGTTCCGTGGCGAGCTTGATGCGCTGCGCCTCGCCGCCGGACAGTTCCGGGGCGGGCTGGCCGAGCCGCAGGTAGCCGAGGCCGACCTCGCGGAGGGTCTCGAGTCCGCGCCCGGCTGCGGGCAGGGACGCCAGGAACGGCGCCGCTTCGTCGACGGTCATGCCGAGGACGTCGGCGATGGACGCCCCGTTCCACCGGACCTCGAGCGTGTCGGCGGTGTAGCGGGAGCCGTGGCACTCGGGGCACGGGGCCCAGCTGCCCGGCAGGAAGAGGAGTTCGACGGACACCGACCCCTCGCCCTGGCAGACCTCGCACCGGCCGCCGGCGACGTTGAACGAGAACCGCCCGGCGCCCCAACCGCGGGCCTTGGCCTCGTCGGTCTGAGCGAAGGCGGCCCGGACCGCGTCGAACAGGCCGGTGTAGGTGGCGAGGTTCGAGCGGGGCGTCCGGCCGATCGGCTTCTGGTCGACCTGCACGACGCGGTCGATGAGCGGGTGCGACGTCGCGACACCGGGCAGCACGCCACCGACGAGTGACGACTTGCCGGAGCCGCTGACCCCGGTGACCGCGGTGAGCACACCGAGCGGTAGGTCGACGTCGAGCCCACGCAGGTTGTGCAGGGTGAGGTCGCGGAGTTCGAGCGTGCCGATCGGGGTCCGGACGGCGCGGTCGGCGGTCGGCTGCCGGGGCTCCAGGAAGCGCCGGGTGACCGACGCCTCGACCTCGGCCAGGCCGGCGACCGGGCCGCTGTACAGGACGGTGCCGCCACCGGTGCCCGCACGGGGGCCGACGTCGACGATCCAGTCGGCTCGGCGCACGATGCTCATGTCGTGCTCGACGACGAAGACGCTGTTGCCGCCGGCACGCAGGTCGTCGAGGACGTCGACGAGGGACTCGGCATCGGCGGGGTGCAGCCCGGCGCTCGGTTCGTCGAGCACGTAGACGACGCCGAACAGGCCGGAGCGCAGCTGCGTCGCGATCCGCAGCCGCTGGCTCTCACCGGGGGAGAGCGTCGGGGTGGCGCGGTCGAGCGCCAGGTACCCGAGACCCAGGCCGACCAGCACCTCGACACGGGTGAGCAGGTCGCGCGAGATCGCCACGGCGACCTCGGTGTGCTCGCCGGACGATGCCCGCGACGTCGCCGCTGCCGCGTCCGTGATCGCCGCGATCGGGCGCAGGACGTCGGCGAGGCCAGTCAGCGGCAGCGCGTTCAGCTCGGCGATCGAGTGGCCGCCGATCGTCACGGCGAGGGCGGCTCGGGTCAGGCCGGTGCCGCCGCAGAGCCCGCAAGGGCCGGACTCGACGAACTGCAGCACCTTCTTGCGCTGGGTCTCGCTCTGCGAGTCGGCGAGGGTGTGCAGCACGAACTGGCGAGCGCTCCAGAACCGGCCCTTGTATGGCTTGGCCACGCGGTCGCGCTTCGGCTGCACCTGCACGACGGGCTGTTCCTCGGTGAAGAGCAGCCAGTCACGGTCCTCGCGCGACAGCTCACGCCACGGGCGCTCGATGTCGTAGCCGAGCACCGCGGTGACGTCCCGCAGGTTCTTGCCCTGCCACGCACCGGGCCAGGCGGTGATCGCGCCGTCGCGGATGCTCAGCGACGGATCGTGCACGGCCGATGCCTCGGTGACCTCGTGCGCGGTCCCGATGCCGTGGCACCGCGGGCAGGCGCCGGCGACGGTGTTCGGCGAGAAAGAGTCCGACTCGAGCCGGTCGGCGCCGGACGGGTACGTGCCGGCGCGCGAGTAGAGCATGCGCATCGAGTTCGACAGCGTGGTCATGGTGCCGACGGTGGAACGGGAGCTCGGGGCGCCGCGACGCTGCTGCAGGGCGACGGCGGGCGGCAGTCCGGTGATCGAGTCGACGTGCGGGGTGGACCCCTGCGCGATCAACCGCCGCGCGTACGGGGCGACGGACTCGAGGAACCGGCGCTGGGCCTCGGCGAAGACGGTGCCGAAGGCGAGTGAGGACTTGCCGGAGCCGGAGACGCCGGTGAACGCGACGATCCGGTCGCGGGGGATGTCCACGTCGACGTCGCGCAGGTTGTTCTCGCGGGCACCACGGACGCGGATGAAGTCGTCCGGCCCGGGTCGGTCGTCGGTCTGGGTCGAGCGAGGAGCGGGCATTCGCTCGATCGTAGGCTCGGCCACTGGGAGAAGCAGTACCGGTGCGGAACCGCGAACGACGAAGAGCCGCTCCGCCCTGATCGGCGGAGCGACTCTTCGCGTCGTGCGGTGTTGCGGCAGGTGTTACTTGATCTGTGCGGTGATGGTGGCGGTGCCGACGAGGAGGCCGCGCTTGACGGCGTCGGTGCCGAAGGTCTTGTTCAGCAGGCCGGCGGCGTCTTCGGAGATGT
>NZ_QKSU01000014.1:0-87732 GCF_003234665.1 Curtobacterium sp. MCLR17_059 | reverse complement strand
GGCTCTAGGGCGTCGTGGGCTAGCAGAGCTTCGCCGCGTGGTACGGCGCGCGGTGCGAGTTCGCTCGGCTCGCGCGAGGTTGGTCGACCCCGTACGGTGCGAGGTTGGTCGCTCGGTGGCGGACTGTAGGGCGGCACCAAGCGGTCAACGATGCACGGGCTGACCAACCTCGCACCGTACGGGGTCGACCAACCTCGCGCGAGCCGAGCGAACTCGCACCGTGCGCCGTGTCAGCCGGCGAAGGTCTGCTGTCCGACGACGCCGAGGAGCTCGAGCTTCTGCGCGTCCTCTGATCCTGGAGGCGCGGTGAATAGCAGCAGGGCCTGCGCCTGGTCGTCGGTGTGCAGCACCTGGCAGTCGACGGTGATGCGGCCGAGCTCCGGCTGCACGATCGTCTTGTTGTCCGACCAGCGCGTGGCCACCTCGTGCTTGGCCCAGAGGTCGCGGAACTCGGCACTGCGCGTCTGCAGCTCGGCGATGAGTTCCGTCGCCCGGCGGTCACCCGGACCCGCGAGCCCGACAGCCGCGCGGAGCGACGCGACCACCACCCGACCCAGCCGCTCGTGCTGCTCGGGTGCGTACTTCGTGAGCTCCTCACCCGTCACGAACCACCGCCACGCCTGGTACCGGCGGTTGCCCGGCAGGCCGACCGAGCTGGTGAGGAGCGCCGCCGCGAGCCGGTTCTCGACCAGGGTCTCGCCCAGGTGGCTGACGACGATCGCCGGGGTGTCCTCGAGCCGGTCCAGAACCCGCAGGATCGCCGGGTCGACGTGGTCGGCGCGGTGCATCCGGGTCGGGGCGTTCTGCCCGGACAGGTGGAACAGGTGGTCGCGCTCGTCGAGGCTGCACCGCAGGGCCCGGGCGATCGCGGCGATCATCTGCTCGGACGGCTGCGGTCCGCGCTGCTGCTCGAGTCGCGTGTAGTAGTCGACGGACATGCCGGCGAGGGCAGCGACCTCTTCACGGCGCAGCCCCGGGGTCCGGCGTCGTGGACCCTGCCCGAGACCGACGTCCTCGGGGCGCAGCAGCTCGCGGCGACGGCGGAGGAAGTCGGCGAGCGCGGCACGGTCCATGGGTCGATTGTCGTCCGCTTCCTGCACGGGTGCCAGGGATCGCCGATCCCCCGATGACCGCGCTCTGGTTGCGACCCTGTCCACGGAGCATCGTGGTGGTCATGGACATCACGAACTCCACCGTCTTCATCCCCGGCGCGACCTCGGGCATCGGTCTCGCGCTCGCCCAGCGCCTGCAGGCCGCCGGCAGCACCGTCGTCATCGGCGGCCGCCGCCGGGCGCTCCTCGACTCCCTCGCTACCGAGCACGGCTTCGGCACCGTGCAGATCGACGTCGCCGACGCGGCGTCCATCGAAGCCGCCGCCACCTCGGTGCTCGAGGCGTACCCGTCGCTCGAAGCTCTGATCACCATGTCCGGGATCATGCGCGACGAGGACCTCCGCGACCCCGAGCACATCCACGACGCCCTCGAGCTCGTCCAGACGAACCTGGTCGGCACGATCCGCCTCATCGACGCGTTCCTGCCGCACCTGCTCGCCCAGCCTTCGGCCACCCTGATGACCGTCACCTCCGGTCTCGCGTTCGTCCCGCTCACCGCATCACCGACGTACAGCGCGACGAAGGCCGGTGTGCACGCCTACACGCAGGCCCTCCGTCAGCAGCTCGTGGGGTCGTCGCTCGAGGTGCTCGAGCTCGCCCCGCCGGCCGTCATGACCGACCTGATGGGCGGCGCGGACTTCGGCGGCATGCCGCTCGACGCCTTCGCCGACGAGGTCATGGCGCTCATCGAGTCCGGCGCTGCCCCGGAGATCCTGGTGCAGAACGTGCACCCGCTGCGCTTCGCCGAGCGGAACGGCAACCACCAGCAGATCCTCGAGATGATGGCGTCCCGCGAGCACTGAGTCGGGCAGCCCGCCGGCGTTCGCACCGTGCGAGGTTCCGTGTTCGGTGCGAGGCACTTCGGCTCGCACGGAACACAGAACCTCGCACCATCGCGGTCAGCTGGCCCGCAGGCGACGCGCCAGCTGCGCACCCGGCGCCAGGCGTGAGAAGGAACTACTCCGCGGCCGCGAGGACCGTCCGCCCGAGCCGCACGAAGTCGTCCACACCGATCGCCTCACCGCGGGCGGTCGGGTCGATACCCGCCGCCGTCAGGACCTCGGACGCGTGCGCACTGCCGCCGAGCACCCCGGACAGGCTCTGCCGCAGCATCTTGCGCCGCTGCTGGAACGCCGCGTCCACCAGCGTGAACACCCGCGACCGCAGGAGTTCGTCACCCGGGGGCTCGTGCCGGTCGAACGCCACCAGGACACTGTCGACGTTCGGCACCGGCCAGAAGACCTGACGGCTGACCAACCCGGCGGTGCTCCACGACCCGTACCAGGCGGCCTTGACGCTCGGCGAACCGTAGACCTTGCTGCCCGGACCGGCGGCGAGCCGGTACCCGACCTCGGCCTGCACCATGACGAGCGACCGCTCGATCGACGGGAAGGTCGCGAGCAGGTGCAGCAGCACGGGCACGGAGATGTTGTAGGGCAGGTTCGCGACGAGGTGCGTCGGCTCGACGTCGAGGTCCGCGGCGGCGACGGTCATGGCGTCCTGCTGCACGACCGTCAGCCTGGCGTCCGGCTGCATCGACGACACCGTCGACGGGAGCTTGGCGGCCAGGCGCTTGTCGATCTCGACCGCGGTGACGGGGGCGCCGGTCTCGGTGAGCCCGAGCGTCAACGACCCGAGCCCCGGCCCGATCTCGAGCACCCGTGCCGACGGGGTCACACCGGCGACGGACACGATGCGCCGCACGGTGTTGGCGTCGTGCACGAAGTTCTGGCCGAGCTTCTTCGTCGGGGTGACGTCGAGTTCGGCCGCGAGCTCCCGGATCTCCGCCGGGCCGAGCAGGGCACCCACGACTACTCCTCCACCGTCACGGGCTCGGCGTCCCACGCGCCGTAGACGAGCTCGGTGTTCGAGGCGATCTGGGCCGCGAGCATCGAGGCGTCCGTGCCGAGCGTCTCCGCCATCGACCGCAGGGTGAGCGGGATGAGGTACGGCGCGTTCGGGCGGCCACGGAACGGGGTGGGCGTCAGGAACGGTGCGTCGGTCTCGATCATGATCAGGTGCCGCGGGGCGACGACCAGGGCTTCACGCAGCAGTGCGGCGTTCTTGAACGTCACGGTGCCGGCGAACGACATGTACCAGCCGCGCTCGGCGCAGAGCCGGGCGAGGTCCGGCCCGCCGGAGAAGCAGTGGAAGACGGTGCGCTCCGGAGCCCCCACGCGGTCGAGGACCTCGACCACGGCGTCGTGCGCATCGCGATCGTGGATCGTCAACGCGAGGTCGTGCTCCTTCGCGATGCGGATGTGCTCCTCGAACGAACGGACCTGGGCGTCGCGGCCGTCCTCGCCGGTGCGGAAGAAGTCGAGGCCGGTCTCACCGATCGCCCGGACCCGCGGCAGCGCGGCGAGCCGTTCGATGCCGGCGAGGTGCTCGTCGAGCAGCCCCTGCTCCTGCAGCACGGGCGCTTCGTTCGGGTGCAGCGCGACGGCCGCCAGGACCCTTGGCTCGCGGGCGGCGATCGACGCGGACCACTCCGAGGTGGCGAGGTCCGTGCCGACCTGCACGACACCGCGCACGCCGACGCTCGAGGCACGGTCGAGGTGCT
Source organism: Curtobacterium sp. MCLR17_059 (assembly GCF_003234665.1). Classification (NCBI taxonomy): domain Bacteria; kingdom Bacillati; phylum Actinomycetota; class Actinomycetes; order Micrococcales; family Microbacteriaceae; genus Curtobacterium; species Curtobacterium sp. MCLR17_059. The sequence goes on along the minus strand of NZ_QKSU01000014.1, from coordinate 84,057 downwards.
CGCGGTACTCAAGCGGACCGTCGCCGCCGTCGCCGACACCGTCGGCGATCTCCATGTGGGTGTGGTTGTCGTACACCGGCACGACGAGCGCCTGCGGCAGCGGCGGGTACGTCAGGTCGCGCTTCGAGCCACCGGACGCCCCGTCACCGCGGGACCGGACGTGCGACTCGGCGTCGGTCACTCGGAGACCTGCTCGATCCGGGGGAACAGCCCGCTCTCGAGCGGCACCACGTGCGACGCACCCTGCCACTCGTACGCGCGGTCGACCCGCTGCTCGGCGACGGACCCGCCGGCGCCGATCGAGGCCCAGAGCTTCTCGGTCGCCTTCGGCATGACCGGGGACAGCAGGACGGTGACGGTGCCGAGGCCGCGGAGCGCGGTGGTCAGGACCGTGCCGAGGCGCTCGCGGTTGGCGTCGTCCTTCGCCAGGGCCCAGGGCGCCTGCTCGGTGATGTAGCCGTTCAAGGCGTCGACGAGCTCCCACACGCTCGCGATCGCCTCGTGCGGGGCGAAGGCGGCGATGGCGGCGTCGGCGCGCTCGGTTACCGACACGGCCAGGGCGTCGATCGCCTGGTCGGACTCGGTCAGTTCGCCGCGAGCGGGGACCTCGCCGTCGCAGTACTTCTGCAGCATCGCGACCAGGCGGGACGCCAGGTTGCCGTAGCCGTTCGCGAGCTCGGCCTGGTAGCGCGCCGAGATGTCTTCCCAGCTGAAGTTGCCGTCCTGCCCGAAGGTGATGGCGCGCAGGAAGTAGTAGCGGAAGGCGTCGGACCCGAACGTGTCGGTGATCTCCGACGGCGCGATGCCGGTCAGCTTCGACTTGGACATCTTCTCGCCGCCGACGAGCAGCCACCCGTGGCCGAAGACGCGCTCCGGCACCGGCAGTCCGGCGGCCATGAGCATCGCCGGCCAGATGACGGCGTGGAAGCGGGCGATGTCCTTACCGACGATGTGCACGCTCGGCCAGAGGCGCTTGAAGGCCTCGTCGTGGTCGGTGCCGTAGCCGAGCGCCGTGACGTAGTTGAGCAGGGCGTCGAACCACACGTACAGCACGTGGTCGCTGTCCCAGGGGATCTTGATGCCCCAGTCGAAGCTGGAACGCGAGATCGACAGGTCGCGGAGCCCCTGCTTGACGAACGAGATGATCTCGTTGCGGACGCTCTCGGGCTGGATGAACAGCGGGTTCGACTCGTACAGGTCGAGCAGGCGCTGCTCGAAGTCGGACATCCGGAAGAAGTAGTTGCGCTCGGCCAGCACCTCGACCGGGATCGAGTGGATCGCGCAGACCTGCTGACCCTCGTACGCACCCGTACCGGCGACCAGGTCGCTCGGCTGCTTGTACTCCTCGCAGCCCACGCAGTAGAAGCCCTCGAACTCGCCGGCGTAGATGAAGCCGTCGTCGTACAGCTTCTGCAGGAACGCCGTCACGCCGCGCTCGTGCCGTTCGTCGGTGGTGCGGATGAAGTCGTCGTTCGCGACGTCGACCGTGTCGAGCAGTGGCTTCCAGGCGTCGTTGACCAGCCGGTCGGCCCATTCCTTGGGCGAGACGTCGTTCGCCGAGGCGGTGCGCAGGATCTTCTGCCCGTGCTCGTCGGTGCCGGTGAGCAGCCAGGTGTCGTCACCGCGCTGCCGGTGCCAGCGTGCGAGGAAGTCCGCGGCGACCTCGGTGTAGGCGTGCCCGATGTGGGGCACGTCGTTCACGTAGAAGATCGGCGTGGTGATGCTGAACGAGGACCCGGCGGACATGCGGACCATCCTACGGGCGCACCGAACCCTGATGACGCGTGCGGCGGTGGACTGTGGAGAACCGGGTCCGGGAGGCCCGTGACGGGCCCGCCCCGCGCCTCCAGACCGGCGGACGCGGACGTGACGAGCCTCGCTCAGCGCGCCGCGAGCGCCCCTTCGTAGAGGTCCCGCTTCGACAGCCCGGTCGCGTCCGCGACCGCCGCGGCGGCCTCCTTCATGCGCATGCCGGCGGCCACCCGCTCGAGCACCAGGCGCACGCCGTCGTCGAGCGTGGCTTCTTCGGTGGCCTCCGCGGCGCCGGCGACGACGATGCAGATCTCGCCCCGGACGCCCTCGGACGCCCACGCGACGAGTTCGTCCAGCGGCCCGCGACGGACCTCTTCGTACAGCTTCGTGAGCTCACGGCAGACCGCGGCGCGTCGGTCGCCCCCGAACCCGACGGCCATGTCCGCCAGGGTCTCGGCCAGCCGGTGCGGCGACTCGAAGAACACCATCGTCCGCTGCTCCCCCGCCAGCGACTGGAACACCCGGCGACGCTCGCCGGCCTTGCGGGTCGGGAACCCCTCGAACGTGAAGCGGTCGGTGGGCAGCCCGGACACGGCGAGCGCCATGAGCACGGCCGACGGCCCGGGAAGGGCGGTGACGGTGACCCCGGCGGCCGCGGCGGCCTCGACGAGCGGGAAGCCGGGGTCGCTGATCGCGGGCATGCCCGCGTCGGTCAGGACCACGACGTCCTCGTCGCGGGCGAGCTCGACGACCTCGGACGCCTTCGCCCGCTCGTTGTGCTCGTGCAGGGCGATGAGCCGCGGACGGTTCTCGATGCCGAGGGCGCGCATCAGGTGGATGGCGGTCCTGGTGTCCTCCGCCGCGACGACCGTGGCGTTGGAGAGGGTCTCGACGAGACGGCGCGAGGCGTCCCCGAGGTTGCCGATGGGCGTTGCTGCGAGGACGATCACGCACCCATTGTCCCCGCACCGCGACGCCAGCGGGGCCCCGGGGCGGCCGCGGGGCGGCTGCGTCGGCGCGTGCACGCCCGTCGCAGCGGGGACATGTGGTCGATCCGTAGGATGCTCAGCGATGACCAGCGAGCTGACCGACGACCGCACGGCCGTGCCCGACGGGCCGGTCGGCTCGCGCCTGGACGACTGGTGGGGGCGGGTGCTCTCCACGTCGCAGCGGGTCGCCGTGTGGCGGTGGACGGGTCCGCTCGCGGTGACGCTCCTCGCCGCCGTGCTGCGGCTGGTGAACCTCGGCAACCCGCACTCGCTCGTGTTCGACGAGACGTACTACGTCAAGGACGGCTGGTCGATCGTGCACCTCGGGTACGAGGGCACCTGGCCCGCGAACCCGAGCGGGGACGGCGCCCCGACGACCGACGACCGGTTCGTCCGCGGTGAGACGGACGTCTTCACGAGCGCCGCGGAGTTCATCGCGCACCCGCCGCTCGGCAAGTACCTCATCGGCCTCGGGATGCTGCTGTTCGGGGCGGACAACTCGTTCGGCTGGCGCTTCACGGTGGCCGTGCTCGGCATCGCGACGGTGTTCCTCACCGCCGTGATCGCCCGGTCGCTGTTCCGTTCGACGATGATCGGCACGCTCGCCGGGTTCCTGCTCGCGATCGACGGGCAGGCGATCGTGATGTCCCGGGTGACGCTCCTCGACGGCATCCTGACCTTCTTCGTCATCCTCGGGTTCGGGGCGCTGCTGCTCGACCGCCGGCAGAGCCAACGGCGGCTCGACGAGTGGGTCGCCGCCCGCGCCGCCGCGGGCCGGACCACCCTGTGGGGGCCGGTGTTCTGGTGGCGTCCGTGGTTGTTCGCGATGGGCCTGGCCCTCGGGCTGGCGGCGGCGACGAAGTGGTCGGGGATGTACTTCCTGGCGTTCTTCGCGGTGTACTCCGTGCTGAGCGACCTGATGATGCGCCGCCGCGCCGGGGTCGAGTTCTGGTCGTCGAGCGCGCTGCTGCAGCAGGCACCGGTGTCGTTCCTGCTGACCGTGCCGATCGCCGCGGTGACCTACGTGGCGTCGTGGACCGGCTGGTTCGTGTCGAAGGACGGCTGGGACCGCAACTGGCTGTCCTCGGGCGGCGATCGCTGGACCGGGCTGCTCGCCTGGGTGCCGGACAGCCTGCAGAACTGGTGGCACTACCAGTCCGAGATCTACGCCTTCAACATCGGGCTGCACACCCCGCACTCGTACCAGGCGAACCCGCTGCTCTGGCTCGTGATGCAGCGCCCCACGTCGATGTTCTACGTCGGCACGGACGCCGGGCAGGACGGCTGCTGGGCGAACCGCTGCGGCGAGGCGATCACCGGCATCGCGAACCCGTTCATCTGGTACGCCTCGGTCATCGCGACGGTGGCGCTGCTCGTGCTCTGGATCCTGCGCCGGAAGTGGGAGTACGGCTTCGTCCTGCTCGGCGTCGCGGCGGGGTACCTGCCCTGGCTGATGTACGTCGACCGGACGGTGTTCCAGTTCTACACGATCGCGTTCGAGCCCTACATGGTGATGGCGCTGGCCGCCGCGATCGGGTTGGTGCTCGGCAGGCGGAGCGACGAACGGTCACGCCGGTCACGGGCGATCCTGTGGGTCGGCGTGTACCTGGGCGTCGTCGTGCTGGCCTCGGTCTACTGGTACCCGATGTGGACGGCGATGCAGGTGCCGTGGGACTTCGTCCGGTCGCACTACTGGATCCCCAGCTGGCTGTAGCCGGTCCGGCAGGGCTGGCAGGTCCGGCCGGTCTGGTCGCGTCCGTCGCGCTGGGCGCTCTGGTGGCGACCACGTCCGGACTGGAGGCCCGTGGCGGCGCCGCCGCGGGCCTCCAGCCGGTCCGTGGTCAGGACTGCGCGTGCAGCGCGCGCTCGATCGACTCGCGGTCCAGCGGGTCGCCGAGCATCGGCGCGGTGTCGTCCGAGCCCGGCAGGACGCCCTGGATCAGGAGTTCCGCGTAGCGGCGCCAGGCGTCCGGGTCGTGCTCACGGGTGGCGTCGGCGACCGCACCGACCATCGCGGTGAGCATCGGCAGGTCCCGGTAGTCGAAGCCGGGGCGGACGACGCCGGCGGTCTCGGCACGGCCGATGATCGCGGCGACCTGGCGTTCGAGCCGGTCGCGCTCCTGCACGATGGACGGACGGGCCTTGCCGGCACGGACGATGGCGTCGGCGAGGGCGCGGTCGCGTGCACGGAACGCGAAGACGCCCATCAGGTAGACCCGGAGCGCCTCGCGCGGGTCGGACACGTCCGCGGCGCGCGCTGCGGCGTCGTTCATGGCCTCGAACTTGGTGGCGAGCAGCGCCTCGATCAGGGAGTCCTTATCGGCGAACCGTCGGTAGACGGTGCCGACCCCGACGCCGGCCTCGTGCGCGATGTCGTTCAACGTGACGGAGAGCCCGCGCTCCGCGAAGCACTTGCGTGCCGTCTGCAGGATCAGCTCGCGGTTGCGCGCTGCGTCGGCGCGCAGCGGTCGCTCGAGGTCGGACGCGGACTCGGTGGTGCTCACGATCCGACCGTAGTTGCACTTTCTGGGAACAAGTGGATGCCCTCCTTCCGTTTCGGTCTACACTGACCACAAACGGATGCATCGCATCCGGTTTCGTCACCACCACATCTCGGGAGTGCCCGACGGCGCGCACCTCCACCCCACCCTCCAACCTTCTCGAAGGAGGCTGCCGTGACGGCAGAACACACCGTGCCGACCCCCACCGGGACAGCACCCACGACTCCGGGCACCACCCCCGCCAAGAGCAACCACCGCTGGATCGCCCTGGCGGTCATCGCCCTCGCACAGCTGATGGTCGTGCTCGACGCGACCATCGTGAACATCGCCCTGCCCTCGGCCCAGGCCGACCTGGACTTCGGCACCGACCAGCGACAGTGGATCGTCACCGCGTACTCGCTGGCCTTCGGTTCGCTGCTGCTGCTCGGCGGTCGTCTCGGCGACCTGTTCGGGCGCAAGAACACCTTCATCATCGGGCTCGTCGGCTTCGCCGTCGCCTCGGTGCTCGGTGGCCTCGCCGACTCGTTCGGCCTGCTCGTCGCGGCCCGCGCGCTGCAGGGTGTCTTCGGCGCACTGCTCGCCCCGTCCGCGCTCGGCATGCTGACCACCACGTTCCGCGACCCCAAGGAACGCGGTCGCGCGTTCGGCATCTTCGGGTCCATCGCCGGCTCGGGTGCGGCCATCGGCCTGCTGCTCGGCGGCGTGCTGACCGAGTACGCCTCGTGGCGCTGGTGCCTCTACGTCAACGTCGTCTTCGCCGTGCTCGGCGTGATCGGCGCCCTCGTCTTCATGGAGAAGCCGCCGAAGGTCGAGCGTCCGCGCATCGACGTCCTCGGGGTCATCACCATCACGCTCGGGCTCGTCGGGGTCGTCTACGGCTTCTCGAACGCCGAGACGAACGGGTGGGACTCCCCCGTCACGATCGCCATGCTCGCCGGCGGTGTCGTGCTGATCGCCGCGTTCGTGTTCATCGAGACCCGCGTCGCCCACCCGCTGCTGCCCCTGCGCGTCGTGCTCGACCGTGACCGCGGCGGCTCGTTCATCGCGATCGGCCTGGTCGCGATCGGCATGTTCGGCATCTTCCTGTTCCTGACCTACTACCTGGAGCAGACCCTCGGCTTCAGCTCGCTGCAGACGGGTCTCGCGTTCCTGCCGATGCCGCTGTCGATCATGATCTCGGCGACGCAGATCGGTGGCCGCCTGCTGCCGCGCGTCGGGCCGAAGGTGCTCATCTTCGCCGGTGGCCTGGTCGCCGCGACCGGGCTCCTGCTGCTGCTCCGCACCGACCTGGACAGCTCCTACGCGGGCACCGTCCTGCCGGCGCTGATCGTCATCGGTCTCGGCATGGGCACGATCTTCTCGTCCGCGATGAACACCGCGACGACCGGGGTCGCCCGGGCCGACGCCGGTGTGGCCTCGGCGACGGTCAACACCATGCAGCAGATCGGTGGCTCGATCGGTACGGCGCTGCTGTCGACGATCTTCGCGGACGTCGTGTCGAACAGCCTGTCCGGGCTGACCGCCGCCCCGACCAAGCTGCAGCAGGCCCAGGCCACGCTCGACGGGTACCACGTGGCGTTCGGCATCTCGGCCGGCGTGCTCGTGCTCGTCGCCCTGGCCGGCGGACTGCTCATCAACCGGCAGTCGGTGCGGATCGAGCGGCTCGCACGTGCCGGGTCCGCCACGACCGGGAGCATCCCCGCCGCAGCGCACTGACGCTGGCGGTTCGCTCCGCGTCTTCGGCCCGTTCCGGTTCTGCCGGGGCGGGCCGTCGTGCGTGTGGGTGGGGGGCGGCGACACCCGTTCCACGACGATCCACCTGTCGAACGACGCGTGCATCGTCGATCGATGCGCACGCACTCGGTGCCTGCGGTTGCGCCGTGTGTCCACGACTCTGGCCCACGTCAGGGGTGCGGATTATGGTGTGCGGCATGGCCCCCGTCCTGACCTCACCACTCGTGTCGACGCAGTGGCTCGCAGACCACCTCGGTGCTGACGAGCTCGTCGTGCTCGACGCCTCGGTGCACACGGTCGGGGCCGGGTTCGACACCAGCTGGCTCCCCGGGCGGGACGCCCACGAGCAGCGCGGCCACGTGCCCGGCGCCCGCTTCGCCGACCTGATCGACGACTTCTCCGCCGCCGACGCCGACGTCCCGTTCACCCGCCCCGGTGCCGAGCGCTTCGAGGTCGCCGCGGCACAGCTGGGCGTGACGAACACCTCGACCGTGGTGGTCTACGACGACAGCGTCGGTGAGTGGTCAGCGCGCCTGTGGTGGATCTTCCGTTCGTTCGGCTTCGACTCGGTCGCGGTGCTCGACGGTGGCTTCACGAAGTGGCGCGACGAGGGCCGCCCGGTCCGCGTGGGCGCACTCCACACTCGCGCGACGCCGTCCGACCCCGATGCCGGTGCGTTCCTGGCCGGCGAAGAACGTGCGCTCTGGGCCGACCACGATCGGGTCACCCGTGCGGTCTCCGGCGAAGAGCCGGCATCCCTGGTGTTCGCCGCGCCCTGGGCGGCCCTCGGTGACGACCACCCGCCGATCGTGCCGGGCAGCACCCCGATCACGGCGGACACCCTGGTGGACCCCGAGACGAACGCGTACCTGCGCGGTGCCGAACTCGAGCGGGCCTTCGCCGCGGTGATCGGTGCCGACGAGATCGTCACGTACTGCGGGGTGGGCAGCGCCGCGTGCGTCGACGCCCTCGCCCTGACGGTGCTCGGACACGACCGGGTGAAGGTCTACGACGGTTCGCTGGCCGACTGGTGGCGGCACGAGCAGCTCGCCTCCTGACGGAACCGATCGCGGAACGACGGCCGCGCCCGGCCGACGGCCGAGCACCGACAGCCGAGGACCGACGGCCCCGCCGCACTACCGTTGCACCATGAGCACCAGACGCGCGGTCATCCTCGGCGGCACCGGCGGCATCGGCTCGGCCGTCGCACGAGAGCTCCTCGACGCCTCGGGCCGGGGCGGCGACGACTGGCAGGTGGACGTCCTCGCCCGCCGAGGTGGCCCCGCAGCGGACGCCCTGACCGCAGCCGGCGCCGTGTTCACGCCCGGCGACCGCCGCGACCGATCCGTCCTGCGCGACCTGCTCCGCCCCGGAGCCGACCTGCTCGTCGACACCGTCGGCCTGACCCGCGACGACGCCCAGCAGCTCCTGCCGTTCCTCGACGACGTCGGCTCGACGGTCTTCGTCTCGTCCAGGTCGGTGTACGCCGACGAGCAGGGGCGGCACGCGAACTCGCTCGACAAGCCGGTGTTCGGCGGCGCGGTCACCGAGATCCAGCCCACCGTCACCGCCGGCGACGGGGACCCGACGAGTCGTGACGGCTACGGCGCCGCGAAGGTGGCCGCCGAGCAGGTCCTGCTCGACCACGGTGCTCCGGTCACGGTGCTCCGCCCGTCCAAGGTGTACGGCGTCGGCATCGGCCGCCCGCGGGAGTGGTTCGTCGTCCGCCGTGTGCTCGACGGCCGGGAGCGCATCCTGCTCGCCGACCACGGCCGCGGCGTCGACCACACGACGGCGGCGAGCGGCATCGGTTCGCTCGTCCGACTCGTCGCGGACGCGCCGGACCGCCGGATCCTCAACGTCGCGGATGCCTCGGCCCCGACCGCGCTCGAGATCGTGCGGACGATCGGCGGACACCTGGACCACCGGTTCGACGAGGTCCTGCTCGACGAGGACGCGCCCGCGTTCGTGGGTGGCACGCCGTGGTCGTCACGACCGCCGTTCGTCCTCGACACCACGGCGGCACGCGCCCTCGGGTGGGAACCACCGGAGTTCGCGACCGCCGTCGCCCCCGAACTCGATTGGCTGGTCGAGACCGCCCACGCGACGCCCGCCGACGGCGACGTCCCGTGGGCCGACGACCCGTTCTGGGAGCACATGTTCGACTACGGTCCCGAGGACGCCGCACTCGCACTCCTCTCCCTCAACCTGGGCTGACACGGTGCCCCGGTCCGAGGTCCTGTTCATCGGCGGGCGCTCCGGCGTGGGCAAGTCCACGGCAGCCGAGGCGCTGCACGACCTGCTCGTCGCGGCGGACGTCCGGCACGCGGTGATCGAGGGCGACCTGCTCGACCTCGCGCACCCGGCACCGCACGTCGAACACCCCGAGGCGCGCCTCGCCGAGCGGAACCTCGCCGCGATCTGGGCCGGCTACCGGGCGATCGCGCACCACCGGCTCGTCTACACGAACACCGTGTCCGTGCTCGAGCACGAGCGCCTCGCTGCGGCGATGGGCGACGATCCGCTGGTGCGCGTCGTCCTGCTCCGCGCATCCGACGGCGCGACCGCCGACCGGCTCGCACGACGAGCGGGTGGCGCGGTCCCGCAGGCGCAGCTCGCGCACAGCACGCGGACGGCCGGGAGGCTCGACTCGGCCACCGCGGACACGGTCACCCGGGTGGACACCGACGGCCAGAGCCCCGCCCAGGTGGCCGCACGGCTCGCGTCGATCACGGGGTGGCTCGAGCGCTGATCTCCCCGCACGGCCTGTGCAGAGTGGGCGTTCCGTCCACAGTTGTCCCCGGGCGGTGGTCCGCCCAGTCGGGGGCGGGCACGCTGGAGCCATGAACGACAACCGCCTCGGTACCTCGGTCAGCCCCTACCTGCGTCTGCACGCCGACAACCCTGTCGACTGGCGCGAGTGGGGTCCCGAGGCGTTCGCCGAAGCGCGCGAGCGCGGGGTCCCGGTGTTGGTGTCCGTCGGGTACGCCACGTGCCACTGGTGCCACGTCATGGCGCGCGAGAGCTTCGCCGACCCGGAGATCGGTGAGCTGCTCCGGCGGGACTTCGTGTCGGTGAAGGTCGACCGCGAAGAACGGCCGGACGTGGACGCGAGCCTGATGGCCTCGGCGAGTGCGTTCACGCAGCAGCTCGGCTGGCCACTGACGACGTTCCTGACGCCCGACGGCCACGTCTTCTTCGCGGGGACGTACTTCCCGCCCACTCCCGTCGGGCAGGTCCCGGCGTTCCGGCAGATCCTGGCCGCGGTGCTCGACGCCTGGACCGAGCGTCGGCACGAGGTCGACGCGAACGCCTCGGCCATCGCGACGGCGATCCGGCAGGGCGCCGTGGCGGACGCTGCCACCCGCTCGGGCGAGGGCGGTATCGGAGCCGACCCGGGCCTCCCGTCCGTCGATGCCATCCGGGCCGTCACCGACCAGCTGTCCCAGGCAGAGGACACCACCTACGGCGGTTTCGGCGGCGCGCCGAAGTTCCCGAGCACACCGTTGCTCGAGTTCCTCGCCGATGCGGCGGCCGACGGCGACGCCGAGGCCGACGGGCTGCTCGACCGGTCGTTGCACGCGATCCGCGCGTCCGAGCTGACGGATGCCGACGGCGGCGTCTTCCGGTACGCCACCAAGCGCGACTGGAGCGTGCCGCACTACGAACGGATGCTCTACGACAACGCGGGGCTGCTCGCGGTCGCGGGTGCCGAGCAGGCCCGCGGCATCGCCGACTTCCTCCGCGACACCCTGCGCCGTGCCGACGGAGCCTTCGTCGCCGCGCAGGACAGCGAGTCGACCATCGACGGCCGTCGGGTCGAGGGCAAGTGGTACCGCCGACCGGTCGCCGAGCGCGCCCAGCTCGACCCGCCACCACTGGACGACCAGGTGCTCACGGGCTGGAACGGCCTGGCGATCCGGGGGCTCGCGATCGCCGGCGCACGGCACGGCGACCCGGAACTCGTCGCGCTCGCGCGGGGCGCGGCCGACGCGGTCCTCGCCGCCCACGTGCAGGACGGCCACGTGACGGTGCGGTCCAGCACACCGCGCGGGGTGTCCTCCGCACCGGCCACCGTCGAGGACGTCGGACTGCTCGCCGAAGGGCTGCTCGAACTGGCCCTGGTGACGGGCGAGGTCTCCTACGCGACCGTCGCACGCTCGCTCGTCGACGACGGCCTGGCCGAGCGCTTCGACGTCGACCCGGTGCTGGCCGCAGCGGGGACCGCCACGGGCGAACAGCCGCAGACGGCGATGCGGTCCGGCACCGTGGCGCTGGCGTCGGCCGCCGCGACGCTCGGGGCACTGACGGGCGACGAGGCACTGCGGGTCGCCGCGGCACGACTCATCGCCGACCGCGCCCGCACCGGGACCGAGCGACCCCTCGGTCACGCGGATGCCCTCGGTGTCGCCCTCGCCCTGCAACGGCCGTCGCGCGAGATCGTCGTCGTCACGAGCGGCACCGACGACCCGATGCGGGCCGTGGCACACCGTGGTCGGCGCCCCGGTACGGTCGTCGCCACCACGACGCCGGAGCAGGCACGCGACTGGGCCGAGGCGGGGTTCTCGTTGTTCGAGGGACGCGACGTGCTCGACCCTGCCGCGTACGTCTGCCACGACCGGGTGTGCGAACTGCCGTCCCGGTCGGCGGACGCCCTGTCCCGGCAGATCGCCTGACGCGCCTCCCGCCCGGCGCGCCTGTATCCTGGAATGCTCATGTCTTCTCCGCTGCCCGTCATCACGTACCCGCCCGAACTGCCGGTCTCGCAGCGGCGGGACGACATCGCGGCTGCCATCCGTGACAACCAGGTGGTCATCGTCGCCGGGGCCACCGGCTCGGGCAAGACGACGCAGCTGCCGAAGATCTGCCTCGAGCTCGGTCGTGAGCACATCGGGCACACCCAGCCCCGCCGGATCGCGGCGCGGACCATCGCCGAGCGTGTGGCGGAAGAACTCGGCGGCGGGGAGCTCGGCGGACTCGTCGGCTACCAGGTCCGCTTCACCGACAAGGTGAGCTCCGAGACCCGCGTGAAGCTGATGACCGATGGCATCCTGCTGAACGAGATCCACTTCGACCGCGACCTGAAGCGGTACGACACGATCATCATCGACGAGGCGCACGAGCGGTCCCTCACGATCGACTTCCTGCTGGGCTACCTGAAGCGGCTGCTCCCCCGTCGCCCCGACCTGAAGCTCATCATCACGAGTGCGACGATCGACCCGGAGTCGTTCTCGAAGCACTTCGACGACGCCCCCATCATCGAGGTGTCCGGCCGCACCTACCCGGTCGAGATCCGGTACCGCCCCCTCGTCGCCGAAGACCAGGACGACGACGCCGACGACGAGTCGGACTCCCGCACCGGTGACAGCGGCAACGCAGCCGACGACCGCGACACCCTGCAGGGCATCACCGACGCCCTCGACGAGCTGGCGCAGGAGGACCCGGGCGACGTGCTCGTGTTCCTGTCCGGCGAGAACGAGATCCGCGACGCGCAGGACGCGATCGAGGGCAAGCGCTACCCGGGCACCGAGGTCCTGCCGCTGTACGGCCGCCTGTCTGCCGCCGACCAGCACCGGGTCTTCGAGCGCCGGCACACCCCGGGCATCCGCCGTCGTGTCGTCCTCGCCACGAACGTCGCCGAGACCTCACTGACCGTGCCCGGCATCAAGTACGTGATCGACACCGGCACGGCACGCATCTCGCGGTACTCCCCGCGGGCCAAGGTGCAGCGTCTGCCGATCGAGGCGATCTCGCAGGCCAGTGCCAGCCAGCGCTCCGGTCGAGCGGGCCGCACGAGTGCCGGCATCGCGATCCGGCTCTACTCGGAAGACGACTTCGGGCGACGCCCCGAGTACACCGACCCCGAGATCCTCCGCACGAACCTCGCCGCGGTGATCCTGCAGATGATCTCGCTCGGCTTCGGGGACATCGAGTCGTTCCCGTTCCTGCAACCGCCGGACAGCCGGGGCGTGAAGGACGGCCTCGACCTGCTCCGCGAGCTCCGCGCCGTCGACAAGGACGGCCGCATCACGAAGTCCGGGCGACAGCTGACCCGGCTGCCGATCGACCCCCGGCTCGGTCGGATGGTGCTCGAGGCCGGGCGGCAGGGTGTCGGGCGCGAGGTCATCGCCATCGTCAGCGCTCTGAGCATCCAGGACCCCCGCGAGCGCCCCCTCGAGAAGCGCGCGCACGCCGACCAGCTGCACGCCCGCTTCGCCGACTCGACGAGCGACTTCCTGACCCTGCTGAACCTCTGGAACCACATCGAGGAGCAGCAGGAGGAACTGTCGTCGAGCGCGTTCCGCCGACTGTGCAAGGCCGAGTTCCTGAACTACCTGCGCATCCGCGAGTGGCAGGACCTGTACCGGCAGCTCTCCCGTGCCGCGAAGCAGGTCGACGTCCGAGTCGGGCAGGCCCGCTCCGACGACGGCGACGCCGTGCACCGCGCGCTGCTCTCCGGACTCCTCAGCCAGATCGGGCTGCGCGACCGCGAGAAGCGCGACTACCTGGGCTCGCGGAACACCCGGTTCGTGGTGTTCCCGGGCAGCGTGCTCGCGAAGAAGCAGCCGGACGCCGTGATGGCCGCCGAGCTCGTCGAGACGAGCCGGCTGTTCGCCCGGACCGTCGGCCGGATCGACCCCGCCTGGGTGGAGCCGCTCGCCGGTGACCTGCTCAAGCGCACCTACGGCGAACCGCACTGGGAGAAGAAGCAGGGGGCGGTCGTCGCCTACGAGCGCGTGACCCTGTTCGGCGTCCCGATCGTGCAGCGCCGCCGCGTGCAGTACTCGCGGATCGACCCGGAACACTCCCGCGAGCTCTTCATCCGGCACGCCCTGGTCGAGGGTGAGTGGGAATCGCAGCAGGCCTTCGACCGCGCCAACCGGAAGCTCCGCAAGGAACTCGAGCAGCTCGAGGAACGCACCCGCCGCCGGGACATCCTGCTCGACGACGAGAACGTCTACGAGTTCTACGACGCCCGGATCCCTGCCGACGTCGCCACGACCCGCGACTTCGAGGGGTGGTGGCGGACCACTCGCCGTGAGCAGCCGGACCTGCTCACGATGCGCCGGTCGGACCTGCTGGACGAATCAGCGGCCGAGGCCGCCGAGGACGACGTCGAGTACCCGACCCAGTGGCGGAGCGGCGACCAGCGTCTCGCCATCCAGTACCGCTTCGAACCCGGCGCACAGGACGACGGCGTCAGCGTGCAGGTCCCCCTCGCGCTCCTGCCCCGGATGCGTGAAGAGGGCTTCGACTGGCAGGTGCGCGGCCTCCGCAAGGAGCTCGTGACCGCGCTCATCAAGTCGCTGCCGAAGCAGATCCGCAAGAACGTCGTGCCCGCAGCCGACTGGGCCGAGAAGATCGTCGCCGAGCTGCCCGACGACGCCCCGACCGAGCCGACGGAGTCGTTCCGCGCCACCCTCGCCAAGGCGATCCAGCGCATGACCTACGTCCCGGTCTCCGAGTCCGACTTCGACCTGTCCCGCGTCCCCGCGCACCTGCTGCCGACGTGGGCCGTGGTCGACGAGCGTGGTCGCCGGGTCGAGACCGGCAAGGACCTGTCGGCCCTGCAGACCAAGCTCAAGGACCGGACCCAGCAGAGCGTCGCCTCCGCCACGGCGAAGGGCGCAGGACGGACAGGAGGCGCGGCTCGCGTCGCGTCCGCCGGTGCCGGTCGTCCGCTGGAACAGTCCGGACTCACCGCCTGGCCCGACCAGGACCTCCCGCAGACCCTCGACACCAAGCAGGCCGGCGGCGTCATCCGCGCGTACCCGTCCCTGGTCGAGGAAGGCACGGGTCCGAAGGCGACCGTCGGCGTGCAGTTGCTCGCCACTCCGTCGGACCGCGTCGTCCGGATGCCTGCCGGGGTCCGTCGTCTGGTGATGCACGCGGTGCCGTCGCCCGTGTCGTACATCCAGTCGCACCTGACCGCGCAGGAGAAGCTCGCCCTCGCGGCCAGCCCCTACCCGTCGACCGCCGCGCTGTTCGACGACGTCCTGGCCGCCGTGGTCGACGCCGGCACCCGTCGGGCCCACCCGGACGGCCTCGTCTTCACGAAGGCCGAGTTCGAGTCGGTCCGCGATGCGGTGTCGGCCTCCGTCGTCGACACGATGTTCACCGCCGTGTCCGAGGTCGCGGCGGTCCTGGCCGCGCAGCGCTCCGCCGAACGGGCACTCAAGCAGGCGAACTCGATGTCGCTGCTCGCCGCCCTCAGCGACATGCGGCAGCAGATGGAGCGCCTGGTGTTCCCCGGGTTCGTCGCCGTCGCGGGGCTCGACCGGCTGCGACGCATCCGCGTGTACCTGCAGGGCATCGAGGCGCGCGTGCAGAAGCTGCTGCAGAACCCCGGGCGAGACGCGACCTGGATGCGCGAGGTCACGGTGGCGACCGACCGCTACACCGATGCCGGCGGCACCTTCCCGCCCGCGGTCGGGGCGCACCCGGAGCTCGTGCACGCGCGGTGGATGCTCGAGGAGTTCCGGCTCAGCCTGTTCGCGCAGGAACTCGGAACCGCCGAGACCGTCTCGTTGCAGCGGATCACGAAGGCCCTGACCGCCGCACGCTGATGGGTCTACCGTGTCGGCCATGATCGGCACACTCGACGTCGTCGTCCTGGACTGCCCGGACACCCGCGCCCTCGCCCGCTTCTACGCCGAGCTGCTCGGCGGGGAGATCGTCGGCTTCGACGAGGACTGGGCGGAGCTCGCCCTCCCGTTCACCGACCACCGTCCGATCCTGGCGTTCCAGCAGGTCGACGACTACCGGGCGCCGGACTGGCCGGGGCAGACGGTCCCGCAGCAGAGCCACCTCGACGTGAAGGTCGACGACCTCGACGACGGCGAGGCCGCGGTGCTCGCGATCGGTGCGACGGCGACGGGGTCGGGCACGGAGACGTTCCGCGTCTACCTCGACCCCGCGGGGCACCCGTTCTGCCTCATCCGGCCGTCGGACTGACCGGCTCGGTCGCCAGACCCTCGACCACGGTGACGTTCGGCAGCGCGGTGAGTGCTGCGCCGGGCAGGAACAGCTTGGCGGCGCGACGACCGGCACCGATGACCACCTCGGGGGCGTCGAGGACGCGCGCGTCGATGTAGAGCGGCCACGACGACGGCAGTCCGATCGGGGTGATGCCGCCGTACTCCATGCCGGTCAGCTCGACCGCTTCGTCCATCGGGGCGAAGCTCGCCTTGCGGACGTCGAGCAGCTGCTTCACGACCCGGTTCACGTCGAGCTTCGTCGATGCGAGGACGACGCAGGCGGCGTAGCGGACCTCGTCGCCGCGCTTCCCTGCGACGACGATGCAGTTCGCGCCGCCGGCCAGCGGGTAGCCGTACGCCTCCGAGAACGCGGCCGTGTCGGCCAGGTCGGCGTCGATCGGGGCCCCCTCGATCTTCATGACGACCTCGGTCGGCAACGCGACGAGGGCTTCGGCGACGGGGATCGCGAGGAATCCGGTGGCGACCAGGGCGGGAACACGTTCGAGCGTCGGCATGGCTCCACCGTAGGGAAGCGATCCCGCACGAGGGTGGAGCCATGACCGAACTCCGGGCGATCGACGTCGACCAGTGGCCCCGCCGGGAGCACTTCGAGCACTACCGGCACCGGGTGCCGTGTGCGTACGAGGTGACCGTCGAGCTCGACGTCACCGCCTTCGTCGAGCGCGTCCGAGCGACCGGCCGTCGGACCTACGCATCGCAGCTCTGGGCGATCGCGACCGTGGTGAACCGGCACGACGAGTTCCGGATGCAGCTGCTGGAGGACGGCTCCCCCGCCGTGTGGGACCGCGTCCACCCGATGTTCACCGTGTTCCATCCGGACACCGAGACGTTCTCCGCCCTGGTCGTGCCGTACGACGACGACTTCGGCACCTTCCACGACGCTGCGGTGTCGACGATGACGGAGTACCGCGACGACACCCGGATGTTCCCGCAGGACGACCGGCCCAGCAACGTGTTCGACGTCTCGACCCTGCCGGGAGCATCGTTCACCGGCTTCTCGCTGCAGGTGCACGACGGCTGGGACCACCTGCTGCCGATCATCACGCTCGGCGGGTACCGGACCGCTGGTGGTGACCGGACGCTGCTGCCGCTGGCGCTGCAGGTCAACCACGCGGCTGCCGACGGCTTCCACACGACCCGGCTGCTGCGCGAGCTCGAGGAGCTGTTCGCCGACCCTGGCTGGCTCGGCTGACCTTGCCCGTCGCTCCACCGCATCTCCTACGCTGACTCCATGACGTCGCAGTCGGACTCCCCCGCCCGCAAACGCATCGGGCTCGTCGGCGCGGGCGGCATCTCCGTCGCCCACCTGCCCGGGCTGCTCCGCCTGGGCGACGTGGTGGTGCACGCTCGCGAGGGCGCCCAGGATCTCGTCGCCGCGTTCACCGACACCGCCCGGGCCGAGGGCAGCACGATCACCGTCGCCGACAGCCTCGACGAGCTCCTCGCCGCGGTCGACGTCGTCGACGTGGTGGTCCCGACGCACGCCCACGCCGAGGTCGTCCGTGCGGCGATCGCGGCCGGCAAGGACGTCGTCTCCGAGAAGCCCCTGGCCCGGACCGACGCGGACGCGGCGGACCTGGCGGCCCGCGCTGCGGAAGCAGGCGTGCAGCTCTACCCGGCGCAGGTGGTGCGCTGGTTCCCTGCGTACGCGCGCCTGCACGAGGCCGCGACCACGGGCCTCCTGGGCGACCTGGCGGTGTTGCGGTTCTCGCGGTCCGGTGCCTTCCCCACCCACGTCCCCTGGTTCGGCGACCGCGCCCTGTCGGGCGGGATCGTGATGGACCAGATGCTCCACGACCTGGACATCGCACGCTGGGTGGCGGGCGAGGTGACCCGCGTGTCGGCGGTGAGCGTCCGCGCGGGTTCCGAGGCGGAGCCGGTCGAGGCGGCGCACGTCCTGCTCACGCACGAGTCGGGCGCGATCAGCCACGTCGCCGGGCTGTGGGGGCCGCAGCACCTGGCCTTCACGACGGAGTACTCAGTGACGGGGACGCTCGGCAGCCTGTCGCACTCGTCCCGGGCAGAGGAGGACACCCGGAGCGACCTGGCGGCACCGGCTTCCGTGGACGGTTTCCTGCCGACGATCGACCCGGCGGACGACCCGTACGCGCTGGAGCTCGCCGACTTCCTCGCCGCGTTCGACGGCGGTGCACCGCCCCGGGTGACCGTGGACGACGGGGTCGCCGCGGTGCGGATCGCGAACGCGGCGATCGCCTCGATCGAGTCCGGCCAGCCGGTGGAGGTGTCGCGGTGACGCTCCGGGTCGGGGTGCTCTCCTTCGCCCACACGCACGCCATCAGCTACCTCGGCGCCCTGGCGGCGATGCCCGACGTCGAGGTGCACGGCACGGATCCGGACGGCACCTCGACGGGGACGGAACTCGGCGACCTGCGCGGAGCCGAACTGGCACGCGCGCTCGGCGTCGGGTACGCGGACTCCGTCGACGAGCTGCTCGACTGGGGTCCGGACGCGGTGATCGTCACGAGCGAGAACGCGCGGCACCGCGAGTTCGTCGAGCTCGCGGCGGCAGCGGGGGCACACGTGCTCTGCGAGAAGCCGCTCGCGACCTCGTGGCAGGACGGCCTCGCCATCCGCGAGGCGGTGGACCGCGCCGGGGTGCTGCTGATGATGGCGTTCCCGGTGCGCTTCGCCTCGGCGTTCGACCGGCTGCGCGCGACGCGGGACTCGGGCGCACTCGGCACGGTGTTCTCGGTGCGGGGCGCGAACAACGGCATGCTCCCGCTCGCCCGGGACTGGTTCACCGACGTCCGGCTGAGCGGAGGCGGCGCCCTCGTCGACCACGTCGTGCACGTCGCCGACCTGATCGACGGGCTGACCGGAGCGGCGCCGGTGTCCGTCACCGCCGTCGCCAACCGGGTGCTGCACGCGGACCGCGCGAACGCCGAGACCGCGGGCCTGGTGACCATCACGTACGACGACGGCACGATCGCGGCGATCGACTGCTCGTGGAGCCGACCGGACACGTCGCCGGTGTGGGGCGGGCTGACGCTCGACGTCTCCGGGACCGGTGGCACGGTGTCGGTGGACTTCTTCGGGGCGGCTGCTCGGGGGCTCGAGGCGGTCGGGGGCCGGCTGATCGAACTCCGGTACGGACCCGACCACGACGTGCCGATGCTCCGGACGTTCCTGGCGGCGGTGCGGTCCGGGGAGCAGCCGCAGCCGGACGTCGGGGTCGGACTCCGGACGCTGTCGATCGTGCTGGCGGCGCAGGAGTCGGTGCGGACGGGCAGGACGGTCCCGGTGCAGGTCGCGGGCTGAGCGCTGCCCTGCTCCGCACCGCCGCCACCGCCCCGCGCTACGCTCGTCCCGATGCGCGCAACCGTGCGGGACGTGGCCGCCCTCGCCGGGGTGTCCCCGAAGACCGTCTCCAACGTCGTCAACGGCGGCGTGGTCGTGCGCCCGGAGACCCGCGAACGCGTCGAGCGGGCGGTCGCCGAGCTCGACTACGTGCCGAACCTGTCCGCCCGCGGGCTCCGGAACGGCCGCTCCGGAGCCATCGCGTTGACGCTGCCGGAGATGGGCAGCGCCTACTCCGCCGAACTCGCGCAGTCCTTCGTGGAACTCGCCCGCGAACGCGGCTGGGTCGTGCAGCTCGAGCAGACGGGCAACGACCCGGCCCGCGAACGCGAACTGGTCTCCCGTGCCCGGGCACACCTGGTGGACGGGCTGATCCTCAACCCGGTGTCGCTCAGCGCGAGCGTCCTGGCCTCGACCGAGGGGCTGCCGCCGACCGTCGTCATCGGCGAGGTCGAGCCCGAGCACGTCGACCAGGTGCACGTCGACAGCCGCGCGGCGGCCGAGCAGGTCACCGAACACCTCATCGCCCGCGGGCACCGGCGCATCGCGATCGTCGGGGCGTCACCGGAGGGTGCTGCGACGGCGACGAGCGAGCTCCGCGAACGCGGCTACACCGCCGCGCTCGCCGCGGCCGGCATCACGCCCGACCCGTCGCTCCGGGTCCCGCTGCCGTCGTGGACCACGAGTTCCGCGGCGACGACCTTCGCGGCCTGGCTCGACGAGCACCCCTTGCCCGACGCCGTCTTCGCCTTCACCGACTCGATCGCGTTCGGGGTGCTGCACGTCCTGGCCGCCCGCGGGGTCCGGGTTCCCGAGCAGGTCAGCGTCATCGGGTTCGACGACGTCGACGCGGCCGCGTACGCGATCCCGTCGCTCAGCACGGTGTCGTTCGACCGTCGGGCCTTCGCGACGGCGGCGCTCGACCTGCTGACCCGACGGATCGCGGACCGCGCGGCGGCGCCGGAGACCGTCGTCGTGCCGCACCGGATCGTCGAGCGCGCGAGCGTCGCCGGCCGCCAGCGCTGACGCGGCTGCCGCGCCGTTTCGCGCTGACCGACACCTCACGCGGCCGCGCGCCCACGAAGTGTCGCTCAGCGCGAAAGACCGCCAGCGCCGCCGCCGCCGGAGCCGCCGCCGGAGCCGGAGCCGCCGCCGGAGCCGCCCCCGCCCGGGTCCGCCGCCGCCAGCACCGCCGACCGCGTCCGCGCATCGCCGAGGATCCGGAAGTGCCCGCCCACCGGCAGCCGCACGTTCGTCGCCCCCTGGAGCTCACTGCCCTCGGGGATGAGCGTGTCGAACACCCCGTACACCGAGGTGATCCGCGCGTTCGCGTCGAGTTCCCGTGCCAGCCCCGCCAGCACCGGGTCGGCCGCCCGGAACGCCCGCAGGTGCGGCACCGGCGCGAGCCGCGCGTAGACCGAGCCCGCGAAGGGCGTCGACACCGCGACCATCCGGTCGATCCGCTCGTGCTGGTCGAGCTGCGTCATCGCGTACTTGCCGATGAGCCCGCCCTTGCTGTGCGCGAGCACGAGCACGTTCCGCAGGTCCTGTTCCTCGAGGGTCGCGATCACCTCGCGCGCCGAGTCCGGCACGGGCCGCAGGTTGTGCCGCAGGACCGGCAGCACGTACACCGGGTGCCCCCGGTCGTGCAGTGCGTCCATCAGCGGCCGCATGAAGTGCCAGGTCTCGTAGACGCCGGGGACCACGACGACGGGCTGCCCGGCGCCGGTCCGGTAGTCGTCCGCGGTGGTCGGGCCGAGGCTCCGGACCTGCCACCTGGCCGCGTACCCCCAGTCGAGTGCGGCCCACCACGCGCGTCGCACCAGCGGAACACGGCCTGGAGGCCCGGATCGCGCCGTCCGCGCCGCCTCCGTCCCCGACGTGGTCGGCCGGGTCATCGCAGCCCCTCCAAGCGCTCGGCGCTGCGGAACGTCTCGAGGAGGCGTGCGAAGGCGTCCGGCTGCCGTTCCTGCACGTGGTGCGGGCCGGCCAGTTCCACGAAGGTGCCGTTCGGCGCAGCGGCCGCGACCCGAGCCGACCAGTCGTGCCGCGCGATCGGGTCCTGGGTGCCGCGGACGACGAGGACGGGCTGCGTCACCTCGGTGATCGTCTGCTCGGTCGGGTAGCGGAGCATCGGCCCGAGCTCACGCGTGTACTGCCGCATGCTCCGCAGGTAGTCGGTGACCAGGACGCCGTTCATCCGGACCCCCTCGACGAACCCGTCGCGGCCCAGGTCGAGCGCCTGCAGCGGAAGGGATCGCCGCTCGGAGTCGATCACCGGACCGACGAGCACGATCGCCGCGACGGTCTCCGCGTGGCGCCGGGCGGACTCGACCACGACCTGGGCACCCATCGACTGCCCGACGAGCACCAGGTCGCCGTCGACCAGGTGGCGGACCGCCCGCACGACCACGTCGCCGAGCTCCTCGATGGGCAGCCGACGACCGGCCGCGGGCAGCCAGCCGAACCCCGGCAGGTCGACGCTGATCGTGCGGTGCTCAACGGCGACGGCGCGCTGCGACCGGGCGAATGACCGGTGGGACATCCCGATGCCGTGGACGAACACGACGGTGGGGTCGGTGTCGTCGCGGACCGGCTCTCGCGCCGCCATGGTGTGCAGGCGCACGGGCAACCCGTCGATCCGGACGGTCTCCACAGCAGCGCGCACGAGCCGAGGCTACGCGGCGGTTCGCAGCACCGGGTCAGCCTCGTCATCGGCCGCACATAGCCGGGCCGTGTGCACTCCTGGCATGAGCGACACCACTCCCACCAACGGCCACGAACCGGACGGCTCCGACCGGGCGAACCGGGCAACGGCTCCGACCGGCTGGGGCGCCGCCCCGACCCCGACGTCGACCTCCACGCTCGACGCGCCGGCGCCGCAACAGCAGCAGCAGCCGTACCGCGCGGACGCCGGCGCCGGCACCCCGGGCGGCTGGGACTCCACCGCCCAGAACGGCACCACCCCCTGGTACGGAGCCGCAGCCGGCGCCGCGAGCCCGACCGACCGCCGCAGCACCGGCCCGAAGCCCCCGTGGTTCTGGCCGCTCCTCGCCGCGATCGTCGGGCTCGCCGCGCTGCTCGTCGGCGGAGGCGTCGGGTTCGCCATCGGCCACGCGATCGGTGCGGACCGGACGCAGTCGACGACGCAGGTGCCCGGCACGAACCGGTTCCCGGGCAACGGCACCGGCCAGGCCCCCGGGTACGGCTCCGGCAGCAGCGACGGGAGCAGCAGCGACGGCACGAGCGACGGCAGCAGCACCGACGGCACCGGGAGCTGACCGGCGGGTACGATCCGTCCCATGCGGAAGACCACTGCCGGTCTGTTCACGTCGGTCGACGGCGTCGTGCAGGACCCCTACGAGTTCCAGTACGACAGCTTCGACGACGAGCTCGGCACGGCGATGGGTGCCTTCATGGCCCGCACCGACACCGTGCTGCTCGGCCGGAACAGCTACCTCGAGTGGTCCGAGTGGTGGCCCGCCCACCCGGAGGACCCCTTCGGGCAGTGGATCAACCCGATCGAGAAGCACGTGGCCTCCACCACGCTCGGCGACGACCTGACCTGGCAGAACAGCACGCGGATCCCGGGCGACGTCCCCGCGTTCGTGCGCGACCTGCAGCAGCGCGAGGGGGCGGACATCGCCGTGTGCGGCAGTGTCACGCTCGTCCGCAGCCTGCTGTTCGCCGGGGTCCTCGACGAACTGCAGCTCATGATCCACCCGGCGATCGCCGGCCGTGGCCGGCGACTGTTCGAACCGACCGATCCGCCCACGCGCCTGCGTCTGGTCGACAGCACCGTGACGAGCAAGGGGAACGTGCTGAACACCTACGGGCGGTTCGACGCCTGACGGACGCACCACGGGCCTCCCGGCCTGTGCCCGTCATGCGCTCCGGCAAACCGCGCGTACCCTCGTGGGTGACCATCCGCACCCGAGGAACACCGGAGCAAGCATGACCCAGGACACCCGCCCGCACGTCGTCATCGTCGGCGGTGGATTCGCCGGTGTGGCCGCCATGCGGGAGCTCGCCGACGCGCCGGTCCGGGTGACCCTGGTCGACCGTCACGTCTACAACATGTTCCAGCCCCTGATGTACCAGGTGGCGACGGGCGGCCTGAACGCCGGCGACGTGACGTACTTCCTGCGCTCGCTCCGGGCCCGCCAGTCGAACGCCGAGTTCCGTCACGGCCTGCTCACCGGCATCCGCACCGACGAGCGCATCGCCGAGATGTCCGACGGCGAGCACCTGCACTACGACTACCTGATCCTCGCCAACGGCGTGAACACGAGCTACTTCGGCACCCCCGGTGCGTACGAGTACGCGTACTCGATGTACTCCCGCTCGCAGGCACTCCGCATCCGCGACGAGCTGTTCACCCGGCTCGAGGAAGCGGCGGCCAACCAGGGCCCCGACGAGATCCGCATCGTGATCGTCGGTGGCGGTGCGACCGGTGTCGAGATGGCTGGCGCGCTCGCCGAGCTCCGCGACCAGGCGCTCGTCGGCGCGTACCCGGAGATCGAACGCGGCAACATCTCGATCACCCTCGTGCACCGCAGCGGCGAGCTCCTCAAGCCGTTCGCCCCGCGCCTGCGCCGGTACGCCGCCAAGGTGCTCCGCAAGCGCGGTGTCGTGCTGCGGCTGAACACCGGCGTCTCCGAGGTCAAGCGCGACGGCGTGATGACCGCGGACGGCGAGTTCATCCCCGCGTCGCAGGTGATCTGGGCGACCGGCGTCGCCGCACACAAGGAGGTCTCCGGCTGGGGCCTGCCGCAGACCCACGGTGGCCGCATCCAGGTGAACGACGACCTGAGCGTGAAGGGGGCCGAGCGGATCTTCTCCGCCGGTGACATCGCCGCGCAGGACGACGCCCTCGCCCAGCTCGCCCAGCCCGCGCTGCAGGGCGGACGGCACTCGGCGCGGCAGATCGTGCGCCTGCTCGAGGGCAAGGCCACCGAGCGCTTCAAGTACTTCGACAAGGGCACCATGGCGACGATCGGCACGAACGCCGCGGTCGCCCAGCTGCGCGGTGGGATCACGATGGTCGGCCCGGTGGCCTGGCTCGCCTGGGTGTTCGTGCACATCACGAGCCTGCTCGGTGCCGGCAACCGGATGTCGACCCTGACGCACTTCTTCGTCCGCTACGTGTGGTTCATGCGGAAGCGCTCGATCCCGATCGTCGGCGACGTCCGCCCGGTGCGCCCGAACGGCGACCGCGAGCCGGACCCCTGGCAGCTGCAGAAGGCCGAGTAGCCGCGCGCGGTCGCTCGCTCGCTTGGTGAGCAGGAACGGTCGGGTCCGCACGTCGGACCCGACCGTTCCTGCTCACGGTGTGCGTGCGGTGGACGCGGGCGCGACGGCCTGGAGGCGCGGTGCGGGCCGGCCACGGGCCTCCCGGCCGGCGCGTGGCGCGCGGGGCTGGCGCCGACGCGTGGTGCGGACCCCGGGACCGCGGGGCAGGCCGACGAGCCTGGTGCGCGCCGCTCGTTGAGACTCCTCTTACCCGCGAGGAGGACCCTGGTCGGCGACACGCAACCGAGCAGCGCGGGGAGGGACCATGGCGACGACCACGCTGACACACGCGCCGACGCAGGCGCAGCCACAGCACCGCACGGCCGCCCCGGAGCGCTCCGGGGCGGGGACGCAGCAGGCTCCGCCACCCCCGCTGACGCACCGCGCACCCGCGCTCGACGGACTCCGGACCCTCGCCATCCTGGTCGTCGTCCTGTACCACCTGCACGTGCCGCAGTTCGAGGGCGGCTTCATCGGCGTGACGGTCTTCTTCGTGCTGTCGGGCTTCCTCATCACGACGCTGCTGCTCGGCGAACGGCGTCGTACCGGGCGGGTGCGCCTCGGGACGTTCTGGGTGAAGCGGCTGCTCCGCCTCTACCCGGCACTGCTCGCGTTCGTCGTCGTCGGGCTGCTGCTCTGGAACTGGGTCGGTGACTACAAGGGCGCTTCGCTGCAGTCCGGCGAAGCGGCGTTCATCGCGCTGACCTACACGGGCAACCTGTTCCGCGCCTTCTGGGACACCTCGCAGGGCGTGTTCGCGCACACGTGGAGCCTGTCGATGGAGGAGCAGTTCTACCTGGTCTGGCCGCCGGTGCTGGTCCTGCTCGCCGCACTCCGGGTCCGCCGTCGCTGGCTCCTGGCGGGGCTCGGTGTCCTGGTCGTCGGGGCTTCAGCGGCGTCGTGGGCGAGCTACCGCAGCCCGAGCGGCGGTGCCACGCCCGACGTCTACTTCTCGCCCGTGCTCGGGGTCGTGCCGCTCGCGATCGGCTGCGGACTGGCCCTGGTGCTCGACGACGAACGGGTGCGCGTGCGGGCCGCCGGGGTCCTCGGGCACGTGGCGACCTGGCTCGGTCTCGTGCTGGTGGTCGGGGTGCTGCTCTGGATCGATGACGACTGGACGCAGCACGCGTCGACGTTCGGCATCGTGCTGCCGCTGACCGGGCTGATCGCGGCGGTGGCGATCGGCGGGCTGGTCTCGGTCCGCTCCCCCGTGTCCGCCGCCCTGGCCTGGACGCCGGTGTCGTGGTTCGGCCGCCGGGTCTCGTACTCGGCGTACCTCTGGCACCCGCTGGTGATCGCGCTGCTCGGCACCTTCGCGATCGGTCCGTGGGGCACGGTCTGCCTGGTCGGCGCGGTGGCGTTCGTGTCGATCGGTGCCGCGTACGCCGTCGAGGTGCCCGTCGAGCGGTTCCGTGCACGGGTCCGTGCGGGTCGCAGGGCCGCCGCGCCCGCGCCCCCGCCCGCGCCCGCGCACGCGCCCGCGCCCGCGGAGCGCATCGAGTGAGCAGAAGGTGTCGAGTACGGCCCGCTGACCCGACGTCTTCTGCTCACTGAACGCCGCGGCGATCGGTCACCGTAGGCTCGCCCCGTGCCCATCGAACGCGTCGACGTCCTCGTCGTCGGCGGCGGCCCCGTCGGGCTGTTCGTGGCGGCACTCCTGGCGGCGCGGGGCGTCGACGTCCGGGTGTGGGAACGCCGGGACGAGCCCCCGACCGGTTCGCGGGCCATCGGCATCCACCCGCCGTCCCTCGACGCGTTCGCCGCGATCGGCCTGGACACCGCCGTGCTCGCCGAGGCGTCACTGGTGCACGCCGGAGTGGCCCGCAGCCGTGGCCGGACCCTCGGCACCCTGCGCTTCGACCGCGCGTCGCCGACCCACCCGTACGTGGCCACCCTCGACCAGCACCGCACCGAGTCCCTGCTCCGTGACCAGCTCCGTGCCAGCGCACCGGGTGCCCTGCGGACCGGCACCACCCTGACGGCGCTGTCCCGGCACCCCGACCACGTCGACGCCACCGGGACCGGACCGGACGGCGACACCGTGACGGTCCGTGCGGCCTTCGTCGCCGGGGCCGACGGTGCCCGGAGCGCCGTCCGCGACCTGCTCGGCATCGGCACGACCGGGCGCGAGTACCCCGACCGCTACGTGATGGGCGACTTCGCCGACCCCGAGGCACCGTCGGCCCGGTCGGCCGCGCTGGTCGACGTCGGCCCGGACGGCGTCGTCGAGTCCTTCCCACTGCCGGGTGCGCGTCGCCGGTACGTCGCCCTGGTGCCGGACGACGACGCGTTCGCCTCGGCCGAGGGCAGCTGGACGGGCACGCCGGACCCCGCGGTCGTCGCACGCCTGGCCGCACTCGTCGCCGAGCGCACCGGTGTCGTCCCCGACCCCGCGACCTGCTCGATGACCAGCGGCTTCCGGGTGCGCCGCCGCACCGCCGACCGCGTGGGCGTCGGCCGAGCCGTGCTCGTCGGGGATGCCGCCCACGAGATCAGTCCGATCGGCGGGCAGGGCATGAACCTGGGGTGGCTCGACGCCGCCGAGCTCGCGCCGCTGCTCGCCGGAGCGGTCCGCACCGGTACGGCCGGGCCGTGGCCGGGCTACGCCGCCCGCCGCCAGGCAGCCGCCCGCCGCGCGGCTCGGCAGGCCGAGGCGAACATGGCACTGGGCCGTCCGCTCGGCCCCGTCACGGCGACCGGCCGGGAGGCGCTGCTCCGGACCGCCCTGTCACTGCCGACCGCGCACGGCCTGGCCCGGCTCTACGCGATGCGCTGGGCCTGACGGCTCGCGTCCGGCGCACCGGCGCACCGGCGCAGTCTGTTCCGCGTCGTCAGGCGACGAGTCGCGCGCCCGCGAAACCGAGCTCGACGACGAGCACGAGGGACGACGCGATGACCAGCCGGAACAGGGTGCGTGAAGCCCGTCCTGCGAGCACCAACCGGACGCCGAGGACGGCGAGCACGGCCACCACGACGGCACCGAGGACCGCGAGCACGACGCCAAGACCCCGAACGGGGTCGTCGCCGAGCACCTGTCCGCCGAGCACCAGCGCTGCAGCGACGACGAGCGAGGCGAACGCGACGATCCCCGCACCGCGGAGCCCGAGGCGGTGCGGGAAGCCCCGCACCCCGGTGGCGGCGTCGTCGACCAGGTCGGGCAGCACGTTGGTGCAGTGGATGGCGATCCCGAAGACGGCCCCGGTGGCGATCGCCCACCACGCCGGCCACTGTCCCTCGGGCCCGGCCGCGACGGACACGACGGGCAACAGCCCGAAGGCGACGACGAACGGTGCCACCGACCACACCGAACGCTTCAGCCCGGCGTCGTAGGCCCACCCCGCGGCGACGAGCACGAGGTGCGCGACCGCGGCGACCGGCCCCAGGAAGAGCGAGAGCACCACGGCGATCCCGGCGGTGGCGTAGGCGGCGGTACGGACGGTGCCGACGGCGATGAGGCCGCGGGCGACGGGCTTGTCGCTCCGCCCGACGGCCCGGTCGCGGTCCGCGTCGATCCAGTCGTTCGCGAGCCCGATGGACAGCTGCCCGGCGACGACCGTCAGCGCCACCAGCACCACGAGCCACACGGGGTGCCCCACGGCGGCGGCGATCACCGCGGCGAGGACGGTCACGGTGACCGTGGGTCCGGGGTGGGACGACGCGAACAGCAGACGCGCGGTCGACGGGGTGCGGCTGGCGGTCACCCGGTCAGCGTACGGATCGCCCCTGCGCGGTCGTGGGGCGGATCACGGAACCGCCGTCACCTCGACGCTGAACCGGTCGACGAGCTCGCGCTTGAGCACCTTGCCGCTCGGACCGAGCGGCAGCGCGTCGAGGACGTGCACCACCCGGGGGTACTTGTACGCGGCGATCTCGGCGGCGACGAAGTCGACCAGGACCTGCGGCTCGACGGACGCGCCGGCGTGCAGGACCACCGCGGCCTCGACCTCCTGCCCGTGCACGGCGTGCGGCACGCCGAACACCGCGGCCATCGCGACGTCGGGGTGGGTGGCGAGGACCTCCTCGACCTGCCGCGGGTACACGTTGTAGCCGTTGCGGATGATCATGTCCTTCGTGCGGTCGACGATCGTCAGGTACCCGTCGTCGTCCTTCGTGCCCAGGTCACCGGTGCGGAACCACCCGTCGACGATGGCCTCGGCGGTGTCCTCGGGTCGGTCGAGGTACCCGTTCATCAGGTTGTGCCCGCGGATGACGAGCTCGCCGATCTCGCCGTGCGGCAGCATGACGATCGCGTCGCGGACCTCGGGGTCAGCGATCTCGACGTCGATGCCCCACACCGCGGTGCCGATGGTGCCGGGCCGCGGCGGTTGCCCGACGTGGTTGAAGGTGGCGACCGGCGAGGTCTCGGTCAGCCCGTACCCCTCGTGGATCGGCGCGTCGAAGACCTGCTGGAACCGCTCGAGCACCGCCAGCGGGAGCGAGGCCCCGCCGGAGATCGCGTACCGGAGCGTCGGACGGGCCTCGGACCGGGTCGCGGCGTCGAGCAGCGCCATGTACATCGTCGGGACGCCCATGAAGATGCCGCAGCCGTGCTCGACCATCGCGGCGAGCGCCGTGTCACCGTCGAACTTCGGCAGCATGACGAGCGTCGCGCCGGTCCGGAACCCGGTGTTCATCGTGCAGGTCTGCCCGAACGTGTGGAACAGCGGCAGGGCGCCGAGCAGGACGTCCCCGCGGTGCATGTCGAACGTCGTCATCAGGTTCGTGTTGACCTGTTCGAGCAGCGAGAAGTGCGAGCCCTCGGCACCCTTGGGCTGGCCGGTGGTGCCGCTCGTGTACAGGATCGTGGCGGTGTCGAACGGGTGCCGCGGCACGTAGGTGTCGAGCGGTTCGCTCTGCGCGGCCAGGGCCTCGAGCCGGTCGGGGCCGGCCGCGGACCCGTCGTCGGTCGTCGCCGGCGCGAGCACGGTCACGACGTCGACCCCGGCGAGCTCGGCACCGGCGGCGCCCTCGCCGAGCAGCGGGGCAGCACAGACGAGCAGCGTCGCGCCGCTGTCGCGCAGGACGTACTCGATCTCGCGGCGCTTCAGCAGCGCGTGCACGGGCACGGCCACCGCGCCGAGGGCCAGCGTGGCGTAGTACACGCGGGGGAAGTCCGCGACGTTCGGCACGAGCATCGCCACCTTCGACCCCTCGGTCACGCCCCGCGCGCGGAGTGCCCCGGCGTAGGCCAGGGTCTGCGCCCACAGCTCGGCGTAGGTGGTGCGGACGTCGCCCACGATGACGGCGACGTCGTCCGGGTACCGTGCCGCCGACTCGGCGAGGATCGCTGCGACCGACGCGGTCGCGCGGGTGGTGTGGGTGTCGTGCATGCCGGTCTCCGTCTTCGTCGACGACCTCGTCGTCGTCACCGCCGATCCTACGGCTCGACGCGGCGGACCGGTCAGGCGGCGGACGCCGCAGGCTCCCGCCGGCGCACGAGCACCCCGGACGCCAGGGCGATCCCGAGCAGGACGACGAGTCCGCCGACGGGCTCGTTCCACCGCACCCGCTCCCCCAGCACGAGCACCCCGAGCGCCACCCCGACCACCGGCGTCAGGTACGTGACGGTGGAGGCGCGACCAGCGCCCCACGCCTGCACGAGCCGCGTGTTCCAGGCGTAGGCCAGCCCCGTGCCGACGCAACCGAGCGCGATCATCGCGGCCACGATCCTCCCGTCCAGCTGCACCGGACCGGTCGCGATGACGGGCGCGACCAGCAGGAGCATCCCGGAGGCCAGCGTCAGCTGGACCGTCGCCAGCGTGACCGGGTCGTACGCGCTCGCCACCGCGACCCGGCGCAGGTAGGCGAGCCCGATGCCGTAGGACGCGGTCATGCCGAGCAGCGCGACCTGCCCCGGCACGCTCGCCAGGACCTCCGGGTCGGTCAGCACGTCCCACGGGCCGACCAGCACGAGCACCCCGACGATGCCGAGCACGATCCCGAGCACTTGCCGTCCGCGCAGCCGTTCGGACGGCACGAGCACCGCGAGCGCGGCCAGCGTCATGATCGGCGTCGTCGCGTTGTAGATGCTCGCGAGCCCGGACGGCACCGTCTGCTCGGCCCACGCCATCAGCGACGACGGCACCGCGTTGAGGAAGACCGCGACGACCGCCAGGTGCGCCCAGGTCCGCGGCTCCCGGGGCCACGGCCGACGGGTCGCCAGGAGCACCACGACCAGCGTGACCCCACCGAGCACGGTCCGCACGGTGGCGACCTGCTGCGGGGCGAGACCGTCGAGTCCGATCTTCGCGAAGAGGAAGCTCGATCCCCAGGTCAGGGCGACGAGGGCGTAGAGGAGGGCGTTCACGTGGCCTAGTGTCGGACCACCGGGTGACATGCGGCAAACGCATGTCGCTCATGCCGCCATGAGGAGGACGCATGACCGTCTCGGTCCAGCAACTGCGCGCGTTCGTCGCCACGCTCGACGCCGGGTCCTTCACCGCAGCGGCCGCAGCGCTGGGCGTCGGGCAGTCCGCGGTGTCCCACGCCGTCGCCGGGCTCGAACGCGAGGTCGGCGGCCCCGTGGTGCGCCGCGGCGCGGTCGCCGCCGCCACACCGCTGGGCGACCGCCTGCTGGCCCACGCCCGCAGCGTGCTCGCCTCGGTCGAAGCCCTGGAGGCGGTGGTCCGGCCCGCCACGGCGCGCGGCACCGTGCGCCTCGCCGCCGTCCCCACCGTCTGCCAGGGCCTGCTGCCGCGGCTCCGCGAGCTGTGGGCGGTGACCCTGCCGGACGTCGACGTGCAGGTCTACGAGGGGGACGACGACGAGATGCCGGAGTGGCTCGAGGCCGGCACCGTCGACGCCGCCGTGCTCGTCGACCCGTCGCCGGTGCCCGACGGCGGCGTGGTCGTGGCGCGGGACGAGATGGCCGCCGTGATCCGCCGCGACCATCCCCTCGCCGAGCTGCCCGCGCTCACCCTCGACGACCTGCACGAGGACGGTCTGGTGGCGGGCGGCGGTGGCTGCGAGTACCAGATCCAGAAGCTCCACGAGCTCGACGGCCGCCCGTTCCGGTACGCCCACCGGGTGCGGGAGATGAGCACGATGTTCGGGATGATCCAGCGGGGCGAGGGCGTGTCGATCGTGCCGACCCTGGGCCGCGGGATGCTGCCGCCCGACCTCGTGATGATCCCGATGGCCCGGCGGCTCGAACGGACCCTGGTGCTGAGCGGGCCGTCGTCCCGTGCGTGGCACCCGTTGGCGCGGGCCCTGGTCGACGCGGTCTGAGACGGACGCCCCCTGGTCAGGCTGCTCCGGCAGCTCCGACCTTCGGCGGATCCGCTCGTCCCGACGGCTCCCTAGGCTCGGGGCATGACCTCGACCACGCTCCCCGCCGTGCCGCTCGGGCAGCGTGTGTGGTCCCAGACCTGGCGTGTCGCCGTCGCGGCCCTGACCGGGCTGCTCACCGCGGGGCTCGTGTGGCCGACGATGGACACCCGTGGGTGGAGCGACCTGCACGTCGGCGCACTGATCCTCGGCGACGTGGGTGCCGGTCTGGCCGCCCTCGTCCTCCTGCCGTTCCGGCACCGGGCACCGTTGCTGATCACGGTCGTCATCGCTGCCCTCAGCTCGGTGTCGACGTTGGCGGTCGGAGCGGCCGCAATCGCCACGGTGTCGCTCGCCACCCGGCGCCGGGCTGTCGAGCTCGCCGTCGCCGGTGCGGTGCTGCTCGGTGCCACGGTGCTCTACGACGTCGTCGTGGCGCCCCCGTCCGACGACATGCCGCTCTGGCAGATCTTGATCGCGGGCGTCGTCGGCATCGCCCTGCTCGTGGTCATCGGCATCGCGATCGGGCAGCGCCGGGCGCTCCTGCTGTCGCTGCGTGAGCGGGCCGCCCTGCTCGAACGCGACCAGCAGCTGCGCGAGGACCGTGCCCGCGAGCAGGAGCGCGCCCACATCGCCCGCGAGATGCACGACGTCCTGGGCCACCGGCTGTCCCTGGTCGCGCTGCACGCCGGTGCCCTCGAGTACCGCGGCCCGGGGCTCACCCCCGACGAGACCGCCGCGGCGGCCGGGGTCGTGCGGGCCGAGGCGCACTCCGCGCTGACCGACCTGCGCGACGTCCTCGGGGTGTTGCGCGACCCCGCGGCGACCGGCGGCGACGAGGTGACCGGCACCGCGCCTCCGCAGCCGACGCTCGTCGACCTGCCCGACCTGCTCGAGCAGGCGCGTTCCGGCGGTGCGACCGTCCGGGCGCGCGTCGACACCGACGGCGCAGCAGTGCCGACGGCAGTCGGCCGGCACGCCTACCGGATCGTGCAGGAATCGCTGACGAACGCCCGTCGGCACGCCCCCGGACAACCCGTCGACGTGGTGGTCGAGACCGTCCCCGGTCCCGGGGTCCGGGTGGTGGTGTCGAACACGCTGACCGACGGACCTGCGCACGCGGACGCGTCCGGGAAGACCGCCGGGCACGGCCTGCGCGGGCTCGCCGAACGCGCCCGGCTCGTCGGCGGGAGCTTCCGCGCCGGCAGCGACGACGGACGCGTGCACGTGGTCGAGGCGGTGCTGCCGTGGACTCCGTGACCGCTCCCGTCCGCGTCGTCCTGGTCGACGACGACCAGCTCGTGCGCGTCGGGCTCCGCATGCTGCTCAGCGGCGACGACGGCCTGGTGGTGGTGGGCGAAGCGGGCGACGGGCTCGAGGCCGAAGGCGTCATCGCCGCGACCGCGCCCGACGTCGTGCTCATGGACATCCGGATGCCCCGGTGCGACGGACTCGTCGCCACCGAACGCGAACTGCGCCGCCGACCCGACCTGGCCGTCCTGGTGCTGACGACCTTCGAGGGGGACGACCTCGTGCTCGGAGCGTTGCAGGCCGGCGCCCGCGGGTTCCTGCTCAAGGACACCCCGCCGTACGAACTCGTGCAGGCCGTGCGGACCGTCGCGGCCGGGCGCTCGATCCTGTCCCCGTCCGTGCTCGACCGGGTCATCGCGTTCGCGGCCGGATCCCGCTCGGGCCAGGCGGCCGGTGGCCCGGGCGGCGCACCGGCCGGGCCACCGGTCGATGCCGCTGCGGACGACACCGAGGCGCGCCGGATGCTCGCCCTGCTGACCGAGCGGGAGCGGGAGGTCGCACTCGCCGTGGCGAACGGGGCGTCCAACGCGCAGATCGCCGCCGACCTGTACGTGGGCCTGGCCACCGTGAAGACGCACGTCGGGCACGTGTACGAGAAGTTCGGCGTCGAGAACCGGGTGCAGCTGGCACTCGTGGTGCACGCGGCCCGGCGGGGAGAGCCGAGCGCGTGACCGTGTGACCGCGTGACCGGGCGCCGGGTGACCGGTGCGCCGGGTCGCCGGGTCGCCGGGTGATCGTCGGCTGAACGGTCGACGGTGCCCCCTCGGCAGGATGGACCGATGGCCGAGACGCACGTGAAGACGTTCACCACCGCGGACGAAGCGGCAGCCGAAGCCGCTGGACTCGCCTGGCTCGCCGAGGCCGAGGACACCGGCGGCACCCGCATCGCCCGCGTGCTCGGGCGCCCGAGCCCGACCGTGCTCGACCTCGAGCTCATCTCCGACGGCTCCCCCACCGCCGCCCAGGCCGAGCGGTTCGGCCGGTCCCTCGCACACACGCACGCCGCCGGTGCCGACCACTGGGGTGCACCGCCCGCCGGCTGGACCCGCGGTGCGGCGCTGCGGATGGGCCGCTCGCGGACGCCGTTCGTCACGGCCGAGCAGGCACCGGCGACCTGGGGCGAGTTCTTCGCCGAGTACCGCATCCGGGAATTCGTCCGCCGCATCGTCGACGCCGGCGGGTTCGACCATGCCGAGGCAGCCGTGTTCGAGCGGGTCGCCTCGCGCGTGCAGGACGGCGCGCTCGGGTCGCCCCAGCCCGCGCTCGTCGGGGACCGACCCGCTCGTCTGCACGGCGACCTGTGGGCCGGCAACGTCCTCTGGCCGACGGACTCGTCCGAACCGACCGGCGCCGTGCTCATCGACCCGATCGCCCACGGCGGGCACGCGGAGACCGACCTGGCACTGCTCGGGCTGTTCGGGCTCCCCCGGCTCGAGACGGTGCTCGCCGCCTACGACCGGGAGTCACGGCTGGCCGACGGGTGGCAGGAGCGCGTCGACCTCCACCAGCTCGCGCCGCTGCTGCTGCACGTGTTCCTGTTCGGCGGCTCGTACTCCGGGGCAGCACTCCGGGCAGCGCAGCGGTACGCCTGACCCCTCGCACCGTGCGGCTTCGCTCGACCCGTGCGAGGTTGCCCGCCCCGGTGCCGGCGCCGCACCGTGCGGCCTCGCTCAGCCCGTGCGGGGTTGCCCGCCCCGTGCAGCGCTACAACCGCGCACCGAGCAGGCGACGCCGCACGGACCGAACGAGAGCGCACCGTGCGCCGCGCCGCCGCCCGCCGGCCAACCGCGCACCGTGCGTCCTTAGCCCGCACATAGCCGGCGCAGTGCAGCAGTCGGGGAACGCCCCGGATGCTCATCGACATGACCACGTACCCGGTACCCGTGACCGACCGACGCGACCCCGCGCGCAGTGCCGCGCGGGATCGGCGCCGCCCGCCCCTCGCCCGGCTGTTCCTCGGCGAGCGCGAGGACGCCCGCTGGCTCCGGCCGGCGTTCTGGGCGCTCCTGGCCGTGACCGCCATGGTGTACCTGTGGGACCTCAGCGTCTCCGGGTACGCCAACAGCTTCTACGCCGCCGCCGTGCAGGCCGGCACGAAGTCGTGGGAGGCGTTCTTCTTCGGCTCCCTCGACTCGTCGAACTTCATCACGGTCGACAAACCACCCGCCTCGCTGTGGGTGATGGTGCTGTCGGCCCGGCTGTTCGGCTTCTCGAGCTTCAGCCTGCTGCTCCCCCAGGCGCTGATGGCCGTCGGTTCCGTCGCCCTGGTCTGGGGCACGGTCCGCCGCACCCTGGCCCGACTCGGCGCCACCACCGCGAACGTCGGCGCGCTGCTCGCGGGCTTCGTCGTGGCAGCGACCCCGGCGGCGGCGCTGATGTTCCGCTTCGACAACCCGGACGCCCTGCTCGTCCTGCTGATGACCGCCGGCGCGTACTGCACGGTGCGGGCGCTGCCGAAGGGCAGCTGGAAGTGGATCGCGCTCGCCGGGGTCGCCCTCGGGTTCGCGTTCCTGACGAAGATGCTGCAGGGCCTGCTCGTCCTGCCCGCCTTCGGCCTCGTCTACCTGTTCGCCGCCCGCACCGGCTGGGGCCGGCGGGTGATCGGTCTGCTCGTCGCCGCCGGTTCCCTCGTGGTGGCCGCCGGCTGGTGGGTCGTCGCCGTGTGGCTCTGGCCCGCCGAGTCCCGCCCGTACATCGGCGGCTCGACGAACAACACCGTCCTCGACCTGGTGTTCGGCTACAACGGCCTCGGCCGGATCTTCGGGGGCTCGGGCAACGGCGGCGGAGGCGGCGGCACGACCGGCGGCACCGCCGGAGGCTCGTTCGGCGGCTCGACGGGCCTGAACCGCCTGTTCTCGTCCGAGATGGGGCTCGAGATCTCGTGGCTCCTGCCCGCGGCGCTCATCGCCCTGGTCGTCGGGCTGGTCGTCGTCGGCCGTCGGCACCTGGCCGATCCCGCACGCGCCGGACTGGTCCTCTGGGGTGGCTGGCTCCTGGTCACCGGACTCGTGTTCTCGTACATGTCCGGCACGATCCACCCGTACTACACGGTCGCCCTCGCCCCGGCCATCGCCGGACTCGTCGGCACCGGCGGCGCCCTGCTCTGGCACGCACGAGCCCGCTTCGTCGGCCGCCTCGGCCTCGCTGCGATGATCGGTGTCACCGCGTTCTGGGGCTGGTGCCTGCTCAACGAGAACCCGACCTGGCTGCCGTGGCTGCGCTGGGTGATGCTCGCCGGCGGGCTGCTGTCCGCGGCACTGATCGTCATCGGCAGCGTGCCGTCGCTGCGCCGGCTCGTCACGGTCGGCGTCCTCGCCGGCGCCCTGTTCGGCCTGTCCGGCACCACCGCCTACGCCCTCGCCACGACGACCGTCGCGCACTCCGGTTCGATCCCGAGCGTCGGTCCGGCGGGCAGCAGCTCCGGTGGGATGGGCGGCGGCACCGGTGGCTTCCCGGGAGGCACGGGCGGACCGGGTGGGTCGACCTCCGGCTCCGACGACGGCGGCTCCGACAGCACGTCCGACTCCCAGCAGGGTCCCGGCGGGACCCCGCCGGAAGGCGCGTCCGGCGAGGCGCCGGAGATGCCGGACGGCACGTCCGGTACGGCACCGGGCAGTGGGCAGGACGGCACGGACGACGCGACCTCCGAGGGCGGGTCGGGGACGGGCCTCCAGGCCGGGGGTGGTGGCGAGGGCGCGTCGACCTCGTCCGCCCTGCAGGAGCTGCTCGAGGCATCCGACGCGAAGTGGGCGGCCGCGGTCAACGGATCACAGTCGGCCGCGCAGCTCGAACTCGACACCGACACAGCCGTGATGGCGATCGGCGGCTGGTCGAGCGACCCGGCACCGACGCTCGCGCAGTTCAAGGCGTACGTCGCCGACGGCGACATCGGGTACTACGTGTCGTCCGGCTCCGGCGGCGGCATGGGCGGCGACTCGTCGACCGCGTCGGCGATCCAGGAGTGGGTCGCAGCGAACTACGAGTCGACGACCGTCGGCGGCCAGACCGTCTACGACCTGAGCAGCACGGAGTGACCGGCGACGAGGGCGCGGTGGATAGGCTCCGGGACATGCCCGGCACCCCGCTGCAGCGCACCGACGGCTCCCCCGTCCGCGCCCTCGTCGTCGACGACGAGCACGCCCTGGCCGAGGCCGTCGCCCTGGCGTTCGCGGGCGACGGCTGGGCCGTGCGGTCGGTGCACCGCGGGCGCGACGTGCTGTTCGCGGCCCGGGAGTTCCAGCCCGACGTGATCGTGCTCGACGTGATGCTGCCGGACATCGACGGGTTCGAGGTGCTCGAACGGCTCCGCGACGCCCGCGACGGCGTCCGGGTGCTGTTCCTCACCGCACGCGACGCCCCCGAGGACCGGCTCGCCGGGCTGACCGGCGGTGGCGACGACTACCTGACCAAGCCCTTCGGCATCGAGGAGCTGCTCGTCCGTGCCCGGATCCTGGCGCGCACCTCGGCCCGGGTCGCCGCGGCCGGGGCGAGCGCCGAGGTCGTGGTCGGGGACCTCCGGCTCGACGAGGACGCCCGCTCGGTCAGCCGTGCCGGGGACCCCATCGAGCTCACGCCGACCGAGTACGAGCTGCTGCGGCACCTGGCCCGCAACGCCAACCGGGTCCTGTCCCGCGAGCAGCTGCTGGCGAGCGTCTGGGGCATGGACTTCGGCACGTCGTCGAACCTGGTGGACATGTACGTGTCGTACCTGCGGAAGAAGCTCGACGCCGGACGTGAGCCGATGCTGCAGACCGTCCGTGGGGCGGGGTACGTGCTCCGGCCGGCGACGTGAGCCGGCCCGGGCGCACCGGGCGTGTGCCGTCGTTGCGCTGGCGGATCGTGGCGGCCGTGGCCCTGCTGCTCGTGGCGACGAACGTCGTCGTGGGGGCGGTGACCGTCGTCGCGTTCCGGGGGTACCTGGTCGACCGGCTCGACGCGGAGCTGTCGACGGCGGCGATGCGGACCGTCGGCGGACGGGACGGGGCCGAACCGCCGCCGGGGGCGTCCGGGCCGCCGCCGGGGTCGTCGTCCTCGTCGTCCTCGTCCTCGTCGTCGTCGTCGTCCTCGTCCTCGTCCTCGTCGGACGATCTGCCGGATCCCGACAACGCCTTCATCGGTGCGCCGGGGCAGTCGGCGGGCACGGTCATCGCCATCGTCCGCGACGGCGACCTGGTGCTCGGTGGCTACACCGACGGGGACGGTGACCAGCGCCGTCTGACCGCGACGCAGCAGCGGACACTCGCCGCGGTGCAGACCGGCGGCGACCCCGTGACGGTCGAACTCGGCGCGCTCGGGGACTACCGGGCGCAGGCGGTCAGCGACGACGGCGACGTGTTCGTCACCGCGCTCCCCCTCGGTGACCTCGACGCCGCGATCGCCCGGTTGCTGCTCGTCATCGGGGTCGTCACGGTACTCGGGCTCGCCGTCGCCGCGTGGGCGCTCACGGTGCTCGTCCGTCGATCGCTCCGTCCGCTCGAACGCGTCGCCGCGGTGGCGTCCGGCGTGACCGCACTCGACCTGGAACGCGGAGACCCGGACATCCCCGTCCGCGTCTCCGACGCCGACCTGCGCGCGAACCGCGAGGTCGCGCAGGTCGGCAACGCGCTGAACCGGCTGCTGGGCCACGTCGCCCGGGCGCTCACCGTGCGTCGTGACGCCGAGGCCGGCATGCGGACGTTCGTCGCCGACGCCTCCCACGAGCTGCGGACCCCGATCGCCACCGTCCGGGCGTACGCAGAGCTGTCGGAGCGGACCTCGGACCTGGACGCCGTGCACCGCAACGTCGAACGGATCGGACGTGAGGCCGTCCGGATGGGCGACCTCGTCGACGAGCTGCTGCTGCTCGCACGGCTCGACGCCTCGGCCCTGGTGTCGGGGGCGCCGGCGTCGCAGATCGTCCGCGAGCCGGTCGACCTGACGTCGCTGGTGGTCGAGGCCACCATGGACGCCCGCGCGACGGCGCCGGACCACCGGTGGACGCTGCAGATCGTGGACGACCAGCCGGTGCTCGTGGCCGGTGACGAGGTGCAGCTCCGACGGGTGGTCACGAACCTGTTGACCAACGCCCGGACGCACACGCCGCCGGGGACTGCCGTCGTGGTGTCGTTGCAGTCGGTGCCCGGGTCGGGGTCGGCGTCTGCGTCTGCGTCTGCGTCTGCGTCGGACGGTGCCGTCGTCCGCTTCGTCGTGGCGAACGACGGGCCGCCGATCCCCGCCGAGTCCCTGCCGACCCTGTTCGACCGGTTCACCCGGGGTGAGGCCTCGCGCTCACGGGAGCACGGCACGAGCGGTCTCGGGCTGGCGATCGTGCGGGCCGTCGTCGTGGCGCACGGCGGCAGCGTGCGGGTCGCGTCCGAGCCCGGCCGGACCGCGTTCACCGTGGACCTGCCGCCCTCGGGCGGGGGCGGGTCGACGGGGGACGCTGCGGGCGCTGGGAAAGCTTCGTGAGCAGAAGACGTCGGGTGCCGCGACCGCACTCGACATCTCCTGCTCACCGAGTGCCCTCCCGGTCGCATACTGGTCGGAGAACGCCGGACGAGGAGGCCCCGTGACGAACGCGTACGACAAGCTCCCGGGCCGCCCCGACCCCGCCGACCTGGTGGTCGAGGTCCCGGCGTTCGAGGACGACCGCCCCCAGCCCGAGCCCGCACCGCCCGCCGCGGCGCCGGAGCTCGTGGCCGCGACCGAGTTCGCGCGCTCCTCGCACGCACCGCCCACGATCCGCCGGACCCAGATGCGGGCGGGCGCCTGGATCGCGGGCGTCCCGATCGCGGCGCTCGTGGTCGTCGCGATCGTGCAGATCCTGCTGCCCCGCTGACCGAGAGCGTCACTGATATGTAGAGTGGTACGCCGTGGGGACGCGGTGGTGACGACAGCGACGAACGGGTACCGAGAGGTCTTCGTCGATGAGTCGAAGGTCAAGGACTACCTCCTCGTCGCCGTCTGCCTCGAACGCTCATCGACACGGGCCGCACGGTCTGCACTCACCGGACTCGTCCTCCGTGGGCAGTCGCGCCTGCACATGCGGAAGGAGAGCGACGCCCGTCGCCGGCTGATCCTCAGCACGATCGCGTCCTTGCCGGTCGAGGTCACGGTCTTCCGTGCCGTCAAGGACGGGCGGTCCGACACGGCACGCCGCGCTGCGTGCCTCAGACGACTCGTCGCCGCCACCGCGGTGTCCCCGCGCGTCAGCGTGTGCTTCGAACGGGACGAGACACTCATCCGCAAGGACCGACAGTGGATCGTCGAGGCGACGCGGGACTCGGGTGGCGCCCGTCTGGTCCACCGCCACGAGACGGCTGCACACGAGCCGCTCCTGGCACTGCCGGATGCAGTCGGGTGGGCGTGGGCGAAGGGCGGCGACTGGAGACGTCGTTGTCCACCGGAGATCACCGTGATCGACGTCTGAAACGCGCAGAACCCGAGCGCCCAACCGTCCGGATGGGTCTCGGGTCCACTTCTCGAAGCTCAACGCAACGAGCACGATCACGCTACCACCGTGCCATGTCACACGCCAGGACCGGCAGACGATGGCACGGCGATCGGGCGTCGTCCGGATTGTCAGACGATCGACCAACGTCGAGCCCCGTCGCGTGCATCCGCGTCGGAGCGCACGCAGGCTGGGTCTTGTCCGAGCAAGACGACCCGAACGGGTCACCACTGCAGAGATGGGAAACACGATCATGAACTCGTTCAAGCGCAAGTCCGTGAAGCTCCTCGCCGGCACCGCCCTCGGCGGCGCCGTCATCGCCGGGGCGTTCGTCGCAGCCCCCGCGCAGGCCGCCGAGCCCGCGCCGCCCAGCACCTCGTCGTCCGTCGGCGGCAGCGTCAACGTCAACCTCGACCCGGTCGCGATCGTCAACGCGATCAAGGACGCGGTCAACGACCAGAGCGACCGCGGCGGTGCCGTGCAGGCGGCGCTCGACGTCGGCTACTGGAACGCCGGCAACCCCGACCGCCTCACCGTCGCGGTGGTCAACAAGAACCAGGACATCACCGTC
This sequence comes from Curtobacterium sp. MCLR17_059, assembly GCF_003234665.1. NCBI lineage: Bacteria > Bacillati > Actinomycetota > Actinomycetes > Micrococcales > Microbacteriaceae > Curtobacterium > Curtobacterium sp. MCLR17_059. The sequence continues at coordinate 42,895 of NZ_QKSU01000014.1, read as the reverse complement.
GAGGGCGACGTCGCGGACGCCCAGTCGATCGACATCAAGGGTGGCAACTACGTCATCTACTGGTTCAAGGGCCCCGGCAAGGTCACCAACAACGGTGACGGCGGCTGGCTGAACTGGGGTGTGTTCGGCAACATCGAGCGCATCGACAACGTGATCCACGTCAACGGCGGCTGACTCCTCCGTTCGTCGGCGACGCCCCCTGGGACCTCGGTCTCAGGGGGCGTCGCCGTCCGACCGCGCCGCTTCGATCGCCGACGGCCGGTTGCGTGCAGCCAGCATGAAGTCCCGCCGAGACCGGATCCAGCCCCGGACGAAGGCGACCGACACCAGCGCCGTCCGGTTCGGCGCGTTCCAGGACTTCATCAACCGGCCGAGGTGCCAGGCGACGGCCTGCCGGCTGTAGGCGGTCTCCTTGGCGATGGCGTCGTTCGACAGACCACGGGCGGCGAGCGCCAGCATCCGTTCCTCGGTCTCGTCCAGGCCGGGCGCCGATGCCACCAGGTCGATGTCGTCGGTGCCGAGCGCTGTCGTCGCGTCCGCCGACGCCCCTCCGCGGTGCTGCGCCCAGGCCTCCGCCCAGCACGAGCCGAGTTCGTGTGCCACGAGTGATGCCCGGCTCATCGCGAGCATCGTCCGGCCGGCGTGGTCGATCGTCGTCGCGTGCTCGCGGGTGGCCGTGTGCATGACGAGGGCGAAGACACGGATCGCGGGCAGGGCGCCGCGGAGCACGACCGAGACGTCGACCTGCGGGTCGTCGGCGCTGGCGGCTGCGACCTCGCGGAGCCGCACGAGGCACTCCGGGTCGAGCGGCTCCCCACGCTCGACCGCGCGCAGTGCCGCGGGGAGCACGAGCGGGACGATCTGCTCGTACCGACGCCGGAGCCAGTCGTGCCCGTCGGGTCGGATGCCGTGCAACGGTGGCGCGAGCAGCAGCTCCGTGAACTCCGGGCACCGCTCGTCGAGCGCCAGCCCCAGCCGCTCCCCGGGGAGCAGCACGGCCGTCCGTCGTGCGTCGTCGCGCTCGGTCGTCATCGTGCGTCGAACGTATCCGGACAACAGGTGTCGTGTCCGCCCCGTTCACGTGGTGTTCGTTCTTACCCGGGCCACAGCGCCCTGCCTCGGCCCCCGTAGCCCCGCTGCCGAGCATGAGCGGCATGACGGAGACGAACCAGCCCATCGACATCGACATCGTCGTCCCCTGCTACGACGAGCAGGACACGCTCGCCGCCCACGTGCGACGGCTCCACACGTTCTGCCGGACGTCGTTGCACCACTCGTGGCGGATCACGATCGCGGACAACGCCTCGACCGACGACACCGCCCGGATCGCCGACGACCTCGCCGCGATGCTCCCCGGCGTGCACGCGGTGCACCTGCCCGAGAAGGGCCGGGGCCGCGCGCTCAAGGAGGTCTGGGCGGCATCGCCGGCGGCCGTGCTCGTCTACCTGGACGAGGACCTGTCCACCGACCTCGCCGCGCTCGAACCCCTCGTGGCGCCCCTGCTGTCGGGGCACTCGGACCTGGCGATCGGTACGCGGCTGGCAGGTTCGTCGCGCGTGGTGCGTGGCAGCAAGCGGGAGTTCATCTCGCGCTCGTACAACCTGCTGCTCCGCACGACGATGGGGGTGTCGTTCTCGGACGCGCAGTGCGGGTTCAAGGCGGTCACGAAGGCCGCCGCCGACCACCTGCTGCCGTTGTGCGAGGACGATGCCTGGTTCTTCGACACCGAGCTGCTCGTGCTGGCCGAGCACGCGGGACTCCGCATCCACGAGGTCCCCGTCGACTGGATCGACGACGTCAACTCCTCGGTGCACATCGCGTCGACCGCGACCGAGGACCTGAAGGGCATGTGGCGGGTGTCGAGGAACATCGCCACCGGGCGGGTGCCGATCAGCACGGTCTACGCGGCGATCGGTCGGCAGCCGTTCACCCCACCGAGCGTGGGGTTCCTGGGGCAGGTCCTGCGGTTCGGGGCGATCGGGGTGCTCTCGACCCTGGCGTTCGCTGCCCTGTACGCCCTGTTCCGGCCGGCGCTCGGCGCCCAGACCGCAGACTTCCTCGCGCTGTTGGTCACGGCGATCGGCAACACCGCACTGAACCGGCGGTTCACGTTCGGGGTGCGGGGCCGTGCGGGAGCGGGTCGTCACCACGTGCAGGGCCTGGTCGTGTTCGGCATCGCCTGGGCCATCACGTCGGGGTCGCTCGTGGTGCTGCACGCGTCGGCGCCGGGAGCCTCGCACGGTGCGGAGATCGCGGTGCTGACGGCAGCCAACCTGGTGGCGACGGGCGTGCGGTTCGTGTTGTTCAAGGCGTGGGTGTTCCGTGGTCGCCGACGCCCGGAGCTCATCCGCCCCGGCACCACCCCGGCGGCCGACGCCAGCACGGCGGTCACGGAGCCGATCGCAGTGAGCGACCGAACCGGCGAGCGAGCAGCCTGACACCGTGCCGGGTCACCCACCCGGTGCACGGTTGCACGGCGCCCGCGGCACGCCGCACCGTGCGGCGTCGGCCATCCCGTGCGAGGTTGCACGCTCCGTGCAGCGCTACGAACTCGCACCGAGCGTGCAACCTCGCACCAGCCGACCAGACCCGCACTGTGCGACACCATCGCGCCCCACACCACCCGTGTTGCACGGTCGGTATACCAAGCCGTAGCATCGCCCTACCGCACCACCACCCCACAGGGCCCGACTGCCACCATCGGTCTGCCCGCGGCGAGCGCTCCATCGATGCAGCCCGCGCCGTCCGCTGCCGGCAACGCCCCACTGGACCCGCACGTGAACCCCACCTCTTTCGGTCTCTACGACCCTGCCCGCGAATCGAGCGATTGCGGCGTCGGTTTCATCACCCGTCTCGACGGGACGCCGAGCCACGACGTCATCCGCAAGGGCGACGAAGCGCTGTGCTCCATCCCGCACCGCGGCGGCAAGTCCGCCGAGGGTGTCGGTGACGGCGCGGGCGTCAGCATCGACCTGTCGGTGGAGTTCTTCAGCGCCATCACCGGCGAGCAGCTGCGCGCCGGGCACTTCGGCGTCGCGAACTGCTTCGTGCCGAGCAGCGACGGAGCCGACGGCACCGACGAGCGCGCCCGCGCCGAGCAGACCGTCACGGACGCCATCACGAACGAGGGCTTCGAGCTGCTGCTGGTCCGTGACGTCCCGGTGGACCACTCCGTCGCGCGCCCCGAGGCCGAGCAGTACCAGCTGCCGATCGTGCAGTGGGTCTTCCGTGCTCCGTCCGACTGGGACCGCACCGAGGTCGACGCCGCCGCGAACCGCGCCCTGCTCGCCATCGAGGCGGTCTCCTACGCCCAGGCCGCCGCCGAGCGCGCCGAGCACGCCGCCCTGTACCCGCTGTCGCTCAGCGCCCGGACCCAGATCCTGAAGGGCCGGCTGAACTCCGGCGAGGTGATCGGGTACTTCACCGACCTGCGCGACCCCCGGCACTCGGTCCGGACGCTGTACTTCCACACCCGGTTCTCGACGAACACCGAGCCGCACCCGACGATGGCGCAGCCGTTCCGCCTGATGGCGCACAACGGCGAGCTGAACACCGACCGCAAGAACCGGCTGTCCGACGAGGCGCTCGCGCGGGCCCGCACCCGGAGCATCGTGCGTCCGCCCGGGCAGTCGGACTCGAGCCGACTCGACCAGACCCTGCAGAGCCGCGTGTTCGACGACGGGCTCGAGATCGTCGAGGCCGTGGTCTCGCTCATGCCGCCGGCGTGGGAGAACGACCGCACCCTGACCCCGGACGTCCGGGACATGCTCGAGTACTTCTCGCTGTACGAGGAGAAGAACGACGGTCCCGCCGCCGTGATCTTCAGTGACGGCGACGTCGTCGGCGCTCGCCTGGACCGCCTGGGTCTGCGCCCGCTGCGCACCGTCGAGACGGCCGAGTACCTGATGGTGTCGTCCGAGGCCGGCCAGGTCGAGTTCGACGCCGACGAGGTCGTGCACCGCGGCCGCATCGAGGCCGGCGGCATGCTCGTCGTCGACCACCGCACCGGCACCCGCATGCGTACGGGCGAGGTGCTGCACATGCTCGCGGCCCGCCGTGACTACGGCACCCTGCTCGACGCCGCACGCGTGAACCTGGACGACGTGCCCGCTCCGGACTACGAGCGCACGACGTCCACCCTGGGCTACGACGGCGACCTGTCGCTCGCGGGCCGGTACGTGGCGTACTCGCTGAACCAGGAGAGCTTCCGGTTCATGCTCGATCCGATGCTGCAGAACGGGTCGGAGCGCATCTCGGCGATGGGCTACGGCAACGCGATCAACGCCCTGAGCGACACCGAGGGCGGCATGGCGAAGTACTTCTCGCAGCGCTTCGCCCAGGTGACGAACCCGCCGCTCGACTCGATCCGCGAGGCCGACGGGATGTCGATGCGCGTGGCACTCGGCGCGAAGCCGGACGGCACGGGCACCACGGGGCGTCAGCTCGTCGTGCAGTCGCCGATCCTCGGGCACCTCGACATGGTGCGCCTGCGCGAGCAGGACATCGTGCCGCTCGAGCGCTTCGACATGCTCTACGTGCCGGTGCCCGCCGACGAGCAGGCCAACGCCGACGCGATGCGCGGCGCGCTGGACGCCCTGTGCGACGCGATCGAGGCGTTCGCGGCGCGCGGTGGCGGGATCGCGGTCGTGACCGACCGCGAGGTGTCGTCGACCCATGCGCCCCTCCCGGTGATCCTGGCGGTGGCCGCCGTCAACCAGCGGCTCATCGAGACCGGTCTGCGCCTGCGGGTGTCCGTCGTCGCGGAGAGCGGTCAGCTGCCATCGTCACACCACGTCGCGACCGCGCTGGGCTTCGGTGCCGCCGCTGTGTACAGCTTGAGCGCTCGGCTGCGTGCGGAGGAGAAGTACCCCGCCGCACCCGCACCCGCCGGTGAGCTGACCGCGACCGACCTGGCGCTCAAGCAGTTCCGCAAGGCCGCCGAGAAGGCCCTGGCCAAGACCATGGGCCGCGTCGGCCTGTGCACGGCCGAGAGCTACATCGGCGGCGAGTTCTTCGAGCCGAACTACCTCGACACCGGCGATGACGTGCTCGCGCGGATCTTCCCGCACATGCAGGCCCCGGTCGGCGGCGTCGGCTTCGCGCGCATCGCCCAGGCGGCGACGGACTGGCACGAGCGTGCCCGCTCGGTGGCGTCCGAGGGCCAGGTCCCGCTGCTCGGCCTGTTCAAGGAACGCTCCGACGGCGCCGGCCACTCGTTCGGCGTCGCGAGCGTCCGCGGGTTCGGCGGCATGACCGAGGAGCGCCCGGCCTTCGAACGCTCCGGCGACTCGGATGCGCTGCGCCTGCTCACGCTCGGCCAGCTCGACGACTCGTTCGGCATCACCGACGCGGCGTACCGGAACACCGGGTACGACCGGCTGAGCGACGCCGAGATCGACGCGCACCGCATCACGCCGGGCTACGTCACGTTCCTGCAGACGACCCACGACGAGCGGTCCCGCCGCCCCGCCGCGCTCCGCGACGTGCTCGCGCTGCCCGCGGACGTCACCGGGATCGACACCGCCGAGGACTTCGCGCGCGAGCTCGGCCGCTTCTCGACGAGCGGCAACGCCAGCGTCACCGTGCGCGGGCTCTCCGGCTCGCGTCCGTCGGACGACCAGGACCTGCCGGGAGGCACGGAGCGGTTCCGCCTGGAGCTCACGTCGACGGGGACCACGGGTGCACTGCGCCACGCGGCCCTGGCAGACGGCCTCGCGCTGCTCCACCCGGGGCAGATCGACGTCGACGCCGTCGACGACAGCGGGGTGACGCTCCGCGCCACCGGTGCGGCCGTCGCCCTGCTCGCACTGCTGCAGAGCGCCCCGGCGAGCGTCGAGCTCGCCGAGGTGCAGCCGGCCCACGAGATCACCCGGACCCTGGCGTCCGGCGCGATGAGCCACGGCGCGCTCGTCGCCACCGCCCACGAGGCCGTCGCACACGGCACGAACATGGTCGGCGGGATGTCGAACAGCGGTGAGGGCGGCGAGCACCACTCCCGCTACGGCACCATCCGCGGCTCCCGCATCAAGCAGTTCGCCTCGGGCCGGTTCGGCATCTGGGCCGGCTACCTCGCCGACCCCATGCTCGAGGAGCTCGAGATCAAGATCGGCCAGGGCGCGAAGCCCGGCGAGGGTGGCCAGCTGCCCGCACCCAAGGTCACGGTGGACATCGCCGCGGCCCGCGGTGGCACGCCCGGTGTCGAGCTGATCTCGCCGCCGCCGCACCACGACACGTACTCGATCGAGGACCTCGCGCAGCTCATCCACGACTGCAAGGCCGCCCGCGTCCGGGTGATCGTGAAGCTCGTCTCGTCCGAGGGCATCGGCACCATCGCGGTCGGCGTCGCGAAGGCCGGCGCCGACGTGATCAACGTCGCCGGCAACACCGGCGGCACGGGCGCTGCGGCCGTCACCAGCCTGAAGTACGCGGGCCGTTCCGCGGAGATCGGCGTCGCCGAGGTGCACCAGGCCCTGGTCGCGAACGGCCTGCGCCAGAAGGTCACGCTCCGCTGCTCGGGTGCGCACCAGACCGGCAGCGACGTCGTCACGAGCGCCCTGCTCGGCGGCGACAGCTTCGAGTTCGGCACGACCGCGCTCATGATGCTCGGCTGCGTGATGGCGAAGAACTGCAACGTGAAGTGCCCGGCGGGCCTGACCACGAACGCCGAGGCGTTCGAGGGCGACCCCCGCGCGCTCGCGCAGTACCTGCTCAACATCGCCCACGACGTGCGGCAGATCCTGGCCCGGCTCGGCCTGCGCTCCCTGCGCGAGGCCCGCGGCCGGACCGACCTGCTGCAGCTCCTGGACCACCCGGCGAGCGTGGGCCGGCTCGACGCCCGTGCCCTGCTCGCCCAGGTGCCCGAGAAGGTCGTGGCGGACCCGGAGTACCTGGAGAAGGACTTCCACACCGACGACGCCCTGCTCGAGCGCGTCCGTACCGCCCTCGTCGACCACGCGCAGGAGCACGTGCTCGTGCACGGCGTGCTGCTCGGCAACGCCGACAAGTCGGTCGGTGGCCAGCTCGGCATCGACCTCGAGCGTCTGCTCAACCACGAGCTCCGCGCCGAGGACGTGCAGGGCCTGCCCGCCGTGACGACGGACGACCGCGGACGCCGCCGGCTGGTGGACGGCGCGGTCACGATCCGCACGCAGGGCTCGGCCGGGCAGTCCTACGGCGTCTTCAACAACGACGGCGTCGTGCTCGAGCACACCGGCACCGCGAACGACGGCGTCGGCAAGAGCCAGAGCGGCGGACGGATCATCGTCCGCGCCCCCGGTGGCGGCAGCGCCGAACAGGGCGGCAACGTGCTGGTCGGCAACTTCGCGCTGTTCGGGGCCACCGGCGGCCGCACCTTCGTCGAGGGCGAAGCCGGCGACCGGTTCGCCGTCCGCAACTCCGGCGCGACCGCCGTCGTCGAGGGCCTCGGCGACTTCGGCTGCGAGTACATGACCGGCGGCGCCGTGTTCAACCTCGGCGCGTTCGGCAAGGGCCTCGGCAACGGCATGTCCGGCGGGTTCCTGTACCAGTACGACCCCTCCGGCCAGGTCGCCGAGCGTGCCAGCACGGACTCGCTCCTGGTGTTCCCGGTCACCGACACCGACCGCGGTGCGTTCCACGAGGCCGCCGCCCGCCTGCTGCTCGAGTGGCACCTCGAGGCGACCGGTTCGGCCCTGGCCGAGCGGCTGCTCGCCGAGTGGGACACCGCCCGCGCACACGTGTACGTCGGCATGCCCCGTGCCCTGCTGCTCACGCAGGACGCCGGCGAGATCCTCGCGGCGGCGACCCGGCCCGAGCTCCTCGACGAGCTCGCGACCTCGATCGCCACCGACAAGCTCCGCGCGTTCAAGCTCGACTACCGCGACCAGCGCACGGTGCTCGACGGGCGTGCCCCGGCGCTCGGCGACCAGGGCGAGGACATGTTCTCGCTGCTGTCGTCGTACACGGTGCTCGGGGTCGCCCAGGACGTCGCCCTCGAGCGCGTCCCGGGTGCGCTCGGCACCGCCGACCCGCGGGTCGCCGAGGCCGTCAAGAACCTCGTGCTCACCGAGGACTTCTCCGTCAAGCAGCGCGTCGTGAAGTACCTGCGCGGCACGCTCGACCGGTTCGCCGACGACCAGCTCGCCACGCTCATCGCGATCAAGCGGCTCGACGACTACAAGCGCGCGCTCACGCAGCGGAACAACCGCAGCATGGACGCGCCGGGCACCACGGGGTGGATCATGCACCAGAACGCCAAGAACGACGGCCGCGTCCGCGAGGCCCGCTTCGACGAGCTGCTCGCCACCGCGGCGCTCGAGGACATCGCCCGCCGGGCACCGCAGGCGCCGACCGAGGCGGTGACCGCGTGAGCCTGCTCCCCCCGACCGGGTCGCTGATCCCCGTTGACGCACCGTTCTCGGCCGCCCAGGAGTCCTGGCTCGCCGGGTTCATCGCGGGCATCGCCGCCGCCGGCAAGAAGGTCGCGGCCAGCGCGCCCACGACGACGATCGACGTGCTCTTCGGCACGCAGACCGGCAACGCCGAGTTCCTGGCCGACGAGCTCGTCGCCGGCGCGAAGGCCCGCGGACTCGGCGGTCGTGCCAGTGCGCTCGACGCCGTCACCCCCGAGCAGCTCGCCGAGATGTCGCACGTGCTCGTCGTCACCTCGACCTACGGCGAGGGCGAGATGCCCGACAACGCCGGGCTGTTCTGGGACGCGATCCAGGCGAGCACCGTGCCGCGGCTCGAGGGGCTGCAGTACGCCGTCCTGGGCCTCGGCGACACGAGCTACGACGAGTTCTGCCAGGCCGGCAAGCTCCTCGACACCCGGTTCGAGCAGCTCGGCGCGACCCGCATCCACGACCGCGTCGACTGCGACGTCGACTTCGAGGACCCGGCCGCACTGTGGACCGCGGCGGTCCTCGACCGCCTCGCCGCCGAGGCCGGCGCGACGGCTGCACCCGGCGCGACCACGGGCGGTGGTGCCGGCGACGGTCCCGCCGCGACCGGCGGAGCGGGCGCGAGCCGTGCCTCCCGGCCGGGGTCGCAGTGGAACAAGCGCAACCCGTACCCGTCGCGCCTGGTCGAGAACCGACTGCTCTCCTCGCCGCGCAGCGCGAAGGAGATCCGGCACTACGAGTTCGACCTCGGCGACTCGGGCATCGAGTACGCGGCCGGCGACGCCCTGGCGGTCGTGCCCGTGAACGACGAGGTCTTCGTGGCGGACCTGCTCGAGCAGGTCGGCGCGAACGGCGGCGAGGCGTTCGACGGCCGGCCGATCACCGAGGTCCTGCGGACCGACCGTGAGATCCGGACGCCCTCGAAGGACCTGATCGCCGACCTGGTGCAGCGCGCGCCGTCGAGCGAACTCGCGGCCGTCGTGGCGCACGGCGACAAGCACGAGCTGGACCGCTGGCTCTGGGGACGCGACGTCCTCGACCTGCTCCGCGACGCCGGCCCGGCCGCTCCGGGACTCGACGAGCTGCTGCCGAACCTGCGGCCGCTGCAGGCGCGGCAGTACTCGATCTCGTCGAGCCCGCTGGCGCACCCGGACCGCATCCACCTGACCATCGCGTCGGTGCGCTACGGCGACCCGCACCGGATGTACGCGGGAGTCGCGTCGACGTTCCTGGCCGACCGGGTCGACCCGGACGGCACCGTCGACGTCTACCTGCAGCCGAACGCGTCGTTCGGAGTGCCGGCGGACGAGTCGGCCCCGATGATCATGATCGGACCGGGCACCGGTGTCGCGCCGTTCCGCGGGTTCCTGCACGAGCGCGCGGTGTCCGGGGCGACCGGACGCAACTGGCTGTTCTTCGGTGACCAGCACCGGGACACCGACTTCGTGTACCAGGACGAGCTCACCGAGCTGCAGGAACAGGGCGTGCTCGACCGCCTCGACCTGGCGTTCTCGCGCGACCAGGCCGAGAAGGTCTACGTGCAGACGCGGATGCTCGAGCGGTCGGCGGAGCTCTTCGCCTGGCTCGAGGACGGCGGCCACGTGTACGTGTGCGGGGACGCCTCACGCATGGCGAAGGACGTCGAGGCCGCGCTGCTCCAGGTCATCCGGACAGGACGCGGGCGCGGCGAGGACGACGCGCAGGCGTACCTGGCCGACATGCGTCGCGCGAAGCGGTACGTGCGCGACGTCTACTGAGCCGCGTGCAGATCTGATGAGTCCGCCCCGGCCACGGAACCCGAATCCGATGGCCGGGGCGGTCCCGGAGGAGCGCCGGTCGATGGGGGCGGACCGGCGGGCCCTGCAGCGTGACGCACGCATCACCGACGCGTGGCGTCGGTGACCCGAGCAGGGAGTCCCCTGATCCGGGACTCACGTCCCTCGCTCGTCTCGGTCACCGGTGGTTGGTCGGCACCGGACTCGCTGTGCGTCACGGGCTGTTCGGGTTCCCCTCCTGCCGCGGACACTGCCAGCACCGGCGCCCTAGCAGGCTGGTGCGGGGGGACGACAGCGAACCGCGGTACGGAAACCGTACGAGGTGCGGAGTTCGAGCGGAACCCGTTGACCCGGATCAGCCCGCTGTGCTACCGCGCCGGGATCAGCGCGCGGTGCTCCCGCTCGGTGTCCCGGATGCGTCGTCCGCGTCGCCGGGTGCCACCGCTCGCGACCACGCCGAGTCGGCCGCCGTGCTGGTGTCCGCCGGCTCCGGCGTCAGCACGAGCCCCGATCCCGAGGTGGCCGAGGCGTAGAGGTCCTCGAGCCAGCTGCGGTTGATCGACGGCACCCGGCTGCCGGTGAACTTGAAGTGCAGGCTCACGTTGGGGTGCAGCCAGATCGTGCTGCGACCGTTGCCGTGGACGACGTCGTCCTTCCACGAGAACGCGAACCGGTGGTCACGCCGGAGCATGTTGACGATGACGATCTGCAGGTGCGTGAGCGCGCGGTCGTCGATCCGCAGGTCGAGCGGTCGGCCGTCGTAGATGAGCTGCCCCATGGCTCCTTCTACTCCTGCGCTCCGGTGTGCGCGAGACCGGACGCCCAGTTCGTGATGGTGCGGTCGAACCAGACGGCGTCGACGTTGCGCTCCCAGGCATGCTCGGCCGGCTCGCTGACCGCCAGTGTCACGGTGCCGGGGTGGGCATCGGCGAACTCCTGACTGGCCGAGAACGGCACCGTGGTGTCGCCGGTGGAGTGGATGAGCAGGGTCGGTGGCAGCGGCCGGGGTGCGCGCAACCACGACAGCGCGCGCACGTCGACCGGCGACCGCAGCCCCACCGTCCGGCAGAGGACCGGCGTCGCCATCGCCCCGAGGGCAGCAGTCACCACGAAGCCCGGCAGCCCCGCCCGGCGGGCCTGGGACCGGACGGTGACGTCCCAGTCCAGTGCGGGGGCGACGAGCACGATCCCAGCCAGGCGGTCGCGGTGCGCCGAGCGGGCGAGGAGCTCGTGCGTGATCGTCGCGCCCATCGACCACCCCACGATGACGAGCCGTTCGGCGCCGTTCGCGACGGCGTGGTCGAGGGCCACTTCGACGTCCGCCCACTCGCGGGCGCCGAGGTGCGAGGCCCGGCCCTCCCACGGTGCCTCGCCGTCGCCGCGGAACGACGGGACGATCGATGTCCAGCCCAGTTCGAGCGCCGCGGGGACGGTCCGGAGCGCGGTGACCCGGGTCGTCCGGATGCCGTGCACGTGGACGGCCCAGGTGCGGACAGCCGCGGGGTCGGGGCGCCCAGCGCTGCCGGGCCCCGGCCGCACCACCCACGCGTGCGCCGGCCCCACCGGCGTCGGCAGCGACACCTCGGACCAGTCGACCTCCATCGCCGCCGGGTCCGGGTGCACGTGCCCGCTCCACCGCACCCGCGACGACACCGCGCCGGTCGTCCGCACCACGGCCCGGCGCACGAACCCGGCGGCTTCGTCGACCTCGAGCACCGGCCCGACGGTGGTGTGCCCCGGGCCGTCGTGCCACAGGCCGTACTCCCCCGGCCGCACGGTGTCGTCGGTGATCGGCAGCCGGACGGAGTCCGCGTCGGACTCGAGCACGGGCGTCCACCGGTCGCCACCGGGCAGCACGATCCTGCCGACGACCTTCCGCAGGACGACCAGGACGACAAGCCCGACCAAGCACACCGCCGCCAGCACCACGAGCGCTCCGAGCACCCACCACACGATCGTCACGCCGTCATCCTCCGAGGCTCCGGGTCAGGGTCCGTTCCGCCGACCGCACCTGCGCGAGTTCAGCGTCGTCGAGGGTCCGTCCCTGCACCTCGGCGTCGCGGATCGCGATCACCAGGTCGTAGGTCCGGGCCTGCGGGTCCCCCGGCCGCTCGACCGCCCGCACGGCGTGCCGACGGGCGATGCGGCGCAGGCGCCGGTGGTGCCCGCGGTGTCGCAGGTCACGGCCCCACCGCCGGAACGTCAGCGAGGCCATCGCCACGACGATGAGCACGATGCCGAGGTAGAACGGCGGGTCGAAGGCCAGGCGCAGGCCGTCCCGCACCCCGGCCGGGAAGAGTCCGAAGTGGTCGGCGGTGAGCGAGGCGACCTCGTCGACGCTCGCCACGACGACCAGGGCGAGCCCGACGCGGAACACCACGAGCGCCACCGGGTTCTGCAGCACGCCACGGCGCAGGGTCGTCGCGGCGATCAGTCCCACGCTCACCATGTAGACCGTCCCGTAGAGCCACATCGGGGTCTGCTCGATCTCGCGCACGATGAAGTGGAAGTCGGTCCCGCCGCGCTCCTCGACCAGCAGGAACGGCACCGTGAACGCCACGACCACGACCAGCAGCGCCACCGGCCTGGCGAGCACCGGGCGCTCCGGCAGGTCGTCGGTGCTCGCGCGCAGCATCAGCCAGAACGCGACGGTCGCGCAGACGTTCTGCACCAGGTTGATGAGGTTCGAACCGCCCAGGGCACCGTCGAGCACCGGCTGCGGCACGACGCTGCCGAGGGTCAGGAGCCCCAGCGCCCCGACGCCGGTGGCGCCCCAGGCCGCCCGACCACGGGGGTTCCGCAGCACGTACGGCGTGCGGGCGAGGAAGATCAGCGCCGCGAACCAGAAGGCCGCGGCGTGCAGGACGGCCATCAGCCGTAGGCCCGCTCGTCCGCGCCCGTGGCCCCGGCGAGCAGGACCGTCGCGAGCTCGTAGGCGAACCGTTCGGCGAAGTGCTCGTCGTCGTCGGAGATGCTCACGAGCCCGGAGTCGGCGTCGAGCGCGCGACGGCAGACGTGGCCCCCGGCGGCGAACTCGGCGACGGACGACGCGGTCGGTGTGCCGACGTCGCCGTGCACCAGGTGCCCGAGCTCGTGCAGCACGCAGTGCATGCGGTAGAGCGGCGGTGCGTCGGCCGGCACGAGCACCAGGTTCTCGTGCTCGAACTGCGACACGAGCGCGGTGAGCGGACCCCAGCTCGGCCCGTCGACGTCGACGACGCGCGTGGGCTTGCCGACCATCCGACCGACGCCGGTCACCACGTCGGACAGCTGCGGCGCACGGGGCAGGGTGGCGACGAGGGCACGGACGGCACCGGACGCACCCAGCTGCTCCGCCATCGCCCCTCCGATCTCCGCGGCAAGACTACCGGCAGGTCACCCTTGTGGACGAGACCAGCCGGACGTAACCTACAACCAAATGGTTGTACGAATCGAACTGTCCGACGCCGAGGTCGACCGGGTGTTCCACGCACTGGCCGACGCGACCCGTCGTGACATCGTCCGGCGCACACTCGTCGGGTCGTCGTCCGTGAGCGAGCTCGCGGACGCCTACTCGATGTCGTTCGCCGCCGTCCAGAAGCACGTCGCCGTCCTCGAGGGAGCCGGACTCGTGAGCAAGGAGGCCCGCGGCCGCACCCGCATCGTGCGCGCCGAACCGGAGCAGCTCGACCGGGTCCGTGCCCTCCTCGACGCCTACGGCCGCCTCTGGCACAGCCGGATGGACCGCCTCGGCGACGTGCTCGACGGCGACGCGTCCGGACACCCAGCACCAGACGACACCCGACGACACCAGGAGCGATGATGCCCACCACGTCCGTCCACACCGATCCCGACACCCTCTCGATGACCCTCGTCGCCGAGTTCCCCGTCCCCGTCGAACGCCTCTGGGCCGCCTTCGCCGACCCGCGCCAGCTCGAGCGGTTCTGGGGACCGCCCGGGTTCCCCGCGACCTTCACGACGTTCGACCTGCGCCCCGGCGGCCGTGCCGACTACCGGATGACGTCCCCGCAGGGCGAGCGGTTCCACGCCGTCTGGCAGGTCACCGAGGTCGACGAGCCCCGTCGCATCGTCTTCCGCGACCTGTTCACCGACCCCCAGGGCACCGTCGACGAGTCACTGCCCGCAGGCGAGACCGTGTTGTCGTTCGGCCCGGCCGACGACGGCTCGCGGGTCACCGTGGTGTCCTCGTTCGCCTCCGCCACCGACCTCGACGCGATGCTCCAGATGGGCATGCTCGAGGGCTACCAGCAGGCGTTCGGCCAGCTCGACCGGGTGCTCGCCGACCTGCGCGAGTGGGCCCTCGGTGCGGGCACCGAGACCGAGGTCCTCGACGACACCCACGTCCGGATCACCCGGGCGTTCGCGGCGCCGCGGCACCTGCTCTGGCGCGCGCACACCGAGCCCGACCTGGTGCGCCGGTGGCTGCTCGGCCCCGACGGGTGGGAGATGACGGTGTACGAGAACGACCTGACCCCGGGCGGCGGGTTCCGGCAGGCCTGGGCGCCGACGGGTGACACCGAGGGCGAGCCCTTCGGGTTCGAGGGCGAGAACCTCGTCGTCGAACCCGAACGCCGGATGGTGTCGACCGAACGCATGACCGGGGCGCCCTTCCCGCCGAACACGAACGACCTGCAGTTCGACGAGGCCGACGGCGTCACGCTCATGACGCTGCTCGTCACCTACCCGGACCGGGAGCAGCGGGACGTGATCCTCGCGACCGGCATGACGGAGGGCATGGAGGCCAGCTACCAGCGGCTGGAACGCGAGGTCCTGTCCGCAGCGTGACCGGCAGACGGACGGGAGGCCCGTGGCGGCGCCGCCACGGGCCTCCCGTCCGTCCCGAGCAAGCGACAGATCCCGGCGCACGATCCGGGTCCGGTCCCCGAGAGCGACAGATCCCCGCGGATGTTCCGCGGGGATCTGTCGCTTTCGCGAGGGGCTGGTGGGCGCAGGCCGGCTACTCCGGCTGCGCCGACGCCTCGTAGTGCCGCGCGCCGCCGCGCACGCCCGCGAAGCGGAACGGCGCGGTCGTGACGCGCGGACGCTCGACGTCCTCGCTGGTGGCGGCACCCGCGGCGTGCAGCGCGCGGTACGCGTCGACCGTCAGCGGGACCCGCGCCTCGAGCAGCGACCGCACGCGACCCGCACGGCGGTGCTCGCGGTAGTCGGGCCGGACGGTGCCGGTGATGAGCTCACCGACGCTGCCGGAGCCGTAGCTGAACAGGCCGAGTCGCTCCCCCGCCAGGTCGTCGTCCAGGTCGAGCAGTGCTGCGAGCCCGATCCAGAGCGACGCCGTGTAGGTGTTGCCGGTCTGCCGGTTGTAGGTGAACCCGATCGCCAGGTCGGCCTCGTCGAACGGTGCGCCGACGTGCTGCGTGAGCTTGCGGTGCGCCTTGATCGCCATCTTGGTGAAGGGCTGGTGGTGCACGAACCGGGCGATGTCGTCGTACGCCGGGCCGCCCTGTTCCGTCAGGTCGTCCCAGGCACCGACGAACGCGTTGACGTACGCGCTCACCGAGAGCCGACCGTCGACCAGCGCGGTGGAGCGGTCGTTCGGGCGCCAGAAGTCGTCGACGTCCGCCGTGTAGACGCCCGCCGCCGGCTCGATCTCGATCAGGTCGGGGTCGGCGGACACCAGGATCGCGGCGGCACCGGCACCCTGGGTCGGCTCGGCCGGGGTGTCGACGTCGTACCGGGCGACGTCGGCGGCGATGACGAGCACCCGCTCGTGCGGGGCGCGCGCGACGATGCCGAGTGCGAGCTGCACCGCGGCCATCCCGCCGTAGCAGGCCTGCTTCAGCTCGACCACGCGGACGGCCTTCGGCAGCCCGAGCAGGCCATGCACGTACACGCCGGCGGCCTTCGACTGGTCGACGCCGGACTCGGTGGCGAACAGCACCGTGCGGATGCCCTCGACGCCGTGCCGGTCGATGAGCTCCTTCGCCGCCGCGGCGCCCATCGTGACGATGTCCTCGTCGGGCGCGGGCACGCTGAAGGCGTCCTGCCCGATGCCGACGTGGTACTTCGCCGGGTCGACGCCGAGGCGCTCGGCCAGGTCGTCGAGCTCGAGCACGTGGTGCCCGGTCGCGATGGCGATGTCGTGGATGCCGACGCCGGTCATGCTGCGCCCCCTGCGGGCTTCGCGCCGCGGCGTTCCATCGCGACGTGGGCGGCCATCAGCTCGCCCGGGTTGGTCTGCGCGGCGAGGAGCGAGAGCTCCCCGCACAGCACGGTGGCGGCGCAGAGCGCGGCGAGGCGGCGGGCGTTCGCGCCGGGCTCGCGGTCGTCCCGGCAGCCGAGGCGCACCAGGGCGTCCTCGACGACGGGCAGGTCCCCGCCCTTGCCGTTGCCGACCGTGCCGACGATCAGGTGCGGCAGCGAGGTCGCGAAGTACAGGTCGCCGTCGCGGTCCTCGGCGCTCGTGATGCCCTGCGAACCCTCGACGATGTTGGCGGCGTCCTGCCCGGTGGCCAGGTAGAAGCCGAGCAGCATGTTCGCGTAGTGCGCGTTCGCCGAGCGGATGGCCCCGGCGATCGTCGACCCGATCAGGTTCTTCGCGATGTTCAGCTCGACGATGCGCGCGGTGCTCGACCGCAGGCGCTTCTCGACGATCTCGCCCGGGATCACGATCTCGGCGATGGTGTTGCGGCCGCGGCCACGGATGCCGTTCACCGCGGTGGCCTTCTTGTCGGTGCAGAAGTTGCCCGAGACCGAGACGTACCGCAGGCCCGGCTGCCAGTCCAGGATCGCCGGCAGCAGCTTGTCCGCCGCCTGCGTGACCATGTTGTGGCCGGAGGCGTCGCCGGTGGTGAACGCGAAGCGCAGGAACAGCAGGTCCCCGACGATCTCCGGGTGCACCTCGATGAGCTTGGCGAACCGGCTCTGTCCGGACACGATCGCGGCGAGCTCGTCCTGGCGCGCGAGGATCTGGCCCGCGGCGACGTGGGCCGCGGCGGCGCTGTCGGCACGGACCACGACGGAGCGGGTCATGCGCTCGTCGACGACGGTCGCGACGATGCCGTCCTCGACCATCCGCGAGATGCGTGCGCCGCGGCCGACGGACGGCCAGAGCGGCGACTCGTAGGTGGCGAGGGGGACCTCGTGCTCCCCCTGCACGGCGTTGCCGCTGACGCGGATCGGGCCGACCCACTTGGTGGGGATCGGTGTGAGCAGGTCACTCATCGAGGGCTCCTTCTGGTGCTCGCACCGCGACGCTGAGGTGTCTGATGTCGTGCGCCTCCCAGGCGCGGTGGATGCCGGCGGGGTCGGTGTCCGCCGGGACGAGCGCGATGCCGCAGTCGCCACCGCCGGCACCGGACGGCTTCGCCGCCCCGCCCGCCGCCTCGACGACGTCGCACAGGGTCGCGAGACGCTCGGTCTCGATCTTCGACCCGACCGAGTCGCCGAGACGCTGCAGCAGCCCGCGGGCGCGTCGGAGGGCACCGAGCGTGCGCTCGGCGTCGCCGGTCTGGAGGCCCGTGGTCAGGTCGTCGACGGCGCTGCGGCTCTCGTCGAGGAACGCCTGGTACCCGCCGTTGCGGTGCCGACGCACCACGTCGACGAGCTTCGTGGTGGACGCGGGCGAGCCGGTCCAGCCGACGAGCAGCTGCAGGTTCTCGGGGGCGGGCAGCCGCTGGACGTCGAAGCCGTCCCACGCGTCGGCGTCGGTCAGGATCGCGGACACGGCGTGGTCGCCGAGCATCGCGGCGAGGCGCTCGCGGTCGGGGGCGCTGTAGCGCAGCCAGCCGCCGAACGTGCTCGCGGCGAGGTCGCCGCCGGAGGCCCGCGGGTTCACCCGGATGGTGGCGAGCAGGGCGACCTGGAAGCGCTGGCGCTGCGTCAGGCCGATGCCGTAGAAGCGGTCGAGGGCGCCGACGGTGGCGACGGTGACCGCGGCCGAGGACCCGAGTCCGAACTTCCGGCCGCTGGCGTCGTCGAGCTGGCTCTCGATGCGCAGGTCGTGGAACCGCGGGGCGATGCCGCGCTCGGCGCGGAGCTTCTCGACCAGGTCGATCGTGGCCATCACGTAGTCGTAGGGGTGGTGCTCACGGTCGAGCGCCAGGCCGTCCTCGGCACGGGTCCACGTGAGCGGCAGGTGCCCGTACTCCTCGGAGTGCACGCTGCCCGCGCCGTGGCCCTCGCGCACCTTCGCCGTGATGGCGCGGTCGAGGGCGATCAGGACGGACGGCTGGCCCGGCTCGACGACGGCGTACTCGCCGGCGACGAACAGCTTGCCGTGTGCACGGAACTCGATCACTGCGCGGACTCCTTCTGGTCGGGATTGCTCCCGGTCTCTTCGGAGCGGAGCACCCGCGCGGCAGGTCCGGTGCCGGACTCGATGACGTCCCCCAGCGACGCGAGCGCCCCGGCGACGGCCGCCCGGTCCTGCGGCTTCGTGAGCACGACGACGTTCGGGCCCGCGTCGGCCGTGGCGTAGGCCTCGGTGCCGCCGGCACGCAGCTCGGCGACGGCGTCGAACACGGCGACGCTGCGGGCGTTGAGGTAGCGGATCGGCGGGAACGCGCCCTCGATCGTCGCGTGCATCCGGAGCGCGTTGCTCTCGGTGATCTCGCCGATGCGGGTGAAGTCGCCGGCCGCGCAGGCCGTGAGCATGTCGCCGACGGTCTCGGTCGTCGAGGTCACCCAGGCCGGGTAGAAGGGCGACGTCGCGATGGTGCGGCGCATGGCCTCGCGCGACCCGATCGGCTTCGGGCCGGCGTCGATCGTGACCACGACCATGGCCATCGGCGGAGCGGGGATCGGCTCGGCGAAGGAGCCCTGGTCGTCGCCGGCGTGCCAGACGGCGACACCGCCGGGGATCGAGCGCGTGGCCGAGCCGGAACCGCGACGGGCCAGACGGGACAGGTCGCGCGGCGACAGGTCGAGGCCGTAGGCCGCGGCGGCGGCGGTCGCCAGGGCGGCGAAGCCGGACGCGCTCGAGGCCAGCCCGGCACCGGTCGGGACGGTGTTCTCGGACACCACCGACGCCCACTCGGACGACCCCGAGAGCTCGCGCACCAGGTCGAGGAACTGCTGCACGCGCACCAGGGCACCGTCGTCGACGACGTGACCATTCAGCGTGAACGCGTCACGCGCCTCCCGGCCGTCACCCGACCCGCCGTCCACCGTGACGGTGGTCGTCGTCGGGAACACGTCGAGCCCCATCGAGACGCTGCCCGTGGCGGGCAGCGCGAGCTGCGCGTCCGCCTTCCCCCAGTACTTGACGAGGGCGATGTTGGGGTGCGCGACGGCGGTGGCTGTCAGCAAGCGCGGGCTCCGATCGTGGTGGTCCAGGTGGCTGCGGCCCCTGCGCCGCGGAGTGCGGCCGCGATGCGGTCCGCGTGGTCGTCGTCCGCGGCGAGCGCGAGGACGCACCCGCCCCGCCCGCCGCCGGTGAGCTTCGCGCCGAGGGCGTCCGCAGCACGTGCGGCGTCGACGAGCCGGTCCAGGTCGTCACTCGACACGTCGAGTGTGCTGAGCAGGTCGTGCGCGGCGTCCATGGTGGCACCCAGAGCCTGGGCATCGCCGTCCTCGAGTGTCCCCCGTGCCCGTCGGGCGAGCGCGCCGATCCGGTCGATCACGGCGCCGACCCCGGCCGGGTCCTGGTCGTGGCGGGCGCGGACGGCCGACACGGCCTCGCGGGTGTGCCCGGGCACGCCGGTGTCCGCGACGACGAAGGTGAACCGGGCGCCGAGCGTGACGGGTTCGATCTGCCCGCCCTCGAACCAGACCGGCGCGGACGCGACGACGCCCCGGGCGTCGAGGCCGGACGGTCGGCCGTGGGCGACGCGTTCGCACTCCTGGATGAGCTCGTGGTGGGTCTCGACGTCGAGGGTCTCGCCCAGGGCGTCGGCGACGGCGGCGGTCACGGCGGCGGCGACCGCGGCGCTCGAGCCCATGCCGCGGGCGGTCGGGACCTCGCTGTCGACCCGGACGTGGAAGTGGCGGTCGGTGACCCCGAAGTGGCGCAGGGTCGCGGTGACGGCGGTGACGGTCGGCATCACGGCCGCGGGTGCGAGGTCGAGGGGGCCGGTGTGCACGGTGGACTGCAGGCTGTGACCGGGCTGCTCGGCGTCGGCGGCGACCGGGGTGACCGTCGCCACGACCCGTGCATCGAGCACCGGCAGGACGAGAGCGGGTGCGCCGTAGACCACGGCGTGCTCACCGATCAGGATCGTCTTGCCGTGGGACGACGCCGATCCGTTGCCGGGGGTCGTGGTGGTGTCGAGGTCGCTGCTGCTCATCTTGGGTCACGTCAGCCTAACCGTCCGGGTCGTCGGCGTGTTCGTCAGCTGGGCATCCGCTGCATCGAGTTGTGCACAACTTGGTTGCGTGACAGTGTGGACGCATGCCCGTGACCGACGAGATGGTGTGCTTCTCCCTCTACGCGGCGTCCCGCGCCACCACGCAGGCGTACCGCACGATGCTCGAACCCTGGGGTCTGACGTACCCGCAGTACCTGGTGCTCGTGACCCTGTGGGTCGAGGGCGACCAGACCGTCTCGAGCCTCGGGGAACACCTGCAGCTCGACTCCGGCACCCTCTCGCCACTGCTCCGCCGGATGGAGCAGAGCGACCTGGTCCGCCGCGAGCGCCGCAGCACCGACGAGCGCGTCGTCACGGTCACCGTCGGTGACCGAGGCCGCGAACTGCGGTCCGAGCTGAGCGGCATCCCCGCTCGGATCGCCGCAGGCATGGGCCTGGCCGACGAACGTGCCGCCGCCGAGCTCATCGCGACGCTGCATCGGCTGACCGAGACGATGCACGCGGCGGCCGATCCCGAGCACGACGCCGCGGGCGCTGACGCCGGCGCCGACACCGCTGGCGCCGTTTCGCGCTGAGCGACACCCCACGGCCACGTGTGCCCGTGAACTGTCGCTGAGCGCGAGAGCACGCCGCACACCCCCGAACTTCACGATCCGCCCCACAAGGAAGGAACCCCATGGAAACCCTCTACACCGCCGAGGCCCTGGCCACCGGCGAAGGCCGCAACGGCCACGTCGCCACGAGCGACGGCACGGTCGAGTTCGACCTCGCCATCCCGAAGGAGATGGGTGGCTCCGGCAACGGCGCCAACCCCGAGCAGCTCTTCGCCGCCGGTTACGCCGCCTGCTTCCACTCCGCACTGCAGGGCGTCGCCCGCAGCCAGAAGGTGAAGATCACCGACTCGTCCGTCGGCGGCCGCGTGTCGATCGGCCCGAACGGCAACGGTGGCTACCAGCTCGCCGTCATGCTCGAGGTCGTCATCCCCGGCCTGGAGCACGACCAGGCCCAGGCCCTCGCCGACGCAGCCCACCAGGTCTGCCCGTACTCGAACGCGACCCGCGGCAACATCGACGTCACCATCGTCGTCTCGGAGGACTGACCCATGAGCACCACCACCCCCACCACCATGCGCGCCGTCGTCCACGAGACGTTCGCCGAGCCCGCCGACGTCCTCGAGGTGCAGGAGCGCCCCGTCCCGACGCCCGGTGCCGGCGAGGTCCTCGTCCGCACGGTCCTCTCCCCCATCCACAACCACGACCTGTGGACCGTCCGCGGCACCTACGGCTTCAAGCCGGAGCTCCCCGCCGCCTCGGGCACCGAGGCACTCGGCGTCGTCGAGGCCCTCGGCGAGGGCGTCACGAACCTGCAGGTCGGCCAGCGCGTCGCCGGCGGCGCCTTCGGCGTCTGGGCCGAGTACTACACCGCCAACGCCGCCGGGCTCGTCCCGGTGCCGGACGCGATGACCGACGAGGCCGCCGCCCAGCTCGTCTCGATGCCGTTCAGCGCCATCAGCCTGCTGCACTCGCTCGACCTGCACGAGGGCGACTGGATCATCCAGAACGCCGCCAACGGTGCGGTCGGACGCATGGTCGCGCAGCTCGGCGCCGCCCGCGGCATCAACGTGATCGGACTCGTCCGTCGCGCCGCCGGTGTCGACGAGCTCCGCGAGCAGGGCATCGAGCGCATCGTCGCCACCGACGCCGACGACTGGCAGGACCAGGTCGCCGCGATCACCGGTGGCGCCCCGATCATCGCCGGCGTCGAGTCGGTCGGTGGCAAGGCCGCCGGCGACATCGCCTCCGTGCTGGGCGAGAACGCCACCCTCGTCGTCTTCGGCGCGATGGCGTCGCCGACGCTCGAGATCCCGTCGGGCAAGGTCATCTTCGGCCAGCTCACCGTGAAGGGCTTCTGGGGCTCCGTCGTCAGCAAGACGATGCCGGCCGAGACGAAGGGGCAGCTCTTCGGTGAGCTCATCACCCGCGTGCTCGACGGCTCACTGACGCTCCCCGTCGCCGAGACCTTCGCCTTCGAGCAGGTCCGCGACGCCGTGCGCGCCAGCGACACCGCCGGCCGAGTCGGCAAGGTGCTCCTGCGCCCGTAGCGCGACCACAGAACGGACGGGAGGCCCGGTGCCAGCTGGCACCGGGCCTCCCGTCCGTCCGCTGGTCCGTCACATGGCCTCCTTGATGCCCCGACGCACCAGCCACACGTTCACGGGGTAGGAGCAGACGAAGCCGGCCACCATCGCCAGCTGCATCGCCACCCAGAACTCCGGCGAGAAGACGCTCGCGCGCCCGCCGACGAGTGCCGGGAACACGACCAGCTGCCACACCGCCATCAGGCCGTACATGCCCACCTGCCACGCGATGATCGACAGCGTGTCGGCCTTGAGCGCGGCGACGAGCCCGGCCCGGACGCCCAGGCCCCGCATCGGCGCGATGGCGAAGTACTGGAACGCGATGCCGAGCACGAACGCGATGACGAAGTCGACGATCCACCCGGCGACCATCCGGTCCTGGTAGAGCGACCCCAGGCCGACCGCCACCCCGAGCGCCGGGAACGCCGCGAGCCCGAACTCGCCGATCAGGTCGCCGAGGGCGCAGCCGGCCCCGCAGTGACTCGTGTCGATCGCGGTGCCCGCCCACCGTCCGTGGCCGGGCGCCGAGGCCCGCCCTCGACGCAGGTAGAAGACGAGCCACACGACGCTGCCGAACAGCATCGTGAGCGGCCACACGAACGCCATGACGCGCATGTGCGGCGGCCGACGCACCACGTCGACCGCCACGAACACGGCGCAGCCCACGGCGACCACGAGCAGCGCCGAGCACACCACGTTCAGGGCGGTCGGGAAGTCCTGCAGCACCAGTTCCGTCACGCCTCCATGCAACCAACCGGGCGGCGACCGTGGATCCAGTGCGCAGAAGACGTCGGGTGCCCTGGGGCGACCCGACGTCTTCTGCTCACTGGATGCAGCGTGGTGCGGACTAGCGGCGCGACGCCTTCACGGGGACGGTGAAGATGTTGCCGGTGGTGACGCCCTCTTCGACCTCTTCGAGGGTGCGACCGCGGCTCTCCGGCACGAACTTCCAGATGAAGAGCAGCGCCAGCAGTCCGACGACCCCGAAGCCGAAGAAGGTCCCGGTGATGCCGGTCGCGGCGACGATCGTCGGGAAGTACAGCCCGAGGAACGCGTTCGCGATCCAGAGGCAGAACACCGAGATGCCCATGCCGAGCGCACGGATCTGCGTCGGGAAGATCTCGGACAGGACGACCCACACGGCGATGTTGAGGAAGGTCTGCATCGAGCCGACGAACGCGACGACCAGGAACAGGATGACCCACGGGCGGGCCGGGTTGCCCTCGGGCAGCGCCACCGACGCGATGCCGATGAGGAAGTGGCAGATCGTCGTCAGCGTGAACCCGAGGATCAGCGTCGTGCGGCGGTTGATCTTCTCCATGTTGTACAGCGCGATGACGCCACCGACCACGGCGATCACGCCGGGGGCGATGTTCGCGATGAGGGCAGCCGACGCCTGGAACCCGGACTCGATGAGCACGGTCTGGCCGTAGTACATGATCGAGTTGATGCCGGTGAGCTGCTGCGCGACGCCGAGCCCAGCGCCGATGAGCACGATGCGGATGAGCCACTTGTTCCCGCGCAGCGTGTGCCAGCCGCTGACGCGCTCGACCTTCGCTTCGAGGTCGTTGCTCCGCTTGATGTCGTCGAGCTCAGCGCGGGCCCGGTCGGTGGTCCGGACCTGCTCGAGGACCGAGAGCGCCTCGTCGTAGCGGTCCTTCGACGCGAGCCAGCGCGGCGACTCCGGCACCCGGAGCATGCCGACGAACAGCGCGATCGCGGGGAGCGCACAGACGGCCAGCATGACGCGCCAGACGCCGTTGCCCTCACCCCAGATGTTCCCGATGAAGGCGTTGACCACGAACGCGGCGAGCTGACCGATCACGATCATGAGCTCGTTGCGGCCGGACAGGGACCCGCGGATCTCGTACGGCGCGAGTTCGGCGAGGAACACCGGGACCACCGTGGATGCGCCACCCACCGCGAGGCCGAGGAGCACACGACCGATGACGATGACCTCGAACGTCGGCGCGAACACGCAGATCAGCGTGCCGACGAAGAACGTGACGGCGAGCAGGATGATCGTCTTGCGGCGGCCCCAGCCGTCGGCGATGCGGCCGCCGAGCATGGCGCCGATCGCGGCACCGAAGAGCAGCGAGCTGGTGACGACACCCTCGGTGAAGTTCGTGAGGCCGAGCTCCGCCTTCATCGGGTTCAGGGCACCGTTGATGACACCGGTGTCGTACCCGAAGAGCAACCCGCCGAACGTGGCGACGAGGGCCAGCACACCGAGTCGTCGGCGGTGCGGCCCGGTCCCCAACGGGGGCAGTGCGACAGTCGGGGCTGTCGGTTTGATGTCGACCATTCGGTGACTCCTTCGTCGGTGATCGCGCGTCAGTGCGTGGACCGATCGTAACCCGGATCCATGTCCTGTCAATTGGACATTCTGTCGTCAGGTCGTTTGGATCGGTCCACAGAAGGCCTGATGAGGACGGGAGCGGTCCAATCCGCGGATCGGGCTCAGCGCTCGTCGTCGACGGGGCCGTCGCCCAGGACGTCCCCCAACGAAGCCATGTCGGCACCGTGGTCGGTGTAGCGGCGCACGGTCCGTCGGGCGGCGGCACTCGCGGCGCCGGACAGGGCGGGGTTGCGTCGGGCGGCGTCGGCGACGCGTCCGGCGTGCCCCGCGGTGGAGAGCAGCACGTTGGCCAGGGCTCGGGCGTCGCCGCGCTCGGGGACCCCGGTCACGGTCCACGCCGTGCGGACCTGTGCGTCGGGAGTGACGCCACGGCGGGTGCCCATCCGGTGCCAGTCCGACAGCACGCCCTCGGTGCGCGAGGCGGCGCGGTCTGCCTCTCCCGCGCGACGGCGTGCGGCGTCACGGGCGTCGGACTCGGTGTCCGAGCCCTCGACCGTGTCGTACCGGTCGGTGAGCCCGTCGGCCCGGCGCCGGACGCTGTCGGCACGTTCACGCGCTGCGACGTCGTCACCACCCGCCGCTGCGATGCGGGCGGCGTGCGCGGCGGCAGCCGCGGCGAGGATCTCCGAACGCTCCATGCCCTCGACCGTAGCCGCTCCGACCGACACCATCTCGCCCCCTCGGCAGCTGGACTGCGTCCCGGGACACAGTCCGCCGGCGACGACGACCGTGTGTTCGCCATCGCGTTACCCTCGAGCTGAGGGGGCATCATGAAACGGACCGGCGGAATCGCCATCGTGCTGGCGGCCGGCGTGGTGCTGTCCGGCTGCTCGCTGCTGCGGGGACCGGACGGTGCCCTGCCCGCTCCCGCCTCCCCGCCCGCGTCGAGCCCGACCGCGAGCGAGACCCCGGCGGCGACCCCGACCGGCGAGTCCGCATCGGACCTGATCGAGGCGTCGGCGAACCCGCGCACACCGACCCCGGTGCCGACGGAGGCCGCCGCACCCGCACCGACGCTGACACCGATCCCCGCCGGGACCGTCCTGGCGCAGGGGGACGTGGCCTCGCCGAAGGGCAGCGTGCACTTCCACTTCCGGGTGGTCGCGGACGGCGACGACACCTTCACCGCGCAGTACTCCGGGATCACCTCGACGCTGCCGGTGCCGATCGGCGTCGCGTTGTTCGACCTGCCCCGTGCGGTGGGCGACGGGCTCACCTACCCCGGTGTCGGTGACCGGACCCTCGGCGGTCCGACCAGCACAGCGGCCGCGGTCGACGTCCCGTTGGACGGATCCGGGGTCGACCCGTCACACCTCGGCACCCTCGTGACCTACTCCGCCGCGGCGCCCGGACAGGACGTCCCCGTCGAGATCTCCGCCGGCAAGGTCCTCGCGGTGTCCACCGTGCGGTGGTCCGTCCCCGCCCGGCAGACGAACGTGCGCCCGAAGGACGCCGGACGACGGGCGAACGCGACCGGGACCGTCACCGCGGCCACGGCCGCCGGCGCGCCGAGGTCCTACGGCGTCGCACCGGACGACCTGATCGGGGACGTCGCGGCGCGGTTCGGCATCACCGTCCGCGACCTGGTCTGGCTCAACGAGGGCGTCCAGGTGTTCGGCGAGGACCAGCACCTGTACGAGGGCACGTCCCTCAACCTCGACCCGCTCGCCCGCTGAGCGGGCGGCCCGGCGCCGAGCCCCGCGGCGTCGCAGCGGGCCCTCGCGAAAGCGACACTTCTCCGCGGAAGATCGGCGCGCATCTGTCGCTTTCGCAGGCCTGACGGCGGCCCGTCGGGCGCAACTGTCGCTTTGGCAGTGCCCGACACGACGGACGGGAGGCCCGTGGCGGATCCGCCACGGGCCTCCCGTCCGTCAGGTGGGGGCGTGCGTTACTTCCGCAGCTCCAGGTACTTCGCGATGAGCGCCTTGGTCGACGGGTCCTGCGCGTCGAGCGCGGCCTGGTCGCCCTCGACGGCCGGCGTGACCTGCAGCGCCAGCTGCTTGCCGAGCTCCACACCCCACTGGTCGAACGAGTCGATGCCCCAGATCGTGCCCTCGGTGAACACGATGTGCTCGTACAGGGCGATGAGCTGGCCGAGGACGCTCGGGGTGAGCTCCGGCGCGATGATCGACGTGGTCGGCTTGTTGCCCGGGAACGTGCGCGCCGCGACGATGCCTTCGTCCGTGGTGCCCTCGGCGCGGACCTCGTCGGCGCTCTTGCCGAACGCGAGCGCCTTGGTCTGCGCGAAGAAGTTCGCCAGGAACAGCGTGTGCACGTCGGTGCCGGGCGCGACGCCCTTGCCGTCGCCGGTCTCGTCCTTGAGCGGACGGGCCGGGTTGGCGACCGTGATGAAGTCGGCCGGGATCAGGCGGGTGCCCTGGTGGATGAGTTGGTAGAACGCGTGCTGGCCGTTCGTGCCGGGCTCACCCCAGAAGACCTCGCCGGTCTCGGTGGTGACGGGCGAGCCGTCCCAGCGGACGCGCTTGCCGTTCGACTCCATCGTGAGCTGCTGCAGGTACGCGGCGAAGCGGTGCAGGTACTGCGTGTACGGCAGGACCGCGTGGCTCTGCGCACCGAGGAAGTTCGTGTACCAGACGTTGAGCAGGCCCATCAGGACGGGGACGTTCTGCTCGAGCGGCGTGGTGCGGACGTGCTCGTCGATGGCGTGGAAGCCGGCGAGGAACTGCTCCCAGTTCTCCTTGCCGATGGCGATGACGACGCTCGTGCCGATGGCCGAGTCGACCGAGTAGCGGCCGCCCACCCAGTCCCAGAAGCCGAAGGCGTTCTCGGGGTCGATGCCGAAGGCCTCGACCTTGTCGAGCGCGGTGGAGACGGCGACGAAGTGCTTGGCGACGGCGTTCTTCTTCTCGTCGTCGGCGGCGTCGGTCAGGCCGAGCTTCTCCCACAGCCACTGGCGGGCGAGGCGCGCGTTCGTCAGGGTCTCGAGCGTGCCGAAGGTCTTCGACGCGACGATGAAGAGCGTGGTCTCGGGGTCCAGGTCCGCGGTCTTCTCGTAGATGTCCGCCGGGTCGATGTTCGACACGAAGCGGGCCTCGAGGCCGGGCTGGACGTAGGGCTTGAGTGCCTCGTAGACCATGACGGGGCCGAGGTCGGAGCCACCGATGCCGATGTTGACGACGGTCTCGATGCGCTTGCCGGTGACACCGGTCCAGGCGCCGCTGCGGACCTGCTCGGCGAAGCCGTAGACCTTGTCGAGCGTGGCGTGCACGTCGGCGTCGACGTCCTGGCCGTCGACGGTCAGGGGCGCCGCCGGCACGAGGCCCTCGGTCGCCTTCGGGCGGCGGAGCGCGGTGTGCAGCACGGCGCGGTCCTCGGTCACGTTGATGTGCTCACCGGCGAGCATGGCCCGGAAGCGTTCGGCGACGCCGGTGTCCTTCGCGACCTGCAGCAGCGCGGCGAGGATCTCGTCGGTCACCAGGCCCTTGGACAGGTCGACGGTCAGGTCGGCCGCCTGGAAGGTGTACTGCTCGGCACGACCGGGGTCGCTGTCGAACCACCCTCGCAGGTCCGGGGTGAAGCCGGCAGCAATGCTGTCGAGCTTCTTCCAGCCTTCGGTCGATGTGGGGTCGACGGGAGCGGATTCGGTCACTTCGGTCCTCCTGGGGATCACGTTCAAGACGTACAGCCCGCGGGTCACGCAGCGCTGCGTCGCGGACCGTCTTCGAGCGTAGTGCGCTCCGGCGGGTGGTGCGCACAGTCGGCCGGGAGGCGCGGCTCGCGTTCGCTGCGCGCGTCACGCCTCCCGGCCGGTCGCGTTCCGTGCCGCGGTCGGCTTGCCGGGTTCAGTGCTGCGGTCGGCCGGCCCGGTTCACGACGGTGGCCGGATCACGGCTGCGCCGCGAAGCGACGCAACCGCAGGCTGTTCGTCACGACGAAGACCGACGAGAACGCCATCGCCGCACCCGCGAGCACCGGGTTCAGCAGCCCCGCCATCGCGAGCGGGATCGCCGCGACGTTGTACGCGAACGCCCAGAACAGGTTGCCCTTGATGACGCCGAGCGTCGCGCGCGACAGTCGGATGGCGTCGGCCACCACGGTGAGCCGACCGCTGACGACCGTGATGTCGCTCGCCGCGATGGCCGCATCGGTGCCGGCGCCCATGGCGATGCCGAGGTCGGCCGCGGCCAGTGCGGCGGCGTCGTTCACGCCGTCTCCGACCATCGCGACGCTCCGCCCCTCGGACTGCAGCCGTCGGACGGTCTCGAGCTTCGACGCCGGGGTCGCGCGGGCGTGCACCTCGTCGATGCCGACGCTCGCGGCGACCGCACGTGCGGCGCCGTCGTTGTCGCCGGTGAGCAGGACCGGGTGCAGGCCGAGCGCCCGGAAGCGGGCGATCGCGTCGGCGGCCTCGGGCTTCACGGTGTCGCCGACGACGACCACGCCCAGGGCCGTGCCGTTCCGGGCGACGACGACCGCCGTGCCCCCGTCGACCTCGGCACGGTCGACGGCGTCGGACAGCACCGTTGGCAGGGTGATCGACCACGAGTCGGCGAGCCAGCGGGTCGTGCCGACCAGCACGACGTCGCCGTCCACGACAGCCTGCACACCGGCGCCGGCGGTCGCGGTGAACTGCTCGGCCTCGGGCAGGTCGACGCCCCGGGCACGGGCCGCGGTGGTCACGGCGCGGGCGACGGGGTGTTCGGAGCCGTCCTCGACCGCTGCGGCGAGGCGCAGGACGACGTCCTCGGTCTCGTCGACGGCGATGACCGACCGCAGGGTCATCGACCCCGTGGTGACGGTGCCGGTCTTGTCGAGCACGACGGTGTCGACGCCGCGGGTGCGCTCGAGCACCTGCGGACCGCCGATCAGGATGCCGAGCTGGGAGCCGCGACCGGTGCCGACCAGCAGCGCGGTGGGCGTGGCGAGCCCGAGAGCGCACGGGCAGGCGATGATCAGGGTGGCGACGGCCGCGGTGAAGGCCGCGGTGAAGGCCGCGGTGACCGAGCCGCCGAACACGAGCCAGCCGACGAAGGCCAGCACGGCGAGCACGATGACGATCGGCACGAAGACCCCGGACACGCGGTCGGCCAGACGCTGCACCTCGGCCTTGCCGGTCTGGGCGTCCTCGACCAGGCGACCCATCCGGGCGAGCTCGGTGTCGGCGCCGACACGCGTGATCGCGACGACGAGCCGCCCGCCGACGTTGATCGTGGCACCGGTGACCCGGTCGCCCGGGCCGACCTCGACCGGCACGGACTCGCCGGTGAGCATGCTGAGGTCGACGGCCGAGGAGCCGTCCTGCACCAGGCCGTCGCTCGGGATCCGCTCACCGGGTCGCACCACGACGACGTCGCCGACGACGAGGGACGAGGTCGGCACGCGGTGTTCCGCGCCGTCGCGCAGGACGGTGGCGTCCTTCGCACCGAGTTCGAGCAGTGCCCGGAGTGCGGCACCGGACTGTGTCTTCGCGCGGGCCTCCATGTACCGGCCGGCGAGGATGAACACCGTCACGGCCGCCGCGACCTCGAGGTACAGGTCGGTGGCCTCGGGGTCCGTGGCGAACCACGAGAACGTCATGTGCATGCCGGTCGTGCCGGCATCGCCGAAGAACAGGGCGTACAGCGACCACCCGAAGGCGGCGAGGACACCGACGCTCACCAGGGTGTCCATGGTGGCGGCACCGTGCCGGGCGTTGACCCACGCGGCACGGTGGAACGGGAGCGCCCCCCAGACGGCGACAGGCGCCGCGAGCGTCAGGGCGAGCCACTGCCAGTTCGGGAACTGCAGCGCCGGCACCATCGAGAGGACCACGACGGGCACCGCGAGCACGGCGGACACGACCAGGCGTCGGCGCAGCGGGCCGGTCGGGTCCTCGTCCACCGCGGGGTCGGCGTCAGCAGCGGCGGGCGGGGCCGGCACCGTGGCGCCGTAGCCGGCCGACTCCACCGCGGCGATCAGCGCCTCGGGGTCGGCGGTGCCGTCCGCGGCGACCTGCACCTGCGCCTTCTCGGTGGCGTAGTTGACGGTGGCGGTGACCCCGGGCAGCTTGCCGAGCTTCCGCTCGATGCGGTTCGCGCACGAGGCGCAGGTCATCCCGGTGATGTCGAGTTCGACGGTGCGGTCGGTCACGAGCGCACGACCTCGTACCCCGCCTCGGTGACGGCGGCGCGGAGGGCGTCCGCGTCGACGGGTACCGCCGAGCTGACGGTGACCTCGGACGATCCGCCGGGGACGAGTCGGACGTCGACGCCCGACACCCCGTCGACCTCGGTGAGTTCCTCGGTGACGCTCATCACGCAGTGGTCGCAGGTCATGCCCTCGACGAGCAGCGTTTCGGTGGTCATGGTGTCTCCTTCTCGGTGGTGGGTCGTCAGGGTCAGGAGCGGACGAGCCGGGCGATCGCCTGGCTGGCCTCGCGCACCTTCTCGTCGGCGGCGTCCCCGCCCTCGGCGACGGCCTCGGCGACGCAGTGCGCCAGGTGGTCCTCGAGCAGCGACAACGCGACGCGTTCGAGCGCCCGGTTCGCCGCCGAGATCTGGGTCAGGACGTCGATGCAGTACGTCTCGTCCTCGACCATCCGCGCGATGCCGCGCACCTGCCCCTCGGCGCGACGGAGTCGCTTGAGCAGGTCGTCCTTGTCGCCGATGTACCCGACGTGTTCGTGCATGTCCGCCTCCACCGTTCTCAATATGGTACCCCCCTAGGGTATTTCGATCTCGTCCGGGCGCAACCGGTGGCATGATCAGCGCATGGACCCCTCGACGACGAACGGATTCCGCCGGCTGCGGTTCTCCGACGGCGAGGGTTCCGACTACTCCGAGATCTTCGCGGCCGAGTACGGCGGCTCGGACTTCGCCTCCGAGACCTTCGCCACCGACGACACCCGGTACGAGTACACGGTCGTGGGCGACGACGACCTGTCGCTGCGCACCATGCGGGCCGAGGGCGGTCGGCGGGGTGGGGTCATCGGCGTGCGGGACGACCACGTGGTGTTCTGGCTGACCAAGGGCCGGCTCGAGATGCACTTCGCCGACCGCACCCGCGTCGTCGAACCGGGCAGCCCGTACATCGCCTCGGCATCCGAGGCCTACCGGTTCGAGTCCGACGGCACCGTCTACAACGGCGTGCACGTGTCCGACCGGTTCCTGCGGAGCGTCGGCCGCGACCTCGGCTACCGCCTGCCCGACGGCCCACTGCTGTTCGACCAGCAGGACGAGGTCGTCGCCCGGCGCGAACCCCTGCGGCACCTGATCCGTGAACTCGGGCCGGCCCTGGTCGACGACCGCGTGCTCGGACCGATGCGGACCGCGCTGAACCGCCGGCTGGCCGTCGTCATCCTCGACACGTTCCCCATCCGGAACCGCGGTGATGACGTCCCCGTGGCGAACCGGCTCCGCGACGCGATCCGCTTCATCGAGCTGCACGCCGCCGAACGCCCTTCGGTCCCCACCATCGCCGCGGCCTGCGGACTGAGCCAGCGCGGGCTGCAGGACGTCTTCGCCCGGACGCTCGACACCACGCCGCACCGGTTCCTCCGCGACCACCGCCTCGACCGGGTGCGCGAGGAGCTGCTCCGCGCGGACCGGGGCGGCCCGGTCGCCCCGGCGGACTGTCCGCTCGTGTCATCCGGCATCGCCGCGATCGCCCGCCGCTGGGGCTTCACCAACCCGGGCCGGTTCGCCGAGACCTACCGCGACCGGTTCGGCGAGGACCCCGCCGTGACGAAACGCGCGTCGCTGGCCGCGCAGCCGCAGGTCGGCAAGGCGTCGTGGCGTGTCCGTCGTGCGGTGTCGTACATCGAGCAGCACCTCGACGACCCGCTCACGCTCGACGACATCGCGGCCGCCGCAGGGGTGCTCCCCAGACGGCTGCAGCAGCTCTTCCGCGAGGAGCGCGGCGAGTCCCCGATGGCCTGTGTGCGTGCTATGCGGGCCGCTGCCGAGCGCAACGGCGCGGCCGGAATCGGCTGAACGGCCGGACGGAACACCCCGGGGGTACACCCACATCCCCGGTTTTCCGGGGATCCCTGGACATCACCCGAATCCGAGAAGTCGTGTGTGACGAATCTCTTCCACAGCCCGTCTCATCCGTGAACAGCAACCGCTGGGAACGCCCGGCGGGTCAACGGAAGGAACGAACATGGCTGACACCACCACCCCCACCCCGGCCACCACGGCGACCCGTGCCACCTCGCACGCCGGCACCAGCGGCGTCACCGGCAAGACCGTCATCGACGACACCGTCGTGTCGAAGGTCGCCGGCATCGCCGCCCGCGAGGTCAACGGCGTGCACTCCCTCGGCAACGGCGCAGCCCGTGCCATCGGCGCCATCCGCGACGCCATCGGCCAGCGTGACTTCGGTCAGGGCGTCAAGGTCGAGGTCGGCGAGAAGCAGGTCGCCGCGGACATCGTGATCGTCGCCGAGTACCCGGTGTCGCTCCAGCAGGTCGCCGACGGCGTCCGTGCCGGTGTCGCCCGTGCCCTCGAGCAGATCGTCGGCATGGAGGTCGCCGAGGTCAACGTGACCGTCCAGGACGTCTACATCCCGGGTGACGACGACGACAACGAGGACGAGAAGAAGGAAGCCCGAGTCGCATGAGCAACACGCTGATCGGCGCCCTCATCGGCGCAGTCCTCGCCGTCGTGGCACTGCAGTTCGGGTTCTGGGGCTTCGTGCTCGTCATCGTGTTCGGTGCGATCGGGGCCCTCGTGGCCGCACTCGCCACCGGTCGCATCGACCGCGGTGCCCTGACCGACGTGCTGACCGGACGCCGGAGCTCCCGGTGAACGCCGGCCCGGACGTCCCGGGCCGCGTCGAGATCACCGCACGCGCGCTCACCTCGCTGGCGCGGGCCGTCGCAGCCGAAGGGCTCGGCGCCCCCGCCAAGCGGGTGCGCGTCGGACTCGGCGACGCGGCGGGAGCACTGTCACTCGACATCACCGGGCCGATCGCCGCGAGCGACGACATCGTCTCCGGGTCGATCCGGATCGCGGACCAGGTCAAGGGCCGCGTGAGCGACCTGACCGGGCGTCGCGTCGGCAGTGCCCACATCGAACTCACCGGGATCGTGCGTGAGCACGAGTCCCGGGCCCGCTAGGAGGCCATCATGAGCAACGGTTCCGTCGAACGACGCATCCGTCGTCGGAGCGTGCACCGCTCCCGCTCCACAGCAGTGGCGGTGGCACTCGTGGTGCTCGCTCTGGTGGCCGCCTGGATCGGCACCGAGGCGGTGCTCAGCGCCATCGGACGCCCGCCGCTGGTCGCCGACCCCCAGACCGTGGTCGACACGGCGCTCCGTCCGGACGCCGCGTTCGTCACCGTCGTCGAGGTCATCGCGGGTGTGCTCGTCGTCCTCGGCGTCGTGCTGGTCGTCCTGGCGCTCAAGCCCGGCCGGCAGCACCGATCGGTCGTCGAACACGAGCGTGGTGCGGTCGTCATCGACGCCCGCATCGTCGCCTCCACCGCGGCGAACGCTGCCGGCATGGCGGCCGGTGTCCCCGAGGGGAACGCCTCCGCCACCGCCCGTGGCCGTTCCACCGAGGTCCGCATCGTCCCCGTCACCGGTGTGCCGGTCGACGAGGCGAGCGTCCGCGCCGCCGTCGTGGAGCGTCTGAGCGGTCTCGACGAGCGCTTCGGCCGACGCGTCCGCGTCCGGGTCGAGGAGAAGGGAACCCTCGCATGACCAAGAGCAACCGGACCCTCAACCGGATCATCCTGTTCATCCTCGGCCTCGTCGCCGTGGTCGTCGGGATCGCGATGGGCGCGGGCGTGCTGCCCGCCGTCCAGGACGCCGTCAAGCCGTACGTCGACCTCCCCCGCAGCCTCGACGTCCCCGCGTCCGCGCTGTGGATCGTCGCCGGGGCCGCGGCCCTCGTGATCGTCCTGTCGCTCGTGTGGGTGTTCACCCGCGGTGGTGGCGGCACGTCCGTCGCCGTCCGGGAGCACTCGGGCGACGATGCCGTCACCGTCAACGTCGCACTCGTCCGGGACGTCCTCGAGCACGAACTCGCGGGTGTCCGCGACGTGGTCGGCTCCCGGGTCGACACCTACCTCGTCCGCCGGCAGCGCGCCGCCCGGATCCGTGTCGCGGTCCGCCGCGGCGGGGACGCCGTCAGCGTGCTCGACGCCGTCGACCGAGCCGTCGCGGTCCTCGACCGCACCCTCGGCCGTCCGGTCCCGGTGCTCGTGCACCTGACCGGCGGTACCCGCTCCGCGCTCGCGAAGTCGACCCGCGTCCACTGACACCCGTCAGCCGGACGCACCCCGGGCCTCCCGGCCCACCACCACACCACCGGGCGTACGCCCACCCACGAAAGGACCCGTCATGGGACTCGACGACAAGATCAAGAACGCCGCTCAGGACCTCGCCGGCAAGGCGAAGGAAGCCGTCGGCAACCTGACCAACGACGACTCGAAGGTCGCCGAAGGCAAGAAGGACCAGGCCGCTGCGAGCGCGAAGCAGACCGGCGAGGACGTCAAGGACGTCTTCAAGAAGTAGGTCGCACGACCGCATCGGGGCACCCGTCGAACGGGTGCCCCGATGCGTCCCCGCGCAGATCCCGAACGAGGAGGAACCATGCAGCACGACCCCCATGCGAACACGCAGGTCACCGAGGTGGCCCTGCCCGCAGCACTGACGGAGCCGCTGCCCGACGACGCGAGCACCGCGACGATCGTCGCGCGCACCGCGGCGGAGACCGCGCTCGGCGTGCCCGGCGTGCACCACCTCGGCGGGATCGCCGCCCGTGCCGCCGACCAGCTGCGGAAGCAGCTCGGCCGTTCGGCGGGCACCACCGGCGTGCAGGTCGACGAACAGGACGGCGTGCTCAGCGTGCAGGTCGCCGTCGTCGTCAGCTACCCGCACCCGGTGCTCGACGTCGCCGCCGAGGTCCGGCAGCAGGTCACCGCAGCGACGCGGCAGCTGTCCGACCTCCGCACCTCGGTCGACGTGCGCGTCCTCGACGTGCACGGTCCGTTCGACGACGAGCAGTCACCGCTCGGCCGGGCCGCCGAGCAGGCGACCGATGCGGTCAAGCAGGCGGCCGAGTCGACCGGCGACGCGGTCAAGCGGGCCGCCGAGACCACCGCCGACGCGACCAAGCGTGCCGCGACGGCCACGGCCGATGCGACGAAGCAGGCTGCGTCGGCCACGGCGAACGCGACGAAGCAGGCTGCCGACGCCACCGCCGACACGACCAAGCGTGCCGTCGACGCCGCCGAGACGGGCGAGCGTCTGCGTGACGCCGCCTCGGAGTCGCTCGCCCGGGCATCCGAGCAGGCCGCCGACGCGGCATCGTCTGCGAAGGACGCCGCCGAGCAGGCCCGCGACGTCGTCGTCGACGCGGCCGGCACGACCAGCGACCGGGCCGCCGACGCTGCCGATGCAGCGGCCGACGCTGCCGACGACGCAGCCGTCGCCGCCGATGCGGCAGCGGATGCCGCCACGGCTCCCCGTCACCGGGACCAGCCGTGACCACCGCCTGGTCCGGAGGGCGCCGGCCCCGTGCCCGGCGTCCCCGACCCCGCGGCGTCTGGATCGCCGGCGGCATCGGGGTCTTCCTCGTCCTCGCCGTCGCGGTCGGCGGCTTCCTGCCGCTGGTCGGGTTCCTCGGCGGGGTCACCGCCACCACCGCCGGCCTCGTGCCGTTCCCGTTCGTCCGCGTCACCCTGATCGCCCTGCTCGGTGCGGTCGTGGTGCTCGGCCTGCTCCTGCTCGCCCTGACCCGCCGGCAGACCGCCACCGCGACGACCGCCGTCGTGCTCGCCGTCCTGGTGAGCGTGGCGGTCACCCTGGTCCCCGTCGTCCTGGTCGCCGTCGGCTCCGCCGACCGCGCGGGCGACGTCTGGCCGATCGTCACCGAGCTCTGGACCCGCTTCACCGGCTGACGTCGTGCACACGGTCCCGGCCTGGAGGCCCGCCCCACCCGACCAGGTCGGCCCACCCGGGTGGTCCCGGAGTCCACTGCCCGTCCGCTAGCCTCGCGACGTGAAGCGTCTCTCCCCCGGCCAGCGCTGGGTCATCGGTCTCGGCGCGTTCGCGCTCGTCTGTCTCGTCGTCGGCGTCATCGGGCTGGTGGTCGGGATCACGAACCGGTACGGGTGCCTCTCCGATTCCGAGATCTGGCCGCAGTCCCGCTGCCTCGGCGACGACTCCGGGATCTCCTGGGGCAGCGCCCTCGGCATCATCGGGCTGCTGCACCTCGGCCTGACCGGCCTGGCCGGTGCACTCGTCTGGACCTCGACCCCGGCGGTCGCTCCGCGCCCCGTCAAGCGTCCGACGCCGCGCCCCGGCGAGACGCACCGGGTCTTCTCGTACGGCACGCTCCAGCAGCCGCTCGTGCAGGAGTCGCTGTTCGGGGACCACGTCCCCACCACCCCGGATTCCCTGCCCGGCTGGCGGCTCGACTGGGTGACGATCACCGACCCGGACGTCATCCGGACGAGCGGCTCCGACCGGCACCCGATCCTCCGCCGCGGCTCCGCGCACGACGTCGTCGAGGGTGTGGCCCTGACGCTCGGGTACGAATGGCAGCTCCGCGCGGTCGACGGCTACGAGGTCGCCGACTACCAGCGCATCCGGGTCACGCTGGCCTCGGGCTCGACGGCCTGGGTCTACGTGGCGGCCGACGAGGCCTGAGCCGCGGCGCGCAGCCGTTCGAGCCCGTCGTCGATCGACACCGACGGGGTCCACCGCAGGTCGCTCCGGGTCCGTCGCTGGTCGAACCAGTGCGCCGTCGAGAGCTGTTCGGCCAGGAACCGGGTCATCGGCGGTTCGTCCTCGCCCGGTCGGACGCGCCAGACGGCCTCGACCACGGAGCCCGCGGCCCGCGCGACCGCGGCCGGCACGTGCCACTGCGGCGGTCGGACGCCCGACGCCGTGCAGATGCCGGCGAGCAGGTCGGCGACCGGTCGGGGCTCACCGTTCGTGACGACGTAGGCGTTGCCGTGGACGCCGTCGTCCGTGACGTGCTCGAGCGCCGCGACCATGGCCGTCGCGGCGTTGTCGACGTAGAGCGTGTCGATGAGCGCGGCGCCGGAGTCGAGCAGCGGGAGCCGTCCGGCGCGGGCACGCTCGACGATCCGTCCGACGAGCTGGGTGTCGCCCGGACCCCACACCAGGTGCGGCCGGACCGCCACGACGGCGAAGTCCTGGGCGTCGGCGTCGAGTGCCAGCAGCTCCGCCGCGGCCTTGGTGCGGGCGTAGTGGCCTCGGGCACGGGACGGCTCGGCCGGACCGGCGTCGGCCCCGACGAGCGACGACCCGGTGTGCGCGACCGACGGCGACGACACGAAGACGAAGCGCCCGACGCCGGCTGCACGGGCGGCCGCCAGCAGTGAGCGGGTGCCCTCGATGTTGACCCGGGCGAAGTCGGCCGGGTCCCCGGCGAGTGACACCTTCGCCGCCAGGTGCACGACGGCCTCGACCCCGTCGACCGCGCGGGCGATCGCGGCGTCGTCGGTCATCGTCCCGGCGACGTCCTGCACCCCGGGCACTCCCGAAGGACGGCGCTGGAACGTCCGGACCTCGTGGCCGGCGTCCCGCACGGCGGCGGCGGTGGCCTGTCCGAGGAACCCGCTGGCCCCGGTGACCAGGACCTTCACGGGCGGACCATCCGTCCGCCGGACAGCACCGCGACGGGTCGGCGATTCGTGCTCACCGACACCTCACGCCCCCGACGGCCCGTGAGGTGTCGGTGAGCGCGTGAGAACGCGCCGAACGCGCCGATCACGGGCGGACCATCCGTCCGCCGGACAGCACCGAACCGGCCCAGCGGGACAGCCGGGTGCGGTCGACCTTGGAGTTGTGCCGGATGTCGGTCGGCAGCACGGGCACGACGAGCACCGCGGCGAGTGGCACCCCGGCGGCGGCACGGATCGCTGCGGCGAGCGACGGCGACGCCAGACCCGGCCGGCGCACGGCAGGGTCGGTCTCGACGACCGCCACCACCTGCTGTGTGCCGACCGGCCCGATGCCCGCGACGCCGGCGCGTTCGACACCGTCGACGCCCTCGATCCGCTGCTCCGGTCCCACCGGCGTGACGACCCCGTCCGGAGTCACCAGCACGTGCTGCAGTCGGCCCTCGACCCAGATCCGTCCCGCGGCGTCCAGGTGTCCGACGTCCCCGGTGCGGTGCCCGCGCGGGTCGTCGACGCCGAGGCGCGAGACCCGATCGGTGCGCCAGAGCCGGTCGTAGTGGTCGCGCACATGGGGTGCCGCGACGACGATCTCCCCGGTGATCCCGGGCTCGTCCGTCAGGGCTCCGGTCGAGCGCCCGGAACCGTCGAGCGGCGCGATGCGGACGCGGACGTTCGCTGCCGGCACCCCGACGCAGATCCCCTCGTCGTCGGACCGACCGGCGGCACGGACCCCGTCGAGGTCGACGTCGGTCATGAGCAGTCCCTCGGTCATGCCGTAGGGGGTGTGGGCGCTGGCATTCGGCATCAGCTCGGTCGCCGCGGTGAGCAGCGCAGCCGAGACGGGAGCCCCGGCCGACAGGAACAGCCGCACGCCCTTCAGCGCCTGCCGGTCGGCGTCGGTGAGCTCCGACGCGGTCGCGACGACGTTCGCCAGGGCCGCCGGCGACAGGAACACGACGGTGGCGTCGGCCGCGGCGACCGAGGCCGCGACCGCCTTCGCCGTCAGGGTGCGTGGCGCGGTCACGTCCATGTCGGGCGCGACCGACCGTGCTCCGAGGGCCGGACCGAGCAGCGCGAACGGCGCGAACCCGGCGACGAGGCCGGTGCCGACTCCGACGTCGTACTGGGTGGCCAGCGCGTCCCGGACGGCGCTGAGCTGCCCGTGGGTGTACACGACGCCCTTCGCCGGCCCGGTCGATCCCGAGGTGAAGAGCACGGCCGCGGGTGCGTCCGGCGACGGTGCCGCCGG
This sequence comes from Curtobacterium sp. MCLR17_059, assembly GCF_003234665.1. Lineage (NCBI taxonomy): Bacteria > Bacillati > Actinomycetota > Actinomycetes > Micrococcales > Microbacteriaceae > Curtobacterium > Curtobacterium sp. MCLR17_059. The sequence continues at coordinate 3,133 of NZ_QKSU01000014.1, read as the reverse complement.
CAGCGCGGCGCCGTGCGCGAGACGGCGGGCGCCACGGCGGGCGACGTCGACGAGCGTGTGCTCCACCCGCAGCGCCTTCCGTGCCGGTGCGGGCAGCGAGAGCGTCGCGATGCGTCGCCCCGGCCAGCCGAGGGCACGCGCGGCCCCGAGCCCGGGCAGCGCGCCGATGATCCAGTCGGGTCGGGCGCCGCGGACCGCGCGGGTCAGGCCGCCGAGTCCGAGACCGGCGTCCGCGACGACGACGACCGCGCCGATCCGCACGCAGGCGTACAGGACGGCGGTCAGGTCGGCGCCGGGGGTCACCAGGAGCGAGACACGGTCGCCGCTCCGGACGCCCAGGTCGTCGAGTCCTGCGGCGATCTCGTCGACCCGTCGGGCGAGCAGTCGCCACGTGATCGTGCGGGGGCCACCGGCGGCGGCCATCTCGACCAGCGCGGGTTCGTCGCTCTCGCGCAGTTCGTCGAGCCGTGCCCAGAGCGGCGGGGTCGCCGGTGCGGGCTGGCCCGGGTCCACGACGTCGGACTGGAGGCCCGTGGGGGCCTGCGCAGGACGGCCACCGTCCGGCAGGCGGTCACCGAGCCAGTCGAAGACCGCGCCCGCCACGTCGGCGTCATCGGGCAGCAGGTGCCCGGCGCCCTCGAACCGGTGGACGTCGGCGTGCGGCACACGTTCGGTCAGGTCGTCCAGGTAGCGCTCGAGGAACACCGGGTCGCGCGGACCCCAGAGCAGGAGCACCGGTACGTCGAGCGCGGCGACCCCGGCGGCGATGCGGTCGAGTTCGGGTGCGCTCCGGTGCCGGGCGTCGACGGGGATGTCCGCGACGAAGCCGCCGATGCCACCGCGACGGGCGGCACCGCGGTAGGGCGCCCGGTAGCCGTCGGCTGTGGCACGGTCGAGCTTCGGGTGCGCGATGGCCAGGGTGGTCTCGAGGAACGCCGGGGTCACGACCGTCGCGCGGCCGAGCATCCCCGGGCCGAGGGCGAGCCGCAGCGGTGCGGGGATCGGGGCGTCGTCGGGCTGGTGCACGGCGGTGTTGCACGTCATCGCGGCGGCCAGGACGTCCGGGTGGTCGACCGCCCAACCGAGCGACACCACACCACCCCAGTCGTGGCCGAGGGTGACGACCGGTCCGGTCAGCCCGAGTTCGTCGGTCAGGGCACCGAGGTCCGCGACGCGCTGCGCCAGTCCCCGCTCGACGCCGGTGCGCTCCGAGAAGCCCATGTCGAGCTGGTCGACGGCGACCACGCGCCAGGCCGGGCCGCCGGCCTGAGCGACCTCGAGCGAGGTGCGGAGCACCGACCGCCACAGGTACGACCAGGTCGGGTTGCCGTGCACGCAGAGGATCGTGCCGACCGGTTCCACGCCGAGCGCGGCCAGGGACCCGGCCGTGTCGAGGAGATGCCAGGTGCGCGCGGCGCGATCCGTTCCTCCCGTCCGCTCTCCGGACCACGCGGCAACCGTGACCAGACGCGACCACGCCGGGTCGAGGCCGGGCAGGGAGGGCGGCTGCGTCGCCGGAGCCGTGCTCGCGGCGACGCGGGGCAGCCGGGACCTCACCAGTGGAGTTCCATCATCGCCGTGTTGATGCCGGAACCGACGCCCCCCAGGAACACGCGGTCACCGCGACGGATACCACCGGATGCGACCTCGTCGGCCAGGGTGATCGGGATCGACGCGGGGCCGACGTTGCCGAAGCGCTGGTACGTGGTGGGGACCTTGTCGCGCGGGATGCCGATCGCCTCGACGAAGGCGTTGGTGTGCACGTCGGAGACCTGGTGCAGCACGTAGCGGTCCATGTCGGCCCAGTCGAAGTGGGCGCGGGCCTCGGTCCAGGCGGCGACGACGAGCTCCATGCCGCCCTTGAGCAGCATCTTCGCGTCCGTGAACATGCCGTCGACGCTGCCCACGCACAGGTCGTACCACTGGGTCGCCGCGCGGGTGACGCCGCCGACGATCCGGTGTCCTTCGGGGTGCAGGTCCGCCGGGCCGAGCACGGCTGCGGCAGCACCGGACCCGAGGGTCAGGCTGGCGAACTCGCTCATGAAGTCCTTGCGGTTCCGACCGCCCTGGTTCAGGCGGTCGATGGTGTTGAGCTGCACCTGGTCGGCGTCCTCGCCGTCGACGACGAGCGCGTACTTGATCTGCCCGGAGTCGATCATGCCCGCGGCGACGCTCATGGCGTTGACGAACCCCAGGCAGGCGTTCGCGATGTCGAAGTTGATGGCGGACGACGGCAGCCCGAGGCCGTGGTGCAGGCGGACGGCCACCGACGGCTCGAGGTGCGGACGGGTCACCGAGGTGTTGATGAGCAGCCCGATCTCGTCCGGACGGACACCGGCCTCGGCCATGGCACGGCGGCCGGCGTCGATCGCGGCGTCCTGGAAGGTCTGGCCCTCGCCCCAGTTGCGACGCTCGATGACCCCGGCGACGCGCTCGAGCAGACCCATCGGCAGACGGAGTCGACGGAGGACCCCGCGGAGCTTGGCCTCGATGTCGGCCGAGGTCGTCACACGCTCTGCCGTGGTGGTCGCCACGGAGAGCAGTGAGACGTTCCGGTGCTTCGCCGTGGCGTTGCCGGGCTGCTCCGGTTCACTGCTCGATGCCTGGTCGACCGGCCGTTCCGTCATGATCGTCACCGACACATACTTCCGCATCTGGCCTGTGTGCGCGATCCGGATGCGCTGGACGGCCCTGAATCCGTGCAATGCATTGCATGTGAAATACATATTGCATACGATGGCTACCGACCCCTTCGATCGGAGCCCCGAATGCCCCCGCTCAGCAAGTCCACCTCTGCCGCAGCCCTCCTGCTGGCGTTCGCGCCGTTGGCAGTGCCGGACATGGCCGCCGCGACGACCGTCACGACGGCACCCGCGCCGACCGAGGAGCGAGCCGACGCGTCCGTGGAGCCGGAGGCTCCGGGCGAGGGCGAGGAGGAGTCACCTGTCGACAGTGGCGCACCTGTCGAGCCCGAGGCGCCCGCGGACACCGCGGTCCCGGTCGACGCCGACCCCGCCACGGAGCCGGAGCCGGCCCCGGCGCCGTGGCGGGGTCGGGGTCGACCGGGCCCCCGGTGTCCGGCGGCGCCTCGGGATCGACTGGTGCGCGACTGTCGACAGGTGAGTCCTACGCG